>JAFSCP010000034.1 GCA_017436705.1 Bacillota bacterium
AACACACGCGGTTGGCAGATCAACTTACGCGTTGTACGCGTAACGCGAGGAACACGGGCTATGCCCGTAAAGAGAACAACCCCGCGTTTGACGCGGGGATGTGTTTTTAATGGAGGCGACACCCGGATTTGAACCGGGGAATAAAGGTTTTGCAGAACTCTGCCTTACCACTTGGCTATGTCGCCATTGAGATTTTTACAGCTTTCCCGACGAATCAGTAAAGCTGTACGATTGGCTAGGGTAGAAGGATTCGAACCTTCGCATGACGGAATCAGAATCCGTTGCCTTACCGCTTGGCGATACCCCAATGTCGTTTTAAATTTTTATGGGGTGGGTAGTGGGATTCGAACCCACGTATACAGGAGCCACAACCCTGGGTCTTAACCACTTGACGATACCCACCATACTTGTAGCGCCTTGTTAAGGCTAAAATTTTATTAAGGGTTGGCGACCTGGAACGGGCTCGAACCGTCGACCTCCAGCGTGACAGGCTGGCATTCTAACCAACTGAACTACCAGGCCGCATTATGGTGGGGGCTACAGGGCTCGAACCTGTGACCCCCTGCTTGTAAGGCAGATGCTCTCCCAGCTGAGCTAAGCCCCCACATAACTTTCCTAAAAATAAAAATGGTAGCGGCGAGTGGAGTCGAACCACCGACCTTCCGGGTATGAACCGGACGCTCTAGCCAACTAAGCTACACCGCCATGTTCAATCGCTTTGCGCGACTGCAAGAGTTATATTACCAAAAGAATCGAAAGTTGTCAACACCTTTTTTAATTTTTTTTTAAAAACTTTTTTGTAACCGTAATCCGTCTCAATTTTCTGTAAATTTTGACCAATTTCGCAATAATAATTATTGCAAAATTTACTTTTGCGCAGTAAAATGTGACTATGAAAATAAATTCATAAAAATGCAAATTTTAAGTTGCATTTCAGGATTTATTTGCTATAATAGGTCTTGCTGTTTCCGGCATCCCCGAAACTGTCCGGAATGCATGCAATGACACGGGCTCTAGGGTCTCGTGTATATACCCAAAATACCCCTGGAGAGGAGAGATGATATTTGTTCAAACGTCTTGCAAATGAGAAGGCTTCCTTTGAAGGAAGAAGGGTTCTCTTAATAATCGCGATAGTTCTTATTGCTACTATGGTTTTATCAAGTTTTATGCCGGCTGAAACCGAGGACTTCGGAGCATTCGCTCTTATCCCTGCTGCGTTTCTTATTATTTATATCTTTGCTACAAAGAGAATTATTGAAGCGCTGGTTTTAGCATCACTCATCGGTTATATTATGGTTTCCAAACCATCAACCATGGGCGGCGGCAACTGGTTCCTGAATATCTTCACCAATTTCAGCGAAGGAATTCTTGGCGTTATGATGGATGAAGATATCGCTTGGCTTATTATTGTTTGCGGACTTATGGGCAGCATTATTGCCCTTATCGAAAAGTCCGGAGGAGCTTTTGCTTTCGGCGAATGGGTCGCTACAAAGGCTAAGTCAAGAAACAGTGCACTGATCTGGACATGGATTCTTGGTATCGTTATTTTCATTGATGACTACCTTAATTCACTGACAGTTGGTTCCTGCATGACAAACCTTACTGATAAGCATAAAGTTCCGAGAGAGTTCCTGGCTTATATTGTTGACTCCACAGCTGCGCCTCTTTGCGTAATTATTCCGATTTCCACATGGGCAGTATTCTGTTCAAGAATTCTGGAAACAAGCGGATGGGCGACTGAGGGAGACGGGCTGTTATACTTTATAAAGACAATACCTTTCAACTTCTACGGATGGATTGCTGCTATTATCGTTCCACTGGTTATCATGGGCGTTATTCCTGTATTCGGACCGATGAAAGAAGCATTCCACAGAGTTGCGCAGGGCGGACCGCTTGCGCCTCCGGGAAGTGAAAAGATTGATATCAAGTCAGGAAAAACCAATATCGTACCAACTAACCCTAAAATGTACAATCTTTTTGTACCAATTCTTGTTCTGGTAGGCTCCACTGTATTCTTTGATTTGGAAATGTCAATGGGCGTGCTATTCACACTGGCATTTATGTTTGTGTTTTACCTTGCACAGGGCGTTGTTACAGCCGAAGAATTTACAGATATCTGCCTTGAAGGTTTCAAGAACATGATTATGCCGCTGTTACTTATGGTACTTGCTTTCTTATTTGCAGCTGTTAATGATCAGATTCATTTTACATATTTCGTCATTACTTCTGCTACAAAGGTGCTTACACCTGAATTTGTTCCGCTGGTTGTATTTATTGCTCTGTCAATTACTGAGTTCATCACAGGTACTAACTGGGGTATGTATATCATTGCATTACCTATCGTTATTCCTCTTGCTCAGCAGACAGGATGCGACGTTACACTGGCTGTTTCCGCAGTTCTCAGTGCAGGCGTTTTCGGTTCACATATCTGTTTCTATTCAGATGCTACCGTAATCACTTCCGCGGCAACAGGCTGCAACAACTTCGACCACGCTGTAACACAGGCTCCGTTCGGTATTCTGGGCGCAGTTCTGTCAGCGTTATGTTTCGTAGTTGCAGGCTTCTTAATTAACTAATATTATGTAATGATTTGTGCCCGGGGGAAACTCCGGGCATTGCTTTTTAGGTGAGAAAATGAACAAAGTAACATTTTCGGACAAAGCCCTTGTGGCTCTCATAATTCCCCTTATCATCGAGCAGTTCCTCAGTGTGGCGGTGGGGCTGGCAGATTCCCTTATGGTTGCCAGCGTAGGGGAAGCGGCAGTTTCTGCAGTTTCCCTTGTGGACTCGGTGAATGTGCTGCTTATTTTTGCTCTTAATGCTCTGGCAACAGGGGGAGCAGTAGTCTGCGGACAGTTTCTGGGACGGCGTGACCTGACCAAGGCAAGGGATGCAGCGCAGCAGCTGCTGGTTTTCGTTGTTCTGCTGGCTCTTGGCGTTACTGCTGTACTTTATGTGGGTAAGAATCTGGTGCTTGGAGGTCTGTTCGGCCAGATCGAAGAGGACGTGGAGAATTATGCCAATACATACTTTATTATCGTGGAAGCATCCATTCCTTTTATGGCACTTTACAGCGCCGGTGCGGCAATTTTCCGCGTGATGGGCAATTCATCGGTTTCAATGAAGATTTCTCTTCTGATGAACCTGATCAATGTCGGCGGTAATGCTCTCTGCATTTTTGGCTTCGGAATGGGTGTGGAAGGTGTTGCAATTCCAACGATTATTTCACGTGTAGTGGCTGCCGGTGCAGCAGTTGTACTGCTGATGAATCCTCAGCTGGATGTGCATCTTGCCCGCGGGCAGCGGTATAAATTCAACGGAGGCATGGTCGGACGCATTTTAAAGGTCGGCGTGCCAAGCAGTATCGAAGGAAGCCTGTTCCAGCTTGGCAAAGTTATGCTGCTGAGTCTGGTTTCTACCTTCGGAACTGCATCGATTGCTGCCAATGCAATTGCCAACAGTGTAGGAGTTCTTCAGAATCTGGTGGCTTCATCAATCGGAATGGCCATGATTACAGTAGTAAGCCAGTGTACCGGTGCAATGGATTTTGAAAATGCCCGTTTCTACACCAAAAAACTGATGAAGTGGGCATACGGGCTGACATGTGTGTGGAACCTGTTTTTATTTACAGTTCAGTCATTTATTGTTGATTTATACAATGTTTCCGATGAGGCGGCCAGACTGGCCATGATAATTCTCTGGCTTCACGGCGCTATCGGAATTGTGCTCTGGCCGGCGGCCTTTACTCTGCCGCAGGCGCTTAAAGGAGCAGGGGATACTTCGTACGTTATGGTTGTTGCGGTATCTTCCATGTGGATTTTCCGTATCGGATGCGGCTATCTGTTCGCACAGTTTTTCGGGCTGGGCGTTATCGGCACATGGCTGGCAATGTTTGTGGATTGGGTATTCAGAGGGATATTCTTTGTATGGCGTTACCGCGGCGACAAGTGGGAAAGCAAGTTTGTGAAATAAGGAATGGAAAAATGAAAATTTATTTTGAACAGAACAAATTGTATATTGAGCATAAAGCGTATCAGTGGATTATACCCGCTATTATATTTGCTGTAATGTTTTTTGCTGGCCTGACAGTTTTTTTCGCTGTTTGTTTCAGCACAGATTTAAATGTACCAAATCTTATTTTTATTTCTATATGGATAATTTTTATTTCTTCAGTTTTTATACCTTTGTTTGCAGAATGCTATGGCCATAAAATCATTATTGACTATGATGGAGTATATGAAAAGAATCTTTTCAAAAAGGAAATTATCCATTTTACTTGGGAAAATATAAATGATTGGGGCGTGACTTATTCAGGCAGAGGAAAAGGTGGTAGGTTTTACTCGCTATACTTTTCACCTGTAGTGTTACCTACGAAAAGAAATTCAATGAAACAATTACGCAAGTGTAAAAATATTATTGAATTTAAATTTGAAGAAAATTATTATAAGCAAGTTATAGATATAATGGTACCATATTGTAAAGCAAAAGTTACAATTTTACCATTTATTTCAAAATAGCAGGTGTGTAAGTATGAGAGATTATCCGTTTATCCCTTTATATGATGAAAATTCTGAAATACTGATTCTGGGCAGTTTCCCTTCAGTGAAATCTCAGGAAAACAAGTTCTTTTACGGTCATCCGCAGAATCGTTTCTGGCCCATGATTGCTGAGATTTTTGGTGAGGCACGGCCTCAGACACGTGAGGAAAAAATTGCGCTGGCTCTCCGTAATCATATGGCTGTCTGGGATGTTATTGAGTCATGTGATATAGTGGGAAGTTCCGACAGTTCAATTAAAAATGCAGTCCCTAACGATTTGTCGGAAATACTTGAAAAATCAAAGATTCAGAAGATTTTTATAAATGGCAGAACAGCCGAAAAGTTTTACAGAAAATATCAGGCAAAGGCAGTTGATATTCCTGCAGTATGCCTGCCGTCAACCTCGCCAGCCAATGCAGCATGGAGCTTTGAGCGGCTGAAGGAAGCCTGGAGTGTAATCATAAAATAAAAGAAGCCGGCCTGTCAGAGGCTGGCTTCTGCTTCTTCTATAGTATCGTAGTCGTAGAGTTTAACCATTATCTGCTGATTCAGAAGGGAAAGTGATCTGCCTTCAGCGGTGAGCAGGTCCACATAATCTGAATAGAGCCTGAGCAGCTCAGCAGGGTAGGTAGCAAGCTCACCACGGGCATAGGTTTCCATTGAAGTGAAACCACTGGCATCACCTTCGCTAGTAACAGGCCGGCCTGCACCGGAAATCTTAGGATAACGGGCGGCAAATTCAGTTTCCCAGCCGATCATTGCTTTTACAATTTTATCAATGAGAACTTTGTTTGCCTCTGGCACTGGCGGAAGCGCCGGGGCAATATTTTTTTTGTAATAATCAGGGTGGGTGAATTCCATCATGCGGGCATATTTTTCGGTCAGCAGGTTACGTCCGGAGCGTTGGCATTTTTCGGCAAACTTTGCATAGCATTCCACCATTTCTTCGGACCAGCTGCCGTACTGACTGGCGCGCATGATGAAGAAGGTCTCAAAATCATCCTGACATGACGCTCTGCCTCCAATATTGTCCACTTTCTGGAACATTTCCCATTCGGTGTTTATTATATTTTCAATGGTATTTTTTATTTCAGGTCTCATAAAAACCTCCTAGAAGTTAAAGTCCGCCATAGGCGTAAGTGCTGCAATTACAGGGTCTTCAATGCCGGACATAATGTCAGGCAGGTGGTCCTGCAGAAAAGCACTCTGACTCGCAGAGAATCCTTGCAGCCGCAGTTCAGACGCAATTTCAGCACAGATTTTTTCTGCAGTGTCCGGGTTCAGAGTGCGGCAAAGTTCCTCAATGTGAGCAGGTAAGTGTCTGAGCTTTGTCAGGCTCTGAGCACTTCTGAATGCCCATTTGTAGAATGGCATGTAACGGCGGTTCAGAAGGTGAATCATTGAAAGTGCAGCCTCCGTAAAACGTGCACAGGCAAGTGAAGCGGCAACCTGGTCACCACGCTTCAGGCAGCGGGGGAGGTTGTACTGGCCGGCCTGGGCCATGACAGCGGCGCGGGCTGCAATCTTTTTCCGCAGTACATCTTCAGGATAAAACTCCGTAATCCTGCTGCGGATCCGGCTGAATTCACCGGAAGGATCATAGAAAACTTCACCGTTTGTGCAGGCTGCCAGTGCAGTTTCAGGACACATGAGCCACTGTTCATTGGAGACAGGACCTGCAGGACAACCGGTGTATTCACTGTAAAAACTGCTGATTCTGCGGACTCCAAGACGGCCGGATGCATCGGATGGTCTGCGGCTGAGTCCCATGAACTCAGATGGCAGTCTGTCATATGTTTCCTGGAGAGCCTGACCGTACAGGCGGAAATCATCATCAGTCAGCCAGATACAAAAACCGGGCGCAAAATCATGGTCCCGGGAAATCTCATCATCAAACCCGTAGCACTGTGAACCGTCACCAGCCAGGCCGGCCGCAGCGCGGTCAGCCAGGTCAGGCACAGTTTCCATAATCATTCTGCGTCCGTATTCTTCGTAATATTTTTTTGAAAGTCCAAGGCCTTTCATCATAAAGAAATCCTTTCTTTGATTGCGGCAGCCTTTGCGTTGTACTGCTCAGCTTCATCATCCTGTCCCATTTCTTTCAGGCAGACGCCTGCGTTTTCACAGAGTATTGCGTAGCTCAGGTTTTCAGTGCCATAATCGCGTTCTGTCAGACTGAGAGCTTCCCTGAAAAGGGCAAGGGCTTTGTCGAAAGTGTTTTCTTTAAAGTAAATTTCGCCCAGGGTGCAGACAGCACCTGCATAGTGGACATCGCTGGTGCCGGATTCTGTGATAAAGATATCCAGCGCTTTTTTGATGGTCACCTTGGCTTCATCAACCAGATCCATTGCCAGGTATACTCCGGCAAGGTTGGTGTTTGCAATGGCAACTTCGATTTCGCTGTCAGGCTGGCTCTTCAGTATGAAAAGCGCTTTTTCCAGGTATTCCTGCGCCTGAGGCCAGTCCTGAAGGTCCTGGCATATGTAACTCATATTGTTGAAAAGTGCTGCCAGACGGTAATCTCCTCCAAGACCTGCCGCACCATAAATTTCGGCAGCTTCAGTATAAAGGTTGAGTGCCTTGATAATATCGCCCGCCATGGTGTATGTGGTTGCATAGTTGACAAGAGTGGTGCCGTAGTGTTCACTGCTGCCAAGCCCCATCTCGTTCATTATTTTAAGAGCTTTTTCGTAAAGTTCAATGCCTTCTGCGTACCGTGACGTTGCGCGGTAGTAGCCGCCAAGTTCGTTGCAGACTGTAATTACAGCACCGGCATCGCATTCTGCTTCAGCCTGAGCCAGTGTATCTTTCATGAACTGCTCTGCTTCTGCAGCCTTTTTTTCTTCAAAAAATTTGTCTACTTTGTAGTAAAAATTGTTCATGTCCATAACGTAAGTCCTCTTTTCCGGAGTTTATTCAAATTCAGCCTTGATTTCGTCAATCATCTGATAAATGTCGCCTCTGCAGCCGCCGCATTTGTTGCCCACATTTGCTGCCTCGATAACTTCCTTGATATCAAATAATTTTTTTTCACGGATAATATCTTCAACTTCGCCTCTTGTCACATTGCGGCAAGGGCAGATTACATATTCTCTTGATTTTCTGTCAATCGCCATGGTAAATTCTCCTTTTCATCAAATTTATTATATAATACCACAAGATAATGTAGTTGACACGTTTGAATTTTTAATTTATTTGTGGTAAAATATATTATTCAATATTTTAAAAATTTTTAAAGAAAAGAGATGGAAATACAAATGACAAAAGTTGATATTTTTTCAGGCTTTTTAGGAGCCGGCAAAACTACTTTAATCAAAAAATTAATTGAAGAAGCATACGAAGGCGAACAGATCGTTTTAATCGAAAACGAATTCGGCGAAATCGGCATCGATGGCGGATTCCTTAAAGACGCAGGCGTTGAAATCAATGAAATGAATTCCGGCTGCATCTGCTGCAGTCTGGTAGGAGACTTCGGAAAGGCTCTGGGACAGGTTCTCGAGCAGTTCCATCCTGACAGAATTTTAATCGAACCATCAGGAGTCGGCAAGCTCAGCGACATTATTCAGGCCGTTGAAAATCTTGAACTTGATGATGTGCAGCTTAACGGCTTCACAACAGTTGTGGATGCCAAGAAAGCAAAAATATACATGAAGAACTTCGGCGAATTCTACAACAACCAGGTAGAACACGCAAGTTCTGTTATCCTCAGCCACACTAAGGATATGGACGAAGAAAAACTTGAAAAGGTTGTGGCACTTATCAGAGAACACAACGAACACGCGACAGTAATCACAACTGACTGGGATGCTCTGGACGGCAAGCAGATTCTTGCGGCTATGGAAAACAAGGACACAATTGCGGATGCTCTCCACATGCTCGAAGAAGAACATGAACATCACCATCATGAGCATCACCACCATCATCATGACCACGATGAAGAATGTTGCTGCGGCCACGACCATCACCATCATGACCACGATGAAGAATGCTGCTGCGGTCATCATGATCATGAAGAACATGAACATCATCATCATGACCATGAATACGGTGAATGCTGCTGTGGTCACGATCATCATCACGGACACGAGCATCATCACCACGATCACGACGGACACTGTTGCTGCGGTCATGACCATGGCCACGAAGGACACCACCATGCAGACGAAGTGTTCGACAGCATCGGTATTGAAACAACTAAAAAGTTCTCAATGGAAAAGATTGCTGAAATTCTTGCAGCCCTTGAAGATGAACACGAATACGGTTTCGTTCTCCGTGCAAAGGGTATCGTAGAAGGTCAGGACGGCCAGTGGATTCACTTCGACTATGTACCTGGCGAACCTGATGTAAGAATCGGCAGCGCAGGAATCACAGGCAGAATCTGCGTAATCGGTGCAGATATCGACCGCGAAAAGATTTACGCTGCTTTCGAACTGTAGGAGGAAAACAACATGCAAGTAAGAGAAATACCTGTATACCTTTTTACAGGTTTCATAGATGCGGGCAAGAGCACTTTTATTCAGGAAACTCTGGAAGACCCTGCTTTCAACGATGGTCAGCGTACTCTGCTTCTGGTCTGCGAAGAAGGGGAGATTGAGTTTGAACCTGTAAAATTTGCTTCTTCCAACGTAAAAATCGTAAGAGTGGAAGACGAGGAACAGCTCACCGGAGCATACCTTGAACAGCTTCAGTTTGATACAAACTGCGAAAAGGTAGTGGTTGAATTCAACGGAATGTGGGTACTTGATGCTCTGTACAACAACATGCCTCAGGGATGGACAGTTTATCAGGAAATGACTTTTGCTGATGCTCAGACGTTTGAAATGTACAATGCAAACATGAGAAACCTGGTTTTCGATAAGCTTAAATCCACAGAAACCATTGTTTTCAAACACTTTACAAAGGAAATGGACAAAATGCCTTTCCACAAAATCGTCCGCGCTGTTAACCGCCGCTGCGATATCATTTATGAATACGGTCCGAACAATATTGAAATTGACAATATTGAAGACCCGCTGCCATTTGACCTGAACGCGCCGGTTGTCGAAATCGAGGACAAGGACTACGCAATCTGGTACAGCGATATGAACGACGAAGAAGAAAAATATTACGGAAAGACTCTTCACTTCAAGGGCCGCAGCCTTCTGGGCGGCGGACTTGGTGACGATGAGTTCGTAATCGGACGTCATATTATGACATGCTGTGTTGAGGACATCCAGTTCGGCGGTCTGGTTGCCAAGTATCCAGAAAGTCAGAGCCTGGAACACGGCGGCTGGGTTGACATGGTAGCTGAAGTCAGAAGAGAGTACAGCAAGATGTACGAAAGCGTAGGACCTGTTTTCCACGTAATCAAAGTAGAAAAATGTGAGCCCCTGGAAGAAGAGGTGGCAACTTTCTACTAAAAATAAAGGAGGTTTTATCAATGAACGACAGAACTTTTTTATCAGAAGAGTATTTAAAAAAGCTTGATGCTTATTTCCGTGCTGCCAATTACCTTTCAGCAGCGCAGCTTTATCTTCTGGAAAATCCTTTGCTCAGAGAGCCTCTGAAAAAGGAACACATCAAGAAAAAAATCGTAGGCCACTGGGGCACAGTTCCCGGCCAGAACTTTGTATATGCTCACATGAACAGAGCAATCAAAAAATATGACCTTGATATGATTCTCATTTCAGGTCCGGGTCATGGCGGAAACTTCTTCGTTTCCAACGCTTATCTTGAAGGCACATACAGCGAAGTATATCCGAATGTAGGCCTGGATAAGGAAGGCATGACCAGACTCTGCAAGCAGTTCTCCTTCCCTGGCGGCGTAAGCAGCCATGTGGCACCTGAAACTCCTGGTTCCATCAACGAAGGCGGCGAGCTTGGCTATTCACTGGCGCACTCATTCGGTGCAGTTTTTGATAATCCTGACCTCATTGCAACATGTATTGTAGGCGACGGCGAAGCTGAAACCGGCCCGCTGGCGACTGCATGGCACTCAAATAAATTCCTTAACGCTGCAAGAGACGGTGCAGTTCTGCCGATTCTTGACCTTAACGGCTACAAGATTGCAAACCCTACTGTTTTTGCGAGAATTTCCCGTCAGGAACAGGAATGGTTCTTCAAGGGCTGCGGCTGGACACCTTACTTCGTAAAGGGCGACGATCCTGAAAAGATTCACAGAGAAATGGCTGAGGCTGTAGACAAGTGTATCGAAGAAATCAAGGAAATCCAGCGCAAGGCGAGAGAAGAAGGATGCACAGAAAGACCTTTCTGGCCGATGATTGTTCTTGAAACTCCTAAGGGCTGGACCGGTCCTAAGGTTGTTGACGGCAAGCCTATCGAAGGTACTTTCAGAGCACATCAGGTTCCTATTTCCATGGAAAAAGAAGAGCATCTGGCACAGCTTGAAGAATGGCTCAGAAGCTACAGACCTGAAGAACTTTTCGGCGATGACTATAAGCTGATTCCAGAACTGAGAGAGCTGGCACCAGAAGGTGACAGAAGAATCAGTGCCAACCCTCATGCCAACGGCGGCAAGCTCCTCCGTGACCTGAGAACCCCTGACTTTAAAAAATACGCAGTTGACGTGCCATACCCTGGCAGCGTAAAGGCTCAGGACATGCTGGAACTTGGCGGATACGTAAGAGATTTATTCGTTTTAAATAAAGAAAGCAAGAACTTCAGAGTTTTTGGTCCGGACGAAACCAAGTCCAACAGACTGTACAAGGCCTTTGAAGTTGAAAAGAGAGCATTCAATGCTGAAATGATTGAAGGTGATGAAGACCTGGCAATTGACGGACGCATCATGGACTCCTACCTGTCTGAACACATGTGTGAAGGCTGGCTGGAAGGTTACCTGCTCACAGGACGTCATGGTTTCTTTGCAAGTTACGAATCCTTCATAAGAGTAGTTGACTCAATGGTTGCACAGCACGCAAAATGGCTCAAAGTCTGCAACCAGCTGCCTTGGAGACAGAAGATTGCATCACTCAATCTTATCCTTTCTTCCAACGTATGGCAGCAGGACCACAATGGTTATACTCATCAGGACCCAGGTTTCCTGGATCACGTTGCAAACAAAAAAGCAGACGTTGTCCGCATGTACCTGCCGCCTGATGCAAACTGTCTGCTTTCATGCTTCGACCACTGCATCAAGAGCAAGAATTATGTCAATGTAATGGTTACATCCAAACATCCTAGCATGCAGTGGCTCACAATGGACCAGGCTGTTACGCACTGCACTCAGGGTATCGGCATCTGGAAATGGGCAAGTAACGACCAGGGCGCAGAACCTGACATCGTAATGGCTTGCTGCGGTGATACACCTACAGTTGAAGCTCTTGCTGCAACTACAATTCTCCGCGACAACATTCCTGGAATCAAGATCCGTTTCATCAACGTTGTAGACCTGATGAAGATGGAATCACATCTGCTTCATCCTCACGGCCTGACAGACGAAGAATTCGACCTGCTGTTCACCAAGGACAAACCGGTTGTATTCGCTTTCCACGGCTATCCTAAGTTAATTCACGAACTGACTCAGGGCAGAACCAACGAAAAGAACTTCTTCGTACACGGTTATCAGGAAGAAGGTACAATTACTACAGCATTCGACATGAGAGTTCAGAATCATATCGACAGATTCAGCCTTGTTAAGGAAGCTCTCAAACAGCTGCCTCAGCTTGGCGATATTGCCGGCCACCTGAACCAGGAAATGAACGACCTGCTTGTTAAGCATAAGAACTATATTGCTGAATACGGTCAGGACCTTCCTGAAGTTACGGAATGGAAGTGGCATGAGTAATGGTACTGTATTTCAGTGGAACAGGTAACAGCCAGTATGTGGCTGAAGTAATCGCTGAAGGACTCGGCGATGAACTTATCTCAATTAACAATTATATGAAAGACGGTATTGCCGGGGACTTTGTCTCCGGCAAGCCTTACGTGCTTGTATGTCCGACCTATGCGTGGCGGGTACCTCTGGTAGTTGAAGAATGGCTGAGAACTGCACGTTTTGATGGCAACGACAACATGTATTTCGTACTGACATGCGGTGACAGCACAGGCGGCGCCCAGGCATTTGCAAAGAAACTCTGCGATGAAATCGGTATGAAATACCGCGGCCTTAAAACCGTGGTGATGCCTGAAAATTACATAGGCATGTTCAATGTACCGGACAAGGAAGAGTCTGCAAGGATTGTAAATGCTGCGATGCGCCCTGTTAAATCGGCGGTGAAAGCAATCGCAGCAGGAGAGACCATCGAAGAAAAAATCATGCCTTTCGGCATGTTAATGAGCACGCTTGTAAACAAGGTTTTCTTTACATTCATCGTAAAGGACAAAGGTTTCCATCTCGAAAAAGACTGTATTTCCTGCGGCAAGTGTGTTGACCTTTGCCCGCTCAATAATGTCAGTCTGGTAAACGGCAAGCCTGTATGGGGCGGCAACTGCACACACTGCATGGCATGCATCTGCGGCTGCCCGGCAGAGTGCATCGAATACAAAAATGCCAGCCAGAAGAGAAGAAAATACTGGTTCGGGAGATAATACATAAAAGGAGAACTGAAAAATTGAAAAATTCAGCTAATATAATTTACTGCATCTTATGTGTGGTTTTCGTCGCAGGTATGATGTATTTCAATAAAATCGGCCAGCCTGTTTACAGCGATATGTGCCAGCATGCCACAATAATAGTATGTGGCCTGATTTTCATTCCTGATGCCAGAAGAAGATGCAGCGAAGAAAAAAGCAAGTTCAATATTTTTTATTTCGGATTGCTCTGCCTGGTGGAATTAATCTTTATTTTTATGCTGTTAAGAACAGCGGCAGCAGTATTTTAAACAGTTTGAAACGCACAATTTGCAAGGGTTGTGCGTTTTTTAGTAGGCAAAATTAATAAAAAACAGTGAAAAAATAGTGAAATTTTTTGAGAACAGTGTAGGGGTAATAGAAATCTGCTAACCTATGTATTATAATATTGACTTCAATGGTACAATTGGATAAAATAATGAAAAAGAAAGAGGGTGAGATTGTGAAAAAAAGAGTACTTACATTAGAGAATATAACTGAAATCGTCAAACCAATTGCTTTGAAATATAATGTTGAAGCAGTTTATTTATTCGGTTCTTACGCCAGAGGGGAGGCAACCGAAGACAGCGATTTGGATTTTCTTGTGTTTGGGGGAGATTCATTTAAGAAAACGCTTATTTTTGCTTTTGCAGAAGAACTGCGTGAGGCATTTGGATGTGCTGTGGATGTTTTTGAAATCCATGAAGTGAATCAGGACAGTATTTTTTATGACAGAATTATGAAAGAAAGGAGATTGGTTGCATGAAGTATTCCGACCAGCAGAGGATACAGAAAATATATGAATATTCATCTAAACTGCTTGGGTACATTGAAGAAAAGGGCATCACAAAAGATCATTTGCTTAATGATTTCTCTCTTCAGTGGCTGGTAACTACACCATTATACAATATCGGAGAACATGCTTATCTGCTTTCTTCTGAATATAAAGAGGCGCATAATGATATTACATGGGCTATGATTTCAGGTTTAAGACACCGGTTGGTTCATGACTATGATGGAACAAACTGGAACATTATTGCAGATGTGGTGTTTGAAGAATTACCTGCTCTTATAAAACAATTAGATAAAATCCTTTAGTATACAACAATCCCCCGGAAGCATTCCGCTCCGGGGGATAAGTGTTTTTTGTTCAGTTTAAGACAACTATTTCATGCTGCCAGTCTTTTCGAATCTGGAGTGCCATGATAAAGCTTCGTCCAGGATGTGTGGAGTCTGGCAAGGTGCTTCTGCACATGCTCTGTTGAAGTAGTCCATGAGCATATCCTTGTAATCAGGGTGAGCACAGTTTTCGATGATCTTAACTGCTCTTTCCTTAGGGGAAAGGCCTCTTAAGTCAGCGTAGCCCTGTTCTGTTACGATTACCATTACTTCGTGTTCAGTGTGGTCTACGTGAGGACACATTGGAACGATGGAGGAGATTAAGCCTTCCTTTGCAATGGAGGATGTTGTGAAGATGGAGATGCCTGCGTTTCTGGAGAAGTCTCCGGAGCCGCCGATACCGTTCATAATCTTCTTGCCCTGAACGTGAGTGGAGTTTACGTTACCGTAGATGTCAACTTCGAGAGCAGTGTTCATTGCGATAACGCTGAGTCTTCTTGCAACTTCAGGGTTGTTGGAGATTTCTTCAGGTCTGAAGATAATCTTGTCCTTGAAGAATTCGATGTCTTCGAAGAACTTGATCTGGCCTTCAGGTGAAGGTGAGATGGAAGTTGTGGAAGCCTTGAGAGCTTTACCGCATCTGATGAGGTCGAGCATGGAGTCCTGAATTACTTCTGTGTAGCAAGTCAGGTTTTCGTATTCGGATTCGCAGAGACCGTAGAGAACAGCGTTTGCTACGGAACCTACACCGGACTGGATCGGAAGAAGTGATTTGCCGAGACGGCCTTCAGCAACTTCGTTTGCCAGGAATTTAAGAATGTTGTCGGAAATTTTCTTTTCTGTTTCTGTAACTTCAGCAAGAGGTCTTGTCTTGTCAATGTAATCAGAGATTACGATTGCCTTGATCTTGTCCCAGCCGCATTCTACGTAAGTAGTACCGATTCTGTCGTCTGCCTTGCAGATGTTGATTGGTTTGCGGTGTGGTGGGTTTTCTGTGATATAGATATCGTGCATGCCTTCCAGAGCCATTGGCTTCTTCATTGCAATTTCAACGATTACTGTGTCAGCATGCTTTACGAAAGTAGGAGTGTTGCCTACTGCAGTTGTAAGGATAAGGTTACCTTCTTCAGTGATTGCAATAGCTTCAACGATTGCAACTTCAGGCTTAGGAAGGAAGCCCATGTTTACATACTGAGGTGACTGGGAAAGGTGCATGTCGATGTACTGAACCTGTCCTGCGTTGATTGCCTTTCTGATTGTAGGGTTTGTGTGGTAAGGGAGTCTCTTCTTGATGATGCCTGCTTCAACCATCATTGTGTCGATTTCAGGACCAAGGGATGCACCTGAATAAAGGTCAATCTGGAACTTGTCTCCGTTGTTTGCTCTTTCAGCAAGGGCAACAGGAACTGCCTTAGGATAACCGGATGGTGTGAAACCGCTCACACCTACTACCATGCCGTCTTTGATGAGCTTTGCAGCTTCTTCAGCAGTAGTGATAAGAGCTTCTGCACGATCACTTCTTAATCTTTCTTTTAAATTCTGGTCTAAAGCCATGATTTTTTTCCTCCTGGTGTGTGTATATAATATTAAAGGTTTCAAAAATAAAACTACTAATACCCATTATAATTTTAAAATCTTTTTTTTAAAATATCAAGTGTTTTGTTTGCACAATTTTTGCACTTGCTAAAAGTATATGGAAAGGGATATAATGGTAGCGTTAATGAGAAATGGAGAGAAAAGACGAAAAAACAGAGAAAGGTAAATGTTTTTATGAGAAGAACTAAAATAGTTTGTACACTTGGACCTGCTTCCGCAAGTGAAGAAGTAATGGAAGCGATGCTCTATGCAGGTATGAACGTGGCGCGACTGAATTTCTCCCACGGAACTCACGAAGGCCACGGCAAGACAATTGACACATTCCGTAAAGTCCGCGACAAAATCGGTGTTGCGGCAGCAGTAATGCTGGATACTAAGGGACCTGAAATCAGAACAGGAGATTTCGAAGGCGGCAGAGTTGTGCTGGAGGAAGGGCAGGAGTTTACACTTACCACAGAAAATATCCTCGGCAATGAGAAGATTTGCTGCATCACATATAAGAACCTGCCGGCAGAACTGAAGGCGGGAGACACTGTCCTCATTGATGACGGCAAAATCAGACTGACTGTGCTGTACACTACAGAAACTGAAATCAGATGCAAGGTGGTTACAGGCGGTCAGGTGAGCAATCACAAGGGAATCAATATTCCTATGATTGCACTTGATATGGAATACCTCAGCCAGAAGGACAAGGAAGACCTGCTCTTCGGTATTGAAAAGGATGTTGACTATGTTGCTGCATCTTTCGTAAGAAAGGCTGCGGATGTGGAAGCACTCCGCAAGTTCCTTGATGTGAACGGGGGCAGCAAGATTAAAATAATTTCAAAGATAGAAAATCTGGAAGGTATCGAGAACTTTGAAGAAATCCTCGATCTTTCTGACGGTATTATGGTTGCGAGAGGAGACATGGGTGTTGAAGTTGATTTTGAAAGACTTCCGGGCATTCAGAAGCGTTTTATCAAGCGCTGCCAGCAGAGCGGCAAGATTGTAATTACTGCAACCCACATGCTTGAGTCCATGATAAGCAGTCCTGTACCTACAAGAGCTGAAATCACAGACGTTGCAAACGCTGTATTTGACGGCACTTCTGCGGTAATGCTTTCAGGTGAAAGTGCAATGGGTGAATACCCTGTGGAAGCTGTTGCAGCTATGGCTAAGATTGCACGTCAGGCCGAAAACGATGACCCGCGTTTCATTCCTGGCAATAATGTATGGCACGAAATGGACGCAGAAGATACAACCAATGCTGTGGGACATGCTGCATGCACTCTGGCCAAGGATATTCAGGCAGAGGCGATTATGGCCATCACCAAGACAGGTTATACTGCCACAAGAATGAGCAAGTTCAGACCGCCGATAAAGATTATTGCTGCCACACCTGAGCCTAAGGCTTATCATCAGGCATCGATGCAGTGGGGCGTGGAGCCTCTGCTTTGCGGCAACGCAACCAATGTTGAAATTCTCATCTACAAATGTGTGGAAGAGGCTAAAAAAGCCGGACTTGTCAGAGAAGGAGACAAGGTTGTAATCAGCGCAGGAGTGCCGCTTGATGTTCCGGGCAATACCAATATGATAAGAGTTGAAATTGCCTGATTTTAATAAAGAAAGGGGAAAAAATTATGAAATTCAATCCGCTTGCATCAGCAGTTGCAGAAGAAATCCTTGCTGCTGAGTATAAAACAGGACGTGAGATAGGAAACGTTACCCTTGGCGAAACATGCCTGTTTTTCAAAGTAAGATTAAAGGTAAGTTATATTCCGTACGCAGATATTCACCGTGCTTTCAGACGTGTGCAGCTTGTACAGACCAAGATGTGCTGCGGCAAAGGTGATCTTCAGGTTGAAAACCTGGTAATCTGTGGACAGGACGAAAAAGAACTTATTCAGATTCAGCTTCCGGGTGCCCGTGCCGGCGTGATAATGCTGGAAGAACTGGGAAAACATGGACAGCATATTCAGATTGGAAAACCTGAGTAATTTTTGTATAAATTGGATGAATAAAACAGAAGAAAAACTTGTACAAAAAAAGCGTTTTTCATTAAACCTGCTTGCTGTTTTTTCCATACAGCGTTAAAATATATTAGCATTTTATTTATTGTGTATAGTATTTTGTATACTGTTCACAGACAGGAGATTATTTATGACAGCAAGAGAAGCCCTTCCGGCCCTCCTGAAATCATTTGTAAGATATTATGATATCAAAGAAGAAGGAGTTCAGCCGCCATTTGCAGCGGAGGCAGAATTCCATTCACATGAAGAACAGTTCTTTCTGGTTAAGCAGGCCAAGCTCAGCGAAGCCGAAAGTAAAGAGTTCGTATTTTTTGCAGTTACAGAGCATCTGACACTTGATGAATTGAAAATGCTTGATGAAACTGCATGGGCAACTGGCATAAGCAGAGTTTTTCCGCACGATGGTCACCGCAACAGCGATGTTGTGCTGATTATTCTGGCGGACAAAGTTGATGCTGATGCGGCTGCATGTTTAAAGAAGCTCAGACGCTATGAGAGCTACAAGCGTACTCTCCATGGCTGGAGCCATTACAGAGTTATTGTTAGAGACATGAGTACAGGCAAGGTGACCTTTAACCGAATGGGCCGCACTCTGAAAAATGTTCTCAGCAAAATAAATTTATAATTATTTTTAGATAGGAGATTGAGATATGACTGCTATTTTAATCATTCTCGCTGCAATTATCCTGTTAGTTCTGGGCTATGTATTCTATGGCTCATGGCTGGCAAAACAGTGGGGCGTTGACCCTACAAAAACAACTCCAGCAGTTGAAGTAAACGACGGCGTTGACTACGTTGCTGCTAAACCTGCTGTACTTATGGGACACCACTTCTCATCCATCGCTGGTGCTGGTCCAATCAACGGTCCTATTCAGGCTTCCGTTTTCGGTTGGGTTCCTGTATTCCTGTGGTGTATCATCGGTGGTATCTTCGTAGGTGGTCTTCATGACTTCGGTGCAATGTTTGCTTCCGTAAGAAACGGCGGTAAGTCCGTTGGTGAAATCATCAAGGCTTCCATGGGCGACAGAGCAAAGAAACTCTTCATTGTTTTCGCGCTCCTCGTACTTATCCTCGTTATTGCTTCCTTCGTAAACGTAGTAGCTGGTACTTTCGCTTCTGATAACCCAGCTGGTTTCACTACTGACCCTAACGGTAACGAAACTACTGCTATGGTATCTGTACTCTTCATCATCATGGCTGTTATCTACGGTATGATGACTACACGTTTCGGTATGGAAACAAAGACAGCTACAATCATCGGTCTCATTATGATCGTTGCTGGTATCGTAATCGGTCTTAACGTAGGTCTGGTTCTGAACCGTACAATCTGGATCATCCTGATCGCAGCTTACATCACAGTTGCTTCCCTTGCTCCAGTATGGATTCTTCTTCAGCCTCGTGACTACCTCTCCAGCTTCCTGCTTTATGCTATGATGGCTGTTGCAATTGTTGGTATCTTCGCATCTGCTTTCACAGGCACTGCAGAATTTACTATCCCTGCATTCACTGGTAAGACTGGATTATTCCCTGCACTGTTCATCACAGTAGCATGTGGTGCTTGCTCCGGTTTCCACTCACTGATTGCTTCCGGTACATCCTCAAAGCAGCTTTCCAACGAAAAGGATGCTAAGCCAATCGGTTACGGTTCAATGTTAATCGAATCCGCACTTGCTATCATCGCTCTTATCGCTGTAGGTATGGTATTCGATACTTACACAGGCGGCGGCTTTGGTTCCCCATCCGTTGCATTCGCAGCTGGTATCGCTACAATGTTCGGTACTGAAACTTCTCAGGTTTACGGCGTAATCTACGCTCTTCTTACTCTGGCAGTTTCCGTATTCGCACTTACATCCCTTGACTCCGGTACTCGTCTTTCCAGATTCATGTTCTCCGAACTCTTCCTTAAGAAGGGTGAAGCTACATGGCAGGATGCAACTGGTATCCGTAAGGTATTAACTCACCCATTAGTAGGTACTCTTATCATGGTAGGTATCGGTTCCGTTCTCGGATTCCTGAAGCTCTCCCAGATCTGGGGTCTCTTCGGTGCTGCTAACCAGTTACTTGCTGGTATCGCACTTATGGCTGTTGCTGCATGGCTTGGTAACGTTGGTAAGAGCAACAAGATGTTCTACATCCCAATGGCATTCATGCTTGCTGCTACACTTACTTCCCTTGTACAGACAATCATTGCCAAGTTCGGTATGATTGGTGCTGGTACTGCTTTATGGGGCGACTGGTTCCAGTTAATCTTCGCAGCTGCAATGGCTATCCTTGCAGTTATCCTGGTTATCGAAGGTCTTCAGACATTCTCCAAGCAGGCTAAGGGCGAAAAGACAGGTTCAGCTGCTTAATTCATTCGGTTCGGCTGAAATCTGATTCACAATAAACATAAAAAAATGAGCCATCGTAATGATGGCTCTTTTTTTAGCATTTTTAAAATTGTTTAATGCCTAGTTGGGAAGAATGTTATTCTTCTTCCTTTTCCGCACACAATTTTTCGTATTCACCCAGGATTGCCTCTTTAATTTTGTTGCGTGTTTCGGAAAGGAGTGGATGTGCGATATCGCGGAAGTCGCCTTCGCCCATTTTACGGCTTGGCATAGCGATGAATAAACCATTCTGACCTTCGATTACCTTGATGTCATGTACTACGAATTCATCATCGAAGGTGATTGATGCAACAGCTTTCATCTTTCCATCCTCGCCAACTTTTCTGATTCTTACGTCAGTAATATTCATTTCATATCCACCTTTCTTGCATAAGGTATATGCGTGTTCTAATTATAATACATTATTTAATGAATTGCAATATTTTTGTTAAATATGGCTAAAGCCTGTAAAAATGGGAAAACTTTACTTGGTACAGAAAAGATAATAATTCTTTGAGAAAATTTCAGAATTATCACCACTTTTCCTGACAATTGTGATATACTATAAAATAACTATAAGTATGAGCGGAGGCAACTGAAATAATGGTTGATTTATCTAAATATAAAAATATACACTGCATAGGTATCGGAGGTATCGGACTTTCAGCCATTGCAGAAATTTTGCTGTCCAGAGGGTATGGCGTGTCCGGCTCTGATATGAAGGAATCAGACATTACCATGAATCTGGCTAAAAAAGGTGCAAGAATTTTTATCGGTCACAGAGCCGAAAATGTAGATAATGCAGATTTGCTGGTATATTCAGCAGCGGTAGGTAAAGATAATCCTGAAATTATCAGAGCAGCTGAACGTGGAATCGACGCGGTTTCAAGAGCTGAAATGCTGGGAGTACTGATGGACGAATACGAGAACAGTATCGCTGTTTCAGGTACACATGGCAAGACTACAACTACTTCAATGATTTCCCTTATTCTGGACAGAGCTAAGCTTGAGCCAACAATTCTGGTGGGCGGCAATCTGGCAGAAATCGGCGGTAATGTCAAAGTAGGTCACAGCAAGTATTTCATCACTGAGGCCTGTGAGTATATGGACAGTTTCCTGAGCCTGAGACCTAAGATGGAAATCATCCTGAACATAGACTCAGATCATCTGGACTATTTTAAGGATATCGATCATATCGTAAGCTCCTTTGACAAGTTTGCAGGACTTGTGCCTGAAGCCGGCACAATCATCGCTTACGATGCAAATCCTTTTGTAAACAAGGTAATTCAGGGCTACAGTAATGTAATTACTTTTGGCCTTAACGAAAACTGCAGTTACTATGTGACAGATATAAAGTTCAATGAAAATGGTATGCCTTCATTCAAGGTACATCATAATGGACAGATGCTTACAGAAGTTCAGCTTGCTGTGCCGGGCGAACATAATATTCTCAATGCTCTGGCTGCATTTGCATGCGGATACACTCTGGGTGTTGAAACTGAATCAATCAGGGAAACACTGGAAAGCTACCATGGTACTCAGAGACGCTTTGATATCGTAGGAACAACCCAGAAAGGTGTAAAGATTGTTGATGACTATGCACATCATCCTACAGAAATCAAGGCCACTCTCAGCGCTTCCCAGAATGTGCCTCATAATAAACTGTGGTGCATTTTCCAGCCGCACACATATACAAGAACTATGGCACTCTTCGATGAGTTTGCGGAAGCATTCGAAAAGACTGACAAGCTTATTCTGGCTGAGATTTACGCAGCAAGAGAAAAGAACATCCACAAGATTTCTTCAGCTCAGCTTGCAGAAAAAATCAAGGCGCAGCACCCTGAAAAGGATGTTATGTTCATGGAAGATTTCGGTGAAATCGCTGAATTCATCCATGCAAACGCTGAAAAGGGTGATATGGTCATCACCATGGGTGCAGGAGATGTTTACAAAATCGGTGAAATGCTCCTTGAAATGTAGAGAGGGTCTGGAATGAATATCGGAGAATATAAAGAACTCGAACAGAGACGATTTATAATTAACACACAGCACCTGGAAAATGGCGTGATTTTTGTGGATATGAGATGTGCATACATCGATGAAACCGTAAAAATCGGCGCAGGTACTGTAATCGGACCTTGCGTAACTCTGGAAGGAAACACAGTTATCGGCGAAAACTGCGTAATCGGACAGAATACCAGAATCAAGGATTCTGTAATTGCTGACCATGTGGAAATCCAGAGCTCGGTTATTACTGAAAGCGAAGTTGGCGAAGGTACCAAGGTCGGACCTTTTGCTTACATGAGACCGGGCAGCAAGGTAGGTAAGGACTGCAAGGTGGGTGATTTCGTGGAAATCAAGAACTCCACCTTCGGAGATGGTTCAAAAGCATCACATCTGACATATATAGGGGATTCAGATGTCGGAAGTGGTGTTAATTTAGGCTGCGGCGTGGTTTTCGTTAACTACGACGGAACCAATAAATATCGCTCAACAGTTGGCGACGGAGCTTTTATCGGCTGCAACAGCAATCTGGTGTCTCCTGTCAGCGTTGGCGAAGGTGCATATATTGCGGCAGGCAGTACTGTCACAGAAGATGTGGAAGCAGATGCCCTTTATATCGCGCGCCCGAAGGGTACTAAGAAACAGGGATGGGTTTCAGCAAAAGGGATTTTGAAAAAGAAGAAAAAGTAATCAAAAGTACACACAACGAAAAAAGAAAGACGAGGTAAGAAAAAGTGAGAAGCGGAGTATTTGCTGACTACAAAATCTTTGCAGGCAATTCCAACATTGAATTAGCCGAAGAAATCGCAGGAATTCTCGGAAAGCCACTTGGTAAGGCTACTGTTACTAAATTCAGTGACGGAGAAATTTCTGTTAACATCTGGGAAACTGTAAGAGGTCTTGATGTTTATATCATCCAGTCAACTTGCGATCCTGTAAACGATAACCTTATGGAACTCCTCATCATGATCGATGCTATGAAGAGAGCTTCCGCAGGCAGAATCAACGCAGTAATTCCTTACTACGGATATGCACGTCAGGACAGAAAAGCAAAGGCAAGAGACCCAATCACAGCTAAGCTGGTTGCAAACCTTCTTGAAGCTGCAGGTGCAGACAGAGTCCTCACTATGGACCTTCATGCAAACCAGATTCAGGGTTACTTCGACATTCCTGTTGACCACCTTCTCGGCATGCCAATCCTTGAAAAGTACTACAAGGAAAAAGGTCTTGAAGATTTAGTAATCGTATCTCCTGACCACGGCAGCGTAACAAGAGCAAGAAATCTGGCACAGAGACTTAACTGCCCTATCGCAATTATCGACAAGAGAAGACCTGAACCTAACAAGTCTGAAATCATGAATATTATCGGTAACATCGAAGGCAAAAACTGCATTATCATTGACGACATGATTGACACAGCAGGAACAATCCGTAACGCTGCAAATGCAATCAAGGAAATGGGTGCCAAGGCAGTTTATGCAGGTGCAACTCATGCAGTATTATCCGGTCCTGCAATCGAAAGAATCGAAGATTCTGCAATCGAAGAACTGGTACTGCTCAACACAATCACTCTTCCTGAAGGAAAGAAACTTGAAAAGATGAGATTCATTTCAGTTGCTCCTATTTTTGCTGAAGCAATGACAAGAATTTTCACAAACGGATCTGTAAGTGTATTATTTGATGATGTAAAATAGAAAGGACGTATTCTTTAATGTACATAATCGTCGGTCTGGGAAATCCGGGCAAAAAATACGAGAACACTCGTCATAACATGGGATTTCTGACTATAGACCGTATGGCAGAAGAATATGGCATAAGTGTAGACAAAATTAAATTCAAAGCTCTGGTCGGCGAGGGAAGAATCGCCGGCCAGAGAGTTGTGCTTGTAAAGCCTCAGACGTACATGAACCTGAGCGGTCAGTCTGTGCAGGAAATTATGCACTTCTATAAGGAAGACATTGAAAACCTCATCGTTATCTACGACGATCTTGATATTACTGCAGGTAAAATCCGTGTACGTAAAAAAGGAAGCGCAGGCACTCATAATGGTATGCGTAATATCGTTCAGATGCTTGCAGATGATGGTTTCCCTCGCATAAGAGTCGGTATCGGCGGAGAAAAGAAGGGCGACCTGATTGATTTTGTAATCGGCGGTGTTTCCAAAAGTGAAATGGAGCTTCTGAGAGAAGCAACCGTTCAGGCATCCAAGGCTGCTGCTGCCATCGTCGAAAAGGGCATAGAAAAGGCTATGAACGAATACAATATCAAAGAAAAGAAGCCTAAAAAACAGAAAGCGCCGGAAGAAGCTCCGGCAGAAAATCCAGTGGAAGAGGAAGTAAAGAATGATTAATATTTCGGGAATTTCCGAAAGCCGCGTCGCACCGGTCGCGGCCAGTCTTTCTCAGCAAAAAGGTCAAAGTATAATCATAGTTTCCACCGATGTGCGAGCTAAACGATTGGCTTCTGATCTTTCTTTTTTTGTGAAAGACAGGGAAATCATGGTATTGCCGGGAGAAGAACATTTTTTCCTGCGGTATGATGCAAAAAACCACGATCAGATGATTGACAGGTTAAAAGCTCTCAAAGCCCTGCGCACCGGCCAGCCGGCAGTGGTAATTGCGCCTGTTTCTGCTGCAATCAAAAAGATAACACCTCACAGCTATTTCGAAGAAAGTTCTCTGAAGATTACCCGGGGCGAAGATGTTGACCTTGAGAAAATAAAAAAAGCTCTGGTGAAACTTGGTTATGAACGTATGGAAATCGTCGACGGCCGTGGCCAGTTCAGCGTCCGCGGCGGTATAATAGATGTGTTCACGCCGGATGGGAATTACCCATACAGAATTGAACTATTCGGTACAGAAGTGGATTCTGTCAGAACTTTTGATACTGATACCCAGCGCTCCGTGGAAAACCTTAAATCAATTGAAATCTATCCAGCTGAGCAGATTCTGGCATCAGATGATATCTTCGGAAAAGCGTCAGATAAAATATATAAAGATTATTCGAAAGCTGCTGCGGCAGCTGAGTCAAAAAATGTCGAACTCGCTGAAAAAATCCGCAGGACCCGCGATGAACTCTGCGAATACATCAGAAGCGTTTCCAACCTGCAGCTTCTCGAAAACTATATTCACTATTTTTACGACCATACGGAATATCTCTGGGACTACATGCAGGACGGAGTTGTTATGGTTGATGACCCGGACCGAATTTACGAAGCTCTGGAGCTGCGCGATAAGGAGCAGCAGACTGACTTCGGCGTTCTTTTAGAGCGCGGTCAGACAATCGGCAAGGACGCGGAAAGTCTTTCAGGTACTGCAGACTTCCAGAAAGTATTCAAGCTTAATGATGTGGCAGTATTCACGCCGTTCCCTAAAAAAATTCAGGGTATAGATACCTTTGACAAGGTCTATAACATGCAGAGCCGCCAGACGCTGGTTTTCAACGGCAAGATGAACGTGCTTGAGACCGAGCTGAAGACTTATGTGAAGAAGGGCTACAAGGTTACCATAGTCTGTGCATCTCCTGAGCGTCTGGAAAATCTGAGAGAGTTTACGGAAAGAATAGGTCTGGAAGGCAAAATACGTTTTGAACAGGGAAGTCTGACTGCAGGTATTGACCTGCCTACAGAGAAACTTTGCTGGATCAGCGAAAACGATATTTTTGCAAGCCACAAAAAGGCCCGCAAGAAAAAATACAAGGATAAGGGTCAGAAAATCCAGTCTTTTGCGGATATGCGCGAGGGCGACTTTGTAGTTCACGAAAACCACGGCATCGGTAAGTTCATCGGCATTGAGCAGCTTACTGTCCAGGGAGAAAAGAAGGACTACATTAAAATCAAATACGCAGGCAACGATATGCTTTATGTTCCCGTGGAACAGATGGACATCGTTCAGAAATATATCGGCGGCGACGGAATTGCGCCGAAAATCAACAAGCTCAGCGGCGGCGAGTGGAAAGCTACCAAGGCTAAGGCCAAGGCGGCAATCGCTGTCATGGCCAAAGATCTCATCGACCTTTATGCACAGCGCAAGATGGTCAAAGGTCACAATTTCGGCCCGGATACCATCTGGCAGAAGGAATTCGAGGACAGCTTCCCTTATCAGGAAACTGACGACCAGCTCCGTTCCATCGAAGAAATCAAAAAAGACATGGAAAAGCCTTTTTCCATGGACAGACTGCTTTGCGGCGATGTGGGTTTCGGTAAGACAGAAGTTGCTGCACGTGCGCTTTTCAAATGCGTTGCTGACGGCAAGCAGGCGGCAGTGCTGGTGCCTACCACAATCCTGGCAAATCAGCACTACTATACATTAAAAGAACGTTTTGAAAACTTCCCGTTCAAGGTTGAAGTACTCAGCAGATTCAGAAGTCCGGCGCAGCAGGATGAAATAGTAAGTAAAGTTGAAAAAGGCCAGATAGACCTTATTATCGGAACACATCGATTATTGTCGAAAGATGTTAAATTCAAGGACCTTGGCCTGCTTGTAATAGACGAAGAACAGCGCTTTGGTGTAGAAGCCAAAGAAAATATCAAAAAGTTAAAGACCAACGTAGATGTGCTGACTCTTTCTGCAACACCTATTCCACGTACTCTCAATATGTCCCTGACCGGAATCAAGGATATGAGTATTATCGAAGAGCCGCCTGAGGAAAGATATCCTGTCCAGACTTATGTTCTGGAGCAGGATGACCAGCTTCTCAAGGAAATCATTGAAAGGGAACTTGGCCGCGGCGGTCAGGTATACGTCGTATTCAACAGGGTAAGAGGAATTCAGCAGATTGCTGAAAAAATAGAAGAACTTGTACCGGAAGCAAATGTTGTGGTCGGTCATGGACAGATGAACGAGCATGCTCTGGAAAATGTAATGCTTAGTTTCATCAACGGAGAAAGCAATGTGCTTGTGTCCACCACAATTATCGAGTCCGGACTGGATATCCCTAATGCCAACACAATGATTGTAATGGACTCCGACAGGTACGGTCTGTCACAGCTTTATCAGCTTAGAGGCCGCGTTGGCCGTTCAAACCGTATGGCATACGCGTATCTTATGTACCAGAAGGACAAAGTCCTCACAGAAGTTGCCGAAAAACGTCTTAAAGCAATCCGTGAATTCACCGAATTCGGTTCCGGTTTCAAGGTTGCAATGCGTGACCTGGAAATCCGTGGTGCCGGAAACCTGCTTGGCACAGAGCAGTCGGGCCATATGATGAACATCGGTTATGAACTTTACTGCAAGATGGTAGATGATGCTGTCAGGGCGCTGCAGGGCGAAATCGTCAACGAAAACCGCGAGGAAACTTCCGTGGAAATTCCTGTTTCTGCGTACATTCCTGAACGTTATATCGAAAATGAATCTCTCAAACTGCAGATGTACAAGAAGATTGCCGGTGTCCACACTTACGACGATGAGGATGAAATCATCGACGAAATGCTGGACCGTTTCGGAGATGTGCCACGTGAGACAGTGAATCTGGTAAAGATAGCCCACATCAGATATCTTGCCGGCGAAATGTCTGTCACCAGAATCCATCAGGAAAAGAATGATTCAGCACCGATTACTGGTAAGAGCAAGCTGGCTAAAGCTGCAGCTGCAAACACTAATGTACGCATTGTGTTTACTTTTGCGCAGAAGAACCCGCTCAGCGGTTTTGCACTTTTCAATCTTAACGAGCGATACGGAAACAGAGTATTCGTTCATGGCGGCGTGGAGCCTTTCATCAGACTTACCTGCAGCCCGAAGAATATGCTGGATGAAGTCATTGATGCACTGGATATCCTTAATGAAGGAAAAAAGGGAAGTCTAACTGATAAGGAAAGAAAATTAAGTGTTATATGAAAAGATAAAATTAGATGTGGTAATTTTTATCAATTCCTGGTTTGACAAATGTAAGCATCTGGTATATAATACAGTTACAGAAAACATAGTGGATTATGTATTTCAATCGAACTCAATGAAAAAACCCAGAGGTGTGAGCTCTGGGTTTTTTATTTGGGTGGCTGGTCATTTCTTGCCGTCCAACCACTTACAAATGTAATAACTGATTACATTCGCCATGACGGCAATAATAGTGGATGTCACTATGTAAGTCAATCGTTCTCACCTCCTTTACAAGGGAGGAACCAGCGAAACTAGTATATCATAATTTGAATGGAAAATAAATACATAAAAGTAAAATGATGAAATTAAAATGTTTGTTGCTTTTTTAAACGCATTGTAGTATGTTAAAATTAAATAAAGAACAGAATCGAGGTGTTTTCTTTGAAAAAGCAATTTACAGTCGTTTTACTAATGGTAACACTCTTTTTCACCTCAGTTACATCTGCTTTTGGGACATCAAAACTTGATAAACCTGTTATTAATGAAGTGAAAAGTGTAAGCTCATCTTATCTGAAGATTTCCTGGTCTGAAGTAGATGATGCAGAAGAATATAAAGTTTATCGTTCATCTTCCAGTGATGGAAAATATAAATTGTGTGGCACAACAGAAAATACTTATTATAAAGATAAAAGTATCAAAACAGGTACGAAGTATTATTACAAGGTACGTGCTGTATCGGATGGAGAGTACGATGATAGTGCACTGAGCAAATGGAAGTCTGGAAAGGTTTCTAAAAGTAATTCAAATTCTGCAAAATCTTCTGCAGGAAAGGTTGTTTATATAACTAAAACAGGAGAAAAATATCATGTATATGGCTGCAGATATTTAAAGAAGAGTTGTATAGAAATATCTCTTAGCAGTGCGAAAAATCAAGGATATACTGCATGCTCAGTATGTTACTAAAAGCAAAAAGTCCGGAATCTGGTCCGGACTTTTTTGATGCAGTAATTCAGTTTTCCATCTGTTTGGCCAGCAGTGATGCGCCGATTTCGGCGGCTTTCAGCTCAGTGTCACCCAGGGTTTTGTTGTCCTTAGGCAAGATAGTAATGGAACCTATCGGATCGCCCTGGGAAATAATGGGGACCACAATTTTTGAATCATTCAGGTAACGGTTTTTGCTCTGGATGATTTTATCAAGTTCGCTGTCCACTTTTTTATCTGCAAAATCTTTTTTGTTTGCTCCCCATGCGGAGATGACCTGATCAGTATCGGAGACGATGATGGTGGCACCGAGTACCTTGGAAACGCTTTCTGCGTATTCGTCGGCAAACTGACTCAGTTCGTTGATGGGAGAGTATTTTTTGAGAATAACCTCACCTGCAGTCCCTGTGTAGATTTCAAGCGGGTCGCCTTCTCTTATGCGGAGCACGCGCCTGATTTCTTTGGGAACAACCACTCTTCCAAGATCGTCTATTCTTCTTACAATACCTGTTGCTTTCATGTAATTTTTCCTCCGTAAATCGTTGTAAATATAGTATTTGCACAGGAAAAAATTATATTCCTCAAAAAATATCTTGCATTTTATTGAGATAAAGTGTAGAATGGTTAAGCTTGTGTTTGTTTTTTTATAAGAACAATTTTATAAATATTATTAAGGATGGTTAATTATGGATTTTAAAAAAGCAATTGAAGCGTCAATGCAGCCTTTGACAGAAGATATTGCTGCTCTTTGCAGAATAAACAGTGTTGAAGGTGAAGCAAAGCCAGGAATGCCTTTTGGCGAAGGCGTTGCACAGGCTCTGGAAACTGCACTTAAAATGGGGGCAGATATGGGCTTCAGAACAGAAAATTTTGACAACTATGTAGGTCATATTGAAATGGGTGAAGGCGAAGAACTTGTTGGAATCCTTGGACATGTGGACGTAGTACCTGCCGGAGAAGGATGGAATACTGATCCATGGGGCGGTGTTATTACAGACGGCAAAATCATCGGCAGAGGTGTGCTTGATGATAAGGGACCTGTTCTTACATGTCTGTATGCTATGAAAATTCTCAAGGAATTAAATGTTCCGTTAAGCAAGAGAGTAAGAATTATTCTTGGTACCAATGAGGAAACTGACTGGAAGTGCATGAACTACTATTTAAACGAAGTAAAGCCTGAACTTCCTACAATGGCTTTCTCACCAGACTCTGAATTCCCGCTTACTTATGCTGAACTGGGACTTCTTCAGTTCACACTTACACGTAAAATTTCAGAAACAATTGAAATTGAAGGCGGAAATGCGTTCAACTCTGTTCCATCTTCCGCAAAGATTGCTCTGCCTGCTGAAATGAAGCCAGCTCTTGAAACAGCAGTCGCTGCAGCAGAAGATGCTTCTATCTACACAATCACAGAAGAAGACGGCAAGGTTGTTCTCAAGGTCAAGGGTGTAGGCGCACATGCTGCTCACCTTCAGGAAGGAAAGAACGCCATCAGCTACATGATGGATGTTCTCGGCAGAATGCCTTTAACAGGAGAACTTAAGGAAATTGTTGATTTCTATAATGAACACTTCGGCCTTTGCTTATACGGCGAAAAGATGGGTATTGCATGTTCCGATGAAGACTGCGGCCCGCTTACATTAAATGTTGGTATGGTGAAAGCAGAAAACGGCAAGTTTACTTTCTGCTGCGACAGCAGAGTTCCTGTAAGCTTCCAGCCTGCAGATGTTATCGCAAAGCTTGAAGCTAAGGCTGCTCAGACAGGCTATGACTATGAAACTCACTCTACTGAAAGACCTCTTTACGTTCCAAGAGATTCCAAGCTTGTGACAACTCTTATGGACGCATACAGAAAGGTTACAGGAGATACAGAAAGTCAGCCTCAGTCATCCGGTGGTGCTACATACTCCAGAACTATGGAAAACTGCGTTGCATTCGGCTGCCTGCTTCCGGGCCAGGAAGATACAATGCACATGGCCAACGAATATCTTGAAATTGACAAGCTGAAAATCTGGCTTGAAATCATGCTTGAAGCAATTTATCAGCTTGCAAAATAAAAATATTAAAACTTGGAGGAATTATCAATGAAGAAAAAATTTCAGATGCCTTCAGCATTGATGATCGTAACGATCTTCTTATTCATTGTTGGTTTACTTACTTGGTTCGTACCAACTTCCGTAGTAGTTGATGGAGAAATTATCTTCAACGCTGCTTTTGATGCTGACGGTAATGTAATTGAAAATGCCGGTACTTCTCCGGTAGGTCTCTGGGACTTCTTCTTAGCGCCAATCCTTGGCTTACAGGAAGGTGTTCAGGTTGCCGCTGCTCTTATCGTATCCGGCGGTTTCGTAGCAGTATTAAACAAGACAGGTGCTTTAGACGCTGGTATCGGTGCGTTACTGAGAAGATTCAGCGGAAACACTCTGATCTGCGTTCTTATGTTTGCGTTCGCATTAATGGGTACAGTTTACGGATTATGGGAAGAACTGCCTGCTTACGCTATCGTAGTAATCCCGATGTTCTTAGCTGCAGGCTATGATGCATTCACAGGTATCATGGTTATTATCGTTGGTGCTGTTGCCGGTAACATGGCTGACATCGTTAACCCTTACGCTATCGGTGCTGCTGTTGCTGCTATCGGTGACGAAACTTTAGGTATCGGTGATGGTATCGTTCTGAGAATGGTCCTGTTCGTAGTATTATTAGTAATGGGCTGCTTCTTCGTAATCAGATACGCTAATTCTGTTAAGAAGGATCCTGCAAAATCCGTTGTAGACAACCCTGAAGCTGCAAGCTTACACGCATCTTTTGATGTTGAAGAAATCAAGCCTTTAACAGCTAAGCACAAAGCTTCCCTTGTTATCTTCGCTTTAGTAATCATCGTGACTATCGTTGGTTATGCTCCGTGGGATTCCATCGGTGATGGCGAAACTGTATTCAACGCAGTTAACAGCTACAAGAACTTATCCGGTACTTTCATCGGCAACTTACTTGGTGTTGACGGTTTATGCGAATTCGCATGGTGGTACTTCGATGAATTCTGTGCTACATGGTTAATCGGTGCTGTATTAATTGCTATTGTAAACAAGATGCCTGAAAAGGAATTCGTTTCCACATTCGTTGCTGGTGCTGCTGACCTTATGTCTGTTATCCTGGTATTAGCTGTATCCAGAGGTATCGGCGTGTTCATGGGCGACAAGTACTCCGGTATGTCCATCACATTCATTTACTGGCTTAAGGACATCTTGACAGGCGTTCCATTATGGGCATTCGTTATCGCTGCAATCGCAGTATACCTGCTCATCGCTCTGTTCTTACAGTCCACTTCCGGCGTTGCTGGTATCACAATGCCAATCTTCGGTGCTATCGCATTAGCGTTATTCTCAACAACAGCTGTTGGCGGTACTGCTGGCCAGGTTCTGTTAATTTCTGCATTCACTTGCGGTGTTAACTTTATATGCGGTATATATCCGGAAGCAACCAACATGGCTATGTGTGATATGACAGGTACTTCATATCCTGTATACTTAAAGACTATGGTTAAGACATTAGTTCCGATGTTAGTTGTTGCAGCAATTATTATCTCAATTGCTCCATATATTGGTTTAGTATAATCTGCATAATATTGATTCTTAAGAGGTTTGCCAGCAGGCAGGCCTCTTTTTTTCGTTGTTTTCACCTAATCTTCTTGGAAAACAGTGGCAGCTTATGGTATAATGTATCTGTAAAAGTCTGCACTTTTACTTTTTGACGTGCAATCAATAATTCTTACTAAAGCAAAAAAGAAAGGAGCAACCGGATTATGCTTTTTAAGAACATCACTATTTTAGACGAAAATTTTGAAATAAAAGAGAATATGTATGTGGGCGTGGAAGGAGCTTTCATTGAATACATCGGAACTGACATGCCGCAGAAAGATTACGGCCGCGTATACGATGGAAAGGGCAAGCTGCTCATGAGTGCTTTCTACAACTCTCATGGACATTCACCTATGGCACTGATGAGAGGTTATGGTGAAAATCTGGCTCTTCAGGACTGGCTCAACAAGAGAATTTTCCCATTTGAAGACAAACTGGACAGCAAGGCTGTTTACTGGGGAACTCTGCTGACAATGGCTGAGTCCATGAGATTCGGTATCGTGTCCACAAGCGACATGTATTACTTCATCGATGACATGGTGAAGGCAACTGTGGATGCGGGCATGAAAGCAAATATTTCCAGAGCAATCGTTCACTTTGGTGACAGCGATCCATGGGAAATGCCTTCAATGCAGGAAATGAAAAGAACTTTTGAAGCATATCATAATATTGAAGATGGAAGAATAAAGATGGATGTGAGCATTCACGGCGAATATACTTCCGGCCCTGCTGCTGTAAAGGCAGTTGTGGATTACGGCAAGTCAGTAGGAGCCAATATGCATGTTCATCTTTCTGAAACACAGCTTGAACATGAAGAATGCAAAGGCAGAAGAAATGGCATGACTCCTGCTCAGTATTTCAACAGCCTGGGCGTTTTCGACATGCCTGCTACTGCAGCTCACTGCGTGTGGATTGAAAGGGAAGACTTTGATATTCTCAGAGAAAAGAATGTCACAGTGGCTTCAAACCCTGTGAGCAACCTTAAACTTGCCAGCGGTGTGTGCAACGTGCCTGAACTTCTGAGAAGAGGAGTGAATGTTGCTCTTGGTACTGACAGCGTGGCAAGCAACAACAGCCTGAACTTCTTCGAAGAAATGAAGGTTTTTGCAATGGCATCCAAGATGATGTACAAGGACCCTACAGTTGTTACTCCTGTGGAAACTCTCCGTGCAGCTACAGTAAATGGTGCTCTGGGACAGGGACGTAAGGACTGCGGCCTGGTAAAGGAAGGCTTCAGAGCAGACCTTATTGTTGTAGACATTGACCAGCCTAACATGCACCCTGTTCACAACATGGCCAATAACCTTGTATACTCAGCTTCCGGCACTGATGTTGTCATGACAATGTCAGACGGTAAGGTTATTTACGAAAACGGTGAATACAAGACTCTTGATATTGAAAAGACAATTTTCGAAGCAGGACTTTCCACAAAGGAAATCCTTGCTAAGCTTTAATGCTGAAACAAGCAGGAAAGGACATTTAGAATATGTCAAAAAATAAATTCTTAAAAGGTGCGGCTATTCTGGGCATTGCCGGCATACTTGTAAAAGTAATGGGCATGTTTTTCAGAGTGCCGCTGACAAGATGGCTGGGTGCTGCGGGAATTGCAGACTACTCATCTGTATATCCGGTATATACTCTGTTCCTGATTATTTCAACTGCAGGGATTCCGGTGGCTATTTCAAGAATGGTTTCGGAAAGAATAGCGGTAAAAAATTATGCAGGGGCGCATAAAGTTTTTCAGACTTCAGTATGGCTGCTGGGCGCAGTAGGACTTGTATCTTTTGCGGTGGTATATTTCGGAGCTGAATTTCTTGAAACTGTGGTGCTTAACAATGAAGGTTCGAGACTTTCGTTGGAAGCAATTGCTCCGGCATTGTTCATTGTGCCTGTAATGTCTGCATACAGAGGATATTTCCAGGGAAGACAGAACATGAATCCAACAGCTGTTTCCCAGTTTTTCGAGCAGCTTGCCAGAGTGGGTATAGGACTTGCGCTGGCTTACTTCCTGCTTGATTCCGGTGCTTCTGCAGCCTGTGCAGGCGCAACATTCGGTGCTACAGCAGGTGCAGGTGCAGGACTTTTCGTGGTTGTGATTATTTATATTATTAACCTTAAGGTTATTAAAAGCAATATCGCGCGCAACAAGTCTCACAGTGAACTGGAATCAACAGGTGAAATCGTTAAAAAAATTCTTATCATTGCAGTGCCTATTACAATCGGCGCTGCTATTCTGCCGCTGGTAAACTTTATTGACAGCGCAATGGTAATGCGCAGACTGATGGAGACAGGATGGACTGAAGCTCAGGCGGAATCTCTCTGGGGCAGACTGGGAGGCTACTGCAGCTCTCTTATCGGAATGCCGCAGGTGTTCATTCAGGCAATTGCAATGAGCCTGGTTCCTGCTATTTCTGCAGGCTTCAAGGTAAAAAACTATGGTGAAGTAAGAGAAAACATGCAGTTTGCCATGAGAGCAGCTATGATTGTAGGTTTCCCTTGTGCGGCAGGTATGTTTGCGCTGGCTGAACCGATTCTCAAACTCCTGTATCTTACTGAAACCAATGGTGCAGAAGTTGCTGCGGCTGCTCCTACACTTATGATTATGACTCTGAGCATTATATTTATGTCCACGCTGCAGACTCTTACAGGGGCGCTGCAGGGCATCGGCAAACAGATGATTCCTGTAAAGAATCTGGCAATAGGTGCTGTGGCAAAAGTTGTTGTGACATATGTCTTTGTAGGGCTCAAGGCTGTAAATATCAACGGTGCGCCAATCGGAACCATCGTATGTTATATTATCGCATCTGTGCTCAATATCCGCGATGTGAAGAAATATACAGGAACTTCATTCAATTTTGGTATGACATTCGGCAAACCGTTTGCGGCGTCTGCTGTAATGGGAGTTGTGGTGTTCGCGTCCTACAAGATGCTTTTCTTTATTATGAAGAGCAATACCATTGCGACACTTCTTTCCGTATGCATCGGCGTTGCAGTTTACGGTGTGCTGATTCTTATGACCAGAGCAATTACCAAGGATGAAATCAGAAGACTTCCTAAAGGCGACAAACTTGTAAGGATTCTGGACCGTTTTGTTAAATAAAAAAGGCAAGAAGGATAATAATATGATTAAGGAACAATATCAGCATCTTTGTGAAGATGCGAAGGATAATAAAGAGGCTATAGAGCGTCTTTATGATGTGATGAAAGTGCTGCGGGCAGAATGTCCGTGGGACAGGGAGCAGACCCATGACAGTCTTCGTCCTGGCATGCTGGAAGAAGCCTATGAAACCGTTGATGCAATCAACAATAAGGATATGGCAAATCTGCGGGAAGAACTTGGAGATGTAATGCTTCAGGTGGTCTTTCATTCCATTCTCGGAGAGGAAAATGGCACCTTCGATCTGAAAGATGTTATCAACGAAGAATGTGAGAAAATGATACGCCGCCATCCCCATGTTTTTTTGCAGGAAAAGGCAAATAATCACATAAAATCTATTGACAAAGTCCTTGAAAAATGGGAAAATATCAAGGTACAAGAAAGAGGTGAGGAATGCGCCACCTCAAGACTGGAAAAGGTGCCCAAGGCATTGCCTGCTTTGACAAGAGCGTTTAAAGTTCAGAAAAAAGCAGCTGATGTCGGTTTTGACTGGGATGATGTTTCCGGAGCATTTGACAAGGTTAAAGAAGAAACTGTGGAATTGGTGGACAACTTCGGGAGTGATCCATCAAATAAGCATGCTCTGGAAGAAGAACTGGGAGACCTGCTGTTCTCAGTGGTTAATGTTTCCCGCTTTTTAGGCATTGACCCGGAAGCATCTTTGAATTATACTATAAGTAAGTTCATCAGACGATTTGCATATGTTGAAAAGAGTGCACTGGCTTGCGGCAGGAATCTTGATGAGATGACACTTGCAGAGATGGACGAGTTATGGGATGAAGCCAAAAAATTGGAACGTTCCATGTTATAGAAATGCATTAATATTTATGTTATAATACTTAAGGAGGAACTTTAAATGAATAAAGCTGAATTAGTAGCTGCAGTAGCAGAAAAGACTAATTTTACTAAGAAGGATGCAGAACTCGCTCTTAACGCTGTAGTTGCAAGCATCGAAGAAGCATTAGTTAAAGGCGAAAAGGTACAGTTAATCGGTTTTGGTACTTTCGAAACTAAGGAAAGAAAAGCTAGACAGGGCAGAAACCCAAGACAGCCTGAAGAAGTAATCGAAATCGCTGCATCTAAGGCTCCTACTTTCAAAGCTGGTAAGGCTTTAAAGGACGCAGTTAACAAGTAATAGTTAACAGACAATTTCGATAATTAAGGTAAGCAATTACCTTTTTTATAACACAGTCGTGAGACTGGGTACAAATATTTTAAACCTAATAAGCTCATTATAGGTTTTAGGAAAGGCGTTATGAGAGTCGATAAATTTCTTAAAAATTCCAGACTGATAAAACGGCGTACCGTTGCGAAAGAAGCTTGTGATCAGGGGCGTATTTCAATCAACGATAAGCCTGCAAAGGCGGGGACTGAAGTCAAGGTGGGTGACATCATTCACATTGAATTCGGTAACAGCTCAGTATCGGCCAGGGTTTTGGAACTTTCCGAGTCTTGTAAGAAAGAAGCCGCAACAAAAATGTATGAAATAATTCAGTAAAAGAGGCCAGCGATGGCCTTTTTTACTTTTATAAGGATTTCCTGATATGGTACAGTCTAAAGAATATTTGCCAGACTGATTTTTTCATTGGTACTGAGATATATAAATTGTTCATGAAGAACAAGAAGTTCACCTGAAGAATTGGACAGGTCGCAGGCTGCAATATATTTCAAAGCCTTGGCCAGCGAATAATCGATTTCATTGATGGATTCTGTGTCGAGAAAAAGTAAGGCAGTTTTTTTATACCGGTGCCAGCTTTCATTCAGTGCAGAAATCTGCTGATTGCTTTCAGCCCAGTTTTCTTCTTCCACCATGGGAAGGATTTCAGTTTCTATGGTATGTGTGAAACTTTCAATACGACTGTCGGAGTATGCAGAAAAAAGCAGCCAGGCTGCGATGAGTGCAGAAACAGCAATTGCTGAAACAATTAAATCTCTCATATTTTAACCTCCACGGCAAAAGGTGCTGCATTGTCAGAGCTGAGATAAACGTGGATTTTTTTATGCTCATCGTAAATTGCCAGAAAAATATCTTCGGGAGAATTAATTTTTGCTTCAGCCAGCCTTTTACGGAAAATATCTTCATTCAGACCTGCAGCATAAAGATTTTGATGATATATTGTACCGTCAGAGACGATTATCATGGGAAGAACGGATTCCCGCGTCATCAGACCAATATCGCCGCATGTAACAGGCCGTTCGTGTGCTTTCAATATAACAGTAAGCTGGCCGTTGGATTCGAGGATTGCATGGCGGACGCTGCTTATGGATGGACAGTTTTCCGTGCGGAGCTGTTCCATAAGGTCTGTATTGGTTATACGCTGGCGCTCAAGTTCTCTGATGTTGAGCTTGCCGTTTTCAATGAGAATGCTTGGCTTTCCGGAAACAAAGTTCTTGAACTTTTCGCTTTTGATTGAGAGCCAGGATATGAAAACCTGAAGAAACATCAGCGTGAAAATTGCCATAACACCGTTAATCAGTGAGGCGGAAGATGAATCGATGGGCATGGCAGCCAGTTCAGCAATCATAAATGAAATTACCATCTGGAAGGGTGACATCCGTGAAAGCTCGGATTTCCCCATTACTCTTACGGCAAAAAGAACTACTCCGTAAAGTATAAAGGTTCGTATCGCAACAATTAACATAGCAGTACCTCCGGAATTATTTATTTTATTATTGTTTACAGCGGAAGAATTTGATATACTGACTTTTGAATGAAAAGAGGTAAATATGAACAGAATTTCAGAACAGAAAAATAGTTTTGCATTATACTTTTTTGCGTATTGCCCCCTGGGGGTGCTTTGTCCGCTGATAGGACAGTATCTGAGCTCTATAGGTTTCAGCGGTACTCAGGTAGGTGCTGTAACGTCAGTAGGAACAGCTGTGGCAGTGTTTGCAGGAATGTTCTGGGGCAAGGTATACGCCAATGTTTCCCATAAAAAATGGGTGATTGCTATCATGTTCATAGGCGCGGGAGTTATGGCGCTTGTGAGTCTTTCCACCAAAGTTTTCCTTATATACGCTGTAATCTACGGGGCGATGTATTTCTTTCAGGGACCGGTACATGGTCTGTGTGATTCACTTATCATGGGCAATAAAGGAGATTTTGCCCTGATCAGATCTGCTGGTGCTGTCGGATATGCGCTTGCTGTGTATTTTGCAGGTGAGTATGCAGAAAGAAACGGTCTTGATAAGATATTCATTATATATGCGGCAGCCTTTGCGGTGGCGGCGTTTGTTGTGATGAGAGAAAATGAGCCTCCATATTATAAGACTGAGGAGAAGTCCATCAATGCTATGGAACTTTTCCACAACAAGAAATATGTCCAGCTTCTTATCTGTGCATTCTTTATTATGGGAACCAATGTAGGAAACAGTACATATTTCGGTTATCTTTTCAGGGAGTCCGGCGGGACTGTGGCAGGCATAGGTCTGGCCTTCCTGCTGATGGCGGGAAGCGAAGCTCCGTTTATGTTCCTTATTCCTGTTATTAATAAGAAAATATCTTCTGAGAAACTTCTGATGTTTGCGATAGGGGTATGCGTGATCAGGTTTGCCTTCTATGCAGCAGGGCCAAGCTGGCAGGTATTGCTTGCAACCTTCTTCCTTCAGGGAATATCAAACGGCATACTTCTGGTTGAACTGGTCAAGTATTTCGGACGTATTGTAGAACCGAGACTGTCTAGCATTGCGGTATCGACTTTCTATGCAATAGGAAATAATCTGAGCGTTATCGTGTGCAGCCTTATAGGAGGAATGGTTCTGGATGCTTTCAGCGCCCGCGGAGTGTATGTATTCTTCGCTGTATGGAACCTGATTGCTCTTGTAATATACGCTACGATGGGGCTTTATAAGAAAAGTTGAAAAAAATCAAAAAAAGTTGAAAAAAGGTATTGACATTACATATAAGTAGTGGTAATATAATCAAGCTGTCGCCGATAAAGCACAGCAAACAAGCACATAAAAAACTTTTGAAAAAAGTTGAAAAAAGTGCTTGACAATATTATCCGGTTGTGATAATATGATTAAGCTGTCGCTGATAAAGCACAGCAAACAAGCACAAAAAACTTTTTCGAAAAAGTTTAAAAAAGTGCTTGACAATATTACCTGGTTGTGGTAATATAAATAAGCTGTCGCTGATGAAGCGGCATGAACCTTGAAAACTTCATAGTGTAGAAATTTAGTCAAATAAATTTGAAACAATCAGCTAAATTGGTAAGACAATTAAGCGGAATGTTTCCGACAATTTCTTAAAACAATAATTCTAGTAAAAAGAATTGCAAAACGCAAAAGCGTTGATCTGAGAAATCAGAAAACAAACTTTAAGAAGATATTAAAAGCGAAAGCTTTCAATATACCATTTAATTAAGAGTTTGAT
>JAFSCP010000002.1 GCA_017436705.1 Bacillota bacterium
AGTACTTGTCGTAAAGTTCAGTGTCATCAGGAAAACCCAGAGCAGTGATATAGTTTGACAGAGCGTCAAGCCATACATAGATAACATGCTTTTCATCGATAGGAACAGGAATACCCCAGTCAAATGTCGATCTGGAAATGCAGAGGTCATCCAGTCCCTGCTTTACGAAAGCAATCATTTCATTTCTTCTTGAATCCGGCTGAAGGAATTCAGGGTTGTTTTCAAATAAGTCAAGAAGTCTGTCTGCATACTTGGAAAGCTTGAAGAAGTAAGCTTCTTCCTTTGCAGGCTGTACAGGTCTGCCGCAGTCAGGGCAGCATCCGTTAACCAGCTGGCTTTCTGTCCAGAAGGATTCGCAAGGTGTGCAGTAAAGACCTTCGTATTCGCCTTTATAAATGTCACCGTTTTCATACATCTGCATGAAAAGTTTCTGTACTCTTTCAACGTGTCTTGTTTCAGTAGTTCTGATGAAGTCATCGTAGGAAATTTCCATTGTAGCCCAGAGTTTCTTGATTCCGTCTACTACTTCGTCTACATAAGCCTGTGGAGTTACACCCTTAGCTTCTGCAAGTGTCTGAATTTTCTGACCATGTTCATCTGTTCCTGTCAGGAATCTTACATCGTAGCCTGAAAGTCTCTTGAATCTTGCCATAGCGTCAGCCATTACTGTGCAGTATGTGTGTCCGATATGGAGATTTGAGCTTGGATAGTAAATTGGTGTGGTGATGTAATAAGTTCCTTTTTTATTTGTCATTGTTTCCTCCCCGCCCCTGTTCGAATGAGAACAGGCAGCATTTAAATTAGTTTATAGTTCCTGCACTTCTGAAGCTTCGTCACAGTCATCTTCTGGTTCCGGCTGTGGAAATGCAGCGTTCATAGTTTTGTCAGTAGCAGCAATGAGTGCAACTCCTGCCGCAAGGCCTACACCTACAACTTTCAGTAAAGTCTTGGCTACGCCGCCCCCTGTTTTCTTTGTTGCCTTTGCATCGGCCTTAATCATTCCTCTTTTCATCATAATACCTCCTGTGTTCTACGTATGTTGCAATTAAGTTTGCACATTCTTCTTCTGTAATATAACTACTGTTGATAGCCAGATTATAATTTTTGAATTCTCCCCATTTCTGGCCTGTGTGGTAGTTATAGTAGTTCTGGCGGGCCTTGTCAAGAGAAGCGATATGTTCCTTAACCTTGGCAGGGTCATCGCCGTATTTTTCTATGGCACGCTTAACTCTGTCTTCATATTCCCCGTAAATAAAGACATTGGTTACACCTGGCATGTCGCGGAGCACGTAGTCTGCGCAGCGTCCTACAATTACCCCTGACTCGGTTTCACCGATTTCCTTGATTACCTGGAACTGAGCCAGGAAAAGCTTGTCATTAACTGATAATGCGCTGCCGCCCACACCTTCATTGAAGCTGAGAGCAGAAGCAAGGCTGTAAGCAAAACTGCTCTTTGCCTTCATTTCGGCGCTTTCAATAATTTCTCTGGAGTATCCGCTCTGTTCTACAGCCAGATCGATGATTTCCTTATCATAAAAAGGAACGTGAAGCTTTTCTGCGAGAAGCTTACCTATAATTCTGCCGCCGCTGCCGTACTCACGGCTGATAGTTACTAACTTTTTCATCTGTTTACCTCCAGTCTTCTATTCTACGAATGCGTCGTAGATGGCTCTGATAGCCTTTTCAAAATCTTTATTCTCAACACCTACTATAATGTTCATTTCGCTTGAACCCTGGTCAATCATTCTGATGTTGATGCCTGCATCAGCAAGAGCTGTGAAAAGTTTTGCTGAAACCCCCGGTCTTGAAGACATACCGTGACCTACAGTTGCAATGAGGGAGATATCCTCAATTACATCAATGCTGTCAGGACGAAGTCGTGACTGGAACTCTTCCAGCACTTCATCCAGTCTGCCGTTAATGGACGAGTCAGCCATAACTACGGAAACTGTGTCGATGCCGCTCGGCAGATGCTCAAAGTTGATATCATAGTCGTCAAGGATACCAAGGATTCGTCTTACGAAACCACGTTCGCTGCTCATCATGTTCTTATACAGGGCAACTACTGTAAAGTCCTTGCTGCCTGCAATACCCGTGATGATGTGCTTTTCGTCACCATCACCTTCTGCCGTAATCAGTGTTCCAGGATCTTCAGGAATGTTGGTATTTCTTATATTGATAGGAACATTGGCCATTCTTGCAGGGTAAATGGCATCCTCATGCAGAACGCTTGCACCCATGTAGGAAAGTTCTCTCAGTTCCTTGTATGAAATCTTCTGAATCTGCTTAGGGTTCTTTACGATTCTCGGATCAGCCATGAGGAAACCTGAAACGTCAGTCCAGTTTTCATATACATCTGCGCCTACTGCTCTTGCAACCAGTGAGCCTGTGATGTCAGAACCGCCTCTTGAGAAAGTCCTGATCTGACCGTCAGGTGTGCTGCCGTAGAAACCTGGCAGAACTGCTCTTTCGTGTTTGCTCAGTTCAGCGCGGAGGGCCTCGTCTGTTTCTTCCATGAGGAGCTTGCCCTTGGAATCGAACCTGATTAAATCTGCTGTATCTACAAAATCATATTCAAGAAAGGCTGCAATAAGAATCGCATTCAGATATTCACCTCTTGATGCAATATAGTCAGAAGAAGGGTTGTTCTTCAGATTTTCTTTGATTTCGTCGAAATATTTTAAAAGGTCAACCTTTACGCCAAGGTTGAGCTGCACTGCCATATATCTGTCTGCCACTACCTGAAAAAGCTGGTCGTAAGGCAGGTTGTGCTCAATGTGGGTCTTGCAGAGGTATAATAAATCCGTGATTTTATTGTCTCCATCGTATCTTTTGCCCGGTGCGGAAACGACGATGTAACGTCTGTCCGGGTCCTGCTGAATGATTGCCTTAGTCTTTGTCAGCTGTATGCCGTCAGCAACTGAAGAGCCGCCGAATTTTGCGACTTTTATACCCATGTCACAAGTACCTCCTGTTAATTTCTTATGTATATTATTATTTTATTACAAAACATGGCATTTTTCAATGGTTTTGCTAAACCTTCATGTCTGCCTTTTCTGCAATATTTACGGTTCTGAAATATTCCTCTTCAAGAGGAATCCACCGGCTGCGGAAAACCTCAGCCATTTCATGTCCGTTGCGGACTATAATCCGCTCCATCTGAGTCTCAGGGTCCACATCGGAAAATATTCTCAGGTCAGCATAATCTCCCAGCTGTGGATGATGACTATATGAACCTTCCACGATGCGCCAATGACCGGCGCTAACCTTTACCGGTTTCTGGTCAAAATCCATGGAGCTGCAGTCGAATCTCCTGTATGTAAACTCCCTGCTGTCTCTGATGTGAGGCAGTACTTCCTCTGCAAAGCGCTCGTAATGGACATTGCCTCCCGGCTGACTGAACCGTTCTTCGGTTCTCAGTTCAGGCGGCAGGAAAAAGTCATCCATACGTATAATACTTCCACCGAGAATCAGCCTGAGCTGGCCGGCCATGGTGGTTTTGCCGCTGGCCGCGCGGCCGTCGATGGCGATGACGGACGGCCGGGCACTGGTCCCCAGTGCCGCTGCTTTTTCCAGCACAGGCAGGATGCGGACAAAGCAGCGCGCGGCCAGCCTGTAGGCCGGCTTTTCTGCTTGTCTGTAGCCTTCGCTGTGATGAACAGCCCTTACGCCATCTCTCATATATTCTTTTATATATGCGTTCCACTCGTCATATGTGAAATCAAGCCATCCCCCGGATACAGCTTCGTCAGCCTGCTTCAGATATGCCGCGAAAACATCATCACTGTCTTTCCAGCCTCCGGCTGACAAAACAAAAATTTTAAGCAGCCAGTCTGAAGGCAGGCCTTTGGCTTTCCACGCTGCCAGATTCACTCTGCACATATCTTCTGATATGTCTTCAACTAAAGGAATTCTGGCATCTGCCGGCACCCTTTCAAGTTCCTGAATCAGGTATTCTCTTGCTTTTTCCACATCTGCAAGCAGATGCTCTGCCCCGAATGCAGCCTGATATGCCATCTTCACAGCATCCTGCGGCTCCATTGCCGGATGAAGCTCGCCCTGCTCACGCAGATAATCTTTAAAATCCATCCTATACCCTTATACTCTTTCTCTTTTTACTGCCATTACAATTACCGGAATCAGAATTAACTGCAGGATTATTCCCGGAATTGCTTCCAGCAACGCGCCTCCAATAAAGAGGCTCCATGTAAATTCGCTCTGTGTGACTCCCGCAATAATCATTCTTGCCGCGCCCCAAACCACTCTTCCTGCAATCATTGCAGTTATAAGGGAAATGTATATTCCTGCTTTTTTCTTCGGAAGCAGTCTGTACATCAGTGCTGCGACTGCACCGTATGTGGCCATTTCAAACGCCATGGCAATACCAAATGGCATGGGCGGCATTGAAAACAGCGCGAATCTGATAAACGGTGCCATAAATCCCACGAGAGCTGCCCACTGCCAGCTGCACACATATGCGCATATCAGCACCGGAATGTGCATCGGACAAAGCATGGCTCCGATGGCCGGAATCTGCCCTGTGAAGAAAGGCAGTACAAGCGCCACTGCCAGACACAGTGATGCAATAGTCATATCTCTGATTACTGTTCTGAAATTGTTCATTATTTAATTTTCCTTTCCAAAAAGCAAAGGCCTTCTGGCGTATATATTACCGGCTTCTGCCGGTCAGTTACTTTTTATTGCGGCGGGCTTCATCTCTCATGCGCTTCAGCTGTTCAATGAGCTCCTCATCAAGATTTTCCCTTGCCTCGTTTATATCCTCTTCACTGTCCAGATCCACCAGCTGTGTTATCCAGACCATGTCCTTGTACCAGCTGCTTGTGATCCGTTCCATGATGATTGTGTTGCATGCTGCAGCCTTTTCCCCTGCACTGATGAGATATATTCTGATGATAAGGCCTGTCTTGAGGCTCTTGATTTCAAAAGAATGTCTGCTGAATCCCCTTGCTTTCAGCACTGCCCCAAGGTCCAGGGCCACATGTTCGCACATGATGGTTCTGCGGGCGTTATCGCATATGAAAATATAGATGGACCCTGCTATTGAGCCCAGAGCCAATGCCCACATGTATCCCAGCCGCGGTTCCACAAAGAGATACATTACCACTGCCAGAACCGGCCCGAGCCATTTCAGTCTGCCTAATAATGTAAGATTCTTTTTAACCTGTTCCATGTTTTTCTCGTTCCTCCAAAATTCCATAATAATTTATTATATAATTAAATTGTCATATTTTCAATGATATCTTTTATTTTATGCCAAAAGGTGATATAATGTTTTTATCTATTTCCACAATACCCTAAGGAGGCATTCTATGAAATTATCAAAACCGCTCAATAAATATTTTGATCATACAATTCTCAAGCCTGAAGCGACTTCCGCACAGGTGGAAAAGCTCTGCGCAGAAGCCAGAGAATACGACTTTTACTCAGTATGCGTAAATTCCTGCTACGTTGGTCAGTGCGCTGATGCACTCAGGGGCACAGATGTCAAAGTCTGTGCAGTTGTAGGTTTCCCTCTCGGTGCATGTACTACTGCAACCAAGGTTTTTGAAACTGAAGAAGCATGTAAGGACGGTGCCGGCGAAATCGACATGGTTCTCAACGTGGGTGTTTTCAAAGACGGCCGTTATGACTACATCCGCGACGATATCTACGCAGTTGTTGAAGCTGCCGGCAAGTACAACGCCATCGTAAAGGTTATCCTTGAAACATGCCTTCTTTCACCTGCAGAAATCGAAGAAGCCTGCAAGCTTTCCAAGGAAGCCGGTGCTCACTTCGTAAAGACTTCCACAGGTTTTGGCAGCGGCGGTGCAACTGCTGAAGATGTTGCTCTCATGAAAAAGACTGTTGGCCCTGACACTCAGGTAAAAGCCAGCGGCGGCATCAGAGACTATGACACATGTATGGCAATGATTGAAGCTGGCGCAGACAGAATCGGCGCAAGCGCATCAGTTGCAATCATGGAAAAATACAAAGAAACTCTTTAAACTTAAATTCTGCGTTCATATGACTGCCTGGCCTTACCCGCCGGGCAGTTTTTTTATTGCCGGACCAACGAAAAAAGGCAGTATGACACTGCCTTATTCCAACCTTTCCGTCTTCTGGCCGGTCCAGTTGACTTTTTTCATATAAATTACCAGAATCATCAGGGAAAGTATCCAGGATGCGGGATACATGGCGATAAGGCTGGTGAATGTGTACGGAACAAACTCAGTTGCTTTGAGCACCACCATCCAGAGGATTCTGAAAATACAGAAAGCTCCCACTGATGACAGCATTGCTATAACGGTACGGCCTGCACCTGTCAGAGCACCTGCCATGGTGTTGTAAATTGCAAAGAGCCAGTAAAACGGCATGAACATTATAATAGAAATCACGCCATACTGAACCACGCCGGGTTCGCTGTTAAATATTGAAATTATAGGATTTGCAGTCAGCATAATCAGAAAACCTGCGGTCACTGAGTAGAAGGCACTGACTTTGATGGCCAGTTTCAGCCCATCATACACTCTGCCGAACTTTCCTGCGCCGATGTTCTGCCCAGTAAAGGTAGATGCTGCTATACCTATGCTCATAAGCGGCATCCACATGAAACCGTCCACTCTGAGATAAGCAGAATATCCAGCCACTGCATCGGAACCGAAACTGTTGATACCTGTCTGCACAAAGATGTTCGCAAGGCAGCGCACAACACCCTGTATGGATGACGGCACACCAATGCTTAGTATTCTTGCTGCTGAGGCCTTGTTGATTCTCAGCTGTTTCAGGTCCACTCCGTAAATCTGCTCTTTACATCTGCAAAGGTAGGTTATGGAGCATACGCAGCTAAGAAGCTGGCTGAGCACTGTTGCAAAGGCTGCACCGAAAATGCCCCATCTGAATACCATTACAAAAATCAGGTCCAGTACGATATTAACTGCCGAAGCAATTATCAGATACAGGAGAGAACGCCGTGAATTGCCCACCGCATTGAGAATGCCCGAGGTCATGTTGAAAAGTACCGTAAAGAGCAGTCCTGCGAAATAAACACGCATGTAGGTTGTTCCGGGGGCGATTACGTCTTCCGGCATCTGAATCCACCTCATCAGGCTCGGTACCAGGATCAGACCGATGATTTCAAGCACCAGCCCCAGGACAAAAGCGATGGAGATTGTTGTATGCACTGCGGTTTTCAGATCCTTTTCGCGCTGCGCACCGAAGAGCTGGGAAATCACAACCCCGGCTCCTGCCGATGCTCCGGCACAGAGATTGAGAACCAGAGCGATTATAGGGTCACAGGCACCGATTGCCGCCAGGGCTTCTTTGCCAACAACCTTTCCCACTACAATTGAGTCAACCGTGCTGTATAATTGTTGAAAAAAGTTTCCGAAGAGGAGCGGGATGCAGAAAAGCACCATGGCTTTCCAGATGACCCCTTCGGTCATACTTGTTGATAATTTGCGTTCCATATTTTTCTTAGATTCTGTTATTTCTGATTCCCATCCAGTCTGCTTTCCACATGTAAATCATCACTGCTGCCATGGCAACAATCCATGTTGCAGGGAAGACGATACACATGAATTCCAGGAAGCCAAACTTCATGGAAGTCGCAATCCAGAGCATAACGATTCTCATTGCACACATTGTAGCGATTGAAATCACCATAGATACGAAAGTTTTGCCTGCGCCGTTGATGGTTCCGCACAGTGTGTTGTAAACGGAGAACACCCAGTAAAGCGGAATATAGCCCCACAGAGTCAGCACGCCGTAGTGGATAACTTCCGGATTATCGTTGAAGATTCCGATAAGCGGATATCTTAAAATGATAATCAGAATACTGAATGCGATAGTAAAAACCGCACTGGCAGCACCGGAAACCCATGCACCTTTTTTTGCACGGTCAAACTGGCCCGCACCGATATTCTGGCCTGTAAAAGTAGACGCCGCCATACCCAGGCTCATGAGCGGAAGCCACAGAATATTGTCCACTCTCAGATACGCCGCATACCCTGCAACTGCCAGAGAACCGAAACCGTTGATTCCGGCCTGAACCACAATATTGGCAAAGCAGCGCACCATGTTCTGCATTGCGGTAGGAATGCCCAGGCTGAAAATCTTAAGTGAAACACCTTTGTCAGCGCGGAGCAGTTTCAGGTCAAGTCTGTACATAGGGTCATCACATCTTACCAGGAAAGTGATAGCACATACGCATGTGAAGGCCTGGCTGATAAGTGTGGCAAAGGCCGCACCGAAGATTCCCCACCGGAACACAATTACGAAAATCAGGTCCAGAATAATATTCATCACCGAAGCGATACTCAGGTAAATCATATTCATCTTGGAATTGCCCACGGCATTGAGGATTCCCGCCGCCATATTGAACACCAGGGTAAAGACCATACCACTGAAATATGTACGCAGGTAAATGGTTGCCTGCTGAACCACGTCTTCAGGGGTATTTATCCACTTCAGCACAAGCGGTGTCAGAAGTACGGTGGTCACCTGAATTATTATGCCAAGAATAACCCCGATGGAGATTGTGGTATGAACAGCTTTTTTCAGCTCAGTTTCATTTTTTGCACCGTAGTACTGTGAAATAACAACTCCAGCACCGCCGGAGGCCCCTGCGCAAAGTCCGATTACCAGTGAAATAACCGGATCGCACACGCCCACTGCCGCAAGAGCAGTTTCTCCGACCAGCCTGCCCACGATAATTGAGTCAACTGTGCTGTATAAATATTGGAAAATATTCCCGAAAATAAGGGGAATACAGAAAAGAAGCATTTTCTTCCAAATGCTTCCTTCCGTCATAGATGTTTTATAGTCCATGATTTGCCTCGAAAAAATCTGAGATTAAAGCCCTGCCTGTTCCTTTAATGCAGCAGCCTTGTCAGTGTGTTCCCATGGAAGGTCCACGTCAGTTCTGCCGAAGTGACCGTAAGCTGCAGTCTGTCTGTAGATAGGTCTTCTTAATCCTAAGTCTCTGATGATTGCTGCCGGTCTTAAGTCGAAGTTCTTTTCAACCAGCTCAGCGATCTTTTCGTCTTCAATCTTGCCTGTGCCGAAAGTATCAACAAGGATGGATACTGGCTTTGCAACGCCGATAGCATAAGCAAGCTGGATTTCGCACTTGTCAGCAAGTCCTGCTGCAACTACGTTCTTTGCTGCCCATCTTGCTGCATATGTAGCGGAACGGTCAACCTTTGTAGGGTCCTTACCGGAGAAAGCGCCGCCGCCGTGGCGTGCATATCCGCCGTAAGTATCTACGATGATTTTACGGCCTGTTAAGCCGGAGTCGCCATGTGGTCCGCCGATTACGAAACGGCCTGTAGGGTTTGTGAAGTACTTTGTTTCTTCGTCAAGAAGCTCTGCAGGGATAACAGGAAGAATTACGTGCTTCATAAGGTCTTCTCTGATCTGCTGCTGTGTTGCTTCAGGGTTGTGCTGTGTGGAAATGAGCACTGTGTCAACTCTCTTAACCTGGTTGCCGTCGTATTCCACAGTTACCTGTGTCTTGCCGTCCGGTCTCAGGTAAGGGATTGTGCCGTCCTTACGGACATCTGCAAGTCTCTTTGCCAGCTTGTGTGCAAGGGAGATAGGCATTGGCATAAGTTCAGGAGTTTCGTTGCACGCAAAACCGAACATGATACCCTGGTCACCTGCACCGATAGTGTCAATCTGGTCGTCTAAAGTACCTTCTTTGTATTCAAGAGCCTTGTCTACGCCCATAGCGATATCGCCGGACTGTTCGTCGATTGCGGAAAGCACTGCGCAGGTGTTTCCGTCGAAACCGTATTCGCCCTTGTCATAACCGATATCCAGGATAACCTGTCTTACGATTTTAGGAATATCTACGTAGCTGTTAGTGGTGATTTCACCCATAACCATTGCATATCCTGTAGTTGTAGTTGTTTCAGCAGCAACTCTGCCATATGGGTCCTGTTCGAAAATTGCGTCCAGGATTGCGTCGGAAATCTGGTCGCAGACTTTGTCAGGATGGCCTTCAGTTACTGATTCGGATGTGAATAATCTTCTCATTGCTGTCTCATTTTCCTTTCTTTGGTGTCATAAATTAAAATAACCTCTCGGTGAAAGAGAGGTCACAGTGATTTCGTATAAAAATCTTTTCCTCATCTTTCAGGATGTTTACCTGCAGGATTTAGCACCTTTTCTGCTTCGCGCTCAGCGCTGAAACACCTAGGTTGCCGGGCTTCTCCGGGCCTGTTCCCTCTGCCACTCTTGATAAGGTTTCAAGTTTGCAGATAATATTATATACTTTTTTGTCTCATTGTCAACACTATCTTGTATTTTTTCAAAAATCGTATATACTATTATATGGAATTTACCACATTACCGACTTTTTAAACATAACTTGCGAAAGGCAGTTTACATATGGAAAACAAATCACCGTTTCAGGTTCTGCGCGGCGGACTTTCGGACAGCGCCCGCACAAGCCGGAAAGAATTTTTATCAGCATATATTACCGACACCCGCCTCATGGGCGTGGTGGGTGTTTACGTGCACTGGCTCCTGCCGGAAAACACAGTCATGAAGCATTTCCACCAGTTCTTCTATCTGGATTCCGAAGACCTGGGCTTCGACACTTACGAAAGCGTGCTGGCAGAAGACGAAATTGACCAGTATTATGAAATCAAAACCATCGAAAACCGTCTTATGGGCGGTCTGGGCGGTCAGAAAAAGGAAATTACCGAAAAGGAAGTCCGCTGGCTTGTCCAGGAATATGTGAAACAGAACCTGCGCATGAAGGTGCCTCTTCCCGAAAATTTCGGCGAATATGAGTTTCTGCTTTCACCTATCGTCCAGATGAGCGAGGAAGAAGAGTACCTGCTCATGTGCAAGCAGTGCACACCATTGCCGACGCCTGAGTTCGTAATCAACTATTTCCTCATGCGATGCTTCGGCCGTGATTTCACCGCTGCCAAATTCCTTACCAAGCACTATGTACGCACAGACCTTTTCAGCGAGCACAAAGGCGCAACGCTGATGGCCAATACCATCGACGAAGCCAGTGACGCGGTCAGCGGCACCAACGCGGCCTACCACGTTACTGACGACGATAAGGATTTCGGTACTTTCAGCACCCACAAGGCTTACATGTGCCGCTCCCTCATCGAATACGACAGCAAATATTATTTAATTGTCACCCAGGTGACCCTGGATAAACTGAAGGTAGTAAAATATGAAAGAATATCTTCTTTCCAGATTACTGCAACCGAGGCATCCATGATGACCTCCAAGCCTGAGTTTATCACACTTTTTGACTTCATGGGCGAAGGAAAGGAATTCGAAAACGATGCTACGAAGCTTACCGCAAAGGCCATGGTAACAGACCATGACAGCGGCAGAATTCTCATGATTTTCCACCCCCATAACAATCACGTCGGCAAGCGGGAGTACCGCCTCAGTGATGATGTAATAGGCCTTTACTACATTCTGGATGATGGCCAGATTATTCTCAGCGCCAACGACCGCCCGTCCATCGAGCTGCTTGAACAGGACCTGCTTACATCACGTTACGGCAGTCTGGTAGTTCCTATTGCCAAATACCAGTTCAAAGAGCCTGTGCTCTATGACTTCATCAGCAGCGGCTTCGATGATTTCGAAGAGTTCGTGGAAATGATAAGTGAAAAAGATGAGGATGAGTAAGTAAACTGAGCATAAAAAAGGGATATTTCCTGTAGTGTTAATACCACATTGGAGATATCCCTTTCTCTTTAAATAGCTCTTATAACTCAAATTCCTCGAATAACTGCTGCTGGTATTCAGGGTCTGTTGCTGACTTCTGTAAATCCTCAAATCTGCCTTCTTCAGCTAATTTCTCAATCAGTTTGTTTACACGCTCCTGTCCCTGACTGATGCCCTGAGTTATACCTTGACTCAGGCCCTGGCTTATGCCTTGACTTATGCCTTGACTTATGCCTTGACTCAGGCCTTGACTCAAGCCCTGACTCAGGCCCTGGCTGAACCCATCACTATGGCCCTTTTCAAAGCCGGCTTCGTATCCGTCTTCCCTGGACATTTCCAATGCTTCTTCCTGAGAAATCTCAAAGTGTAAAAAATCCAAAAGTGTCTTTCCATGCTTTTCCACAAGATCCACCAGTATCCCTTCCGCCAGACATATACCCATTATTTCTTCAATCACCTGGCTTGTAATAGGCCCCTTGGCCTGATAATCTCTGAACAGGGCTATAAGGTGACTGTACTGCTGCAGTGTTGCTGACTTCCGCATAAGTTCACAGTTTATGCCCTCGTTTACATTATACACCAGAACCTTAAGATTTAAAAGTGGATTATCATCTCCAAGAAAACAATCCGAAAGATTAAGTTCGCTTACGGGCGGCATCGGTTCTGTGCCGTTATATAGTACGACAAATTTCGGTTGCGGCAATGTTATCAGTTTTCTCTTGTACAACTGCTCTGTTTTAAACATGCCTTTCCAGATTTCAAGTATGTACATCATGTCACGCAGCGGCATATTCGGATTGATAGTCGACTGATGTTCGGAAAGCATTATGTAGGTACCATCAATAGTAAAGGAAATGTCATTTTTCTGCGTTTTGTAGAAGACTTCCTCAATAGTGTTGATGTCAATTTTGGTATCGGGCGGGTAGTTTGTGTCAAATATTGCGTTATAGAGTTCAATCATTTTTTCAGGCTGTCCGAAAACCAGACGAAACAGGCTGTCTTTGTACTCCCGGTTGAGCACAGCTTCTGTTTTTGCATTCTTAGTCATGGTTTTATCCTCCTGTGTGTTTTTCGATATGTCCCAACATTATACAGCAGTAATCATATATTTTCGAGCCACTTTCCACCGCAAGTTTCGTCAGATTCCGACGTAGTTCGACAAGCACACAAAAACGGGCATGCTGATGCACACCCGTATGTCAATCATATTATTATTGCGGCGGTACCTTTCCCAGATACTCTTCCAGTGTCAGGTCATTGGCCATGATGTATGTTGCCACGTCAATTCCTACATAGCGCAGATGCCAAGGTTCGTAAGCATATCCTGTGATGTCAGTCTTTCCCTTCGGGTAACGGACGATGAAACCGTACTCGTGGCAGTGGTCGTTGATCCACTGTCCATCAGGATAATTGATAAATTCCTGACTGAGGCCCCAGCCCATATTTGCTGAAGTTACGTCCAGCGCCAGACCAGTATGGTGCTCACTTCTTCCCGGATATGCTGAGCGGACATTGGTTGTTTCGCGGCCGCGGTTTGCAAGGGAATTGTTGTAAAGAGTCTTCTGTGTATTATATGAACGCATTGTGGAGCAGAGCTTCAGGTCAAATCCTTCTGCCTTTGCAGCGTCATAGAGTTTCTTGTATGCTTCATAAGCATCTGCCTTCATTTCCATGTCTGTATATGTGCCATACTTATTATCGATGGTAACCATGTCAGTCGGTTCATAGTCCATGGAAACTGTATAGTACTTGTTTACAAGCACCAGCAGGTCGCCGTCATCGGCAACTCTTGTTTCGATTACATCAGGTATGCCCTTTGCACTTCTGTCATCGCCCTTGGAAGGTGCATCCGGGTCGTCATTGAGGTCTCCCGGCCATACAGTAGTCTGTACTGTAGGAGTATCAGTGCCAGCAGGTGGTTCCACCATTTCATCTTCAGGTGGCAGCGGTTCGTCTTCCCCGTCGCCGGAAACCGGTGGTTCTTCACCTTCAATCAGAGGGTCGTCGCCTTCACCGCTCTGCTGCTCATCGCCAACCTGCACATTATCACCTGAAACAGTAACATCATCGCCCTGTTCACTTCCATGACGCGCGCCGCAGCCTGCCACAAGCAGCACCATGCTCAGTACAAGAATTAAAATCAAAATCGTCATATAAACTTTCCTCATTTATTTTTTCTCCTTCCAGTATATTCTCTAGTATCCGTAAACTTTCCTGTATTTTATCAGCAGCGATACTGAAATCGCCGCAGAAAGAATCTCTGAAACGGGCAGTGCCCACCAGACTCCGTTCAGCCCCAGCATAACCGGCATAATTATCAGAGCACCGGCCTGCAGTGCGAAAGTTCTCATAAAAGAAATAAAGGCTGAAACTTTGCCGTTGTTAAGGGCTGTAAAGAAGCCCGAAGCCAGTATGTTGATTCCGCTGAAAAATATGCTCACCGCCAGAATAGCAAATCCATCGATCATCAGCTCAGCAAGCGCCGGGTCCCGTGAAGCAAAAATCATGGTCAGCGGCCGGTTGAAAATCTCTGCGGCTGCCACCATTGCCCCCGAAAATACCAGCGTGAATTTCAGGGCAAAGCTGAAAATCTTCTTTATATTTTCTCTGTTTCCCGCTCCGTAATTGTAGCTGACCAGCGGTCCGAGCCCTGAGGTGAAGCCGATAAAAACCGCCACAAAGATGAACTGCAGATAAAGAATTGCGCTTATGGCCGCAACCCCTTTTTCGCCCACCAGATTCATCATCTGGATGTTGAACAAAGCAGTTGTCACCGCACTGGCCAGGTTTACAACCATCTCGGATGAACCGTTGCCCATTGCTTTCAGCACATCCCGGGTAATCCACACTGGCTTTGCGAAATGGAGCAGGTTCTTCCTGCCGAAAAATACTGTCAGCGGCACCAACCCTCCTATGCAGATACCCATGGCAGATGCCAGAGCAGCACCGGTAAGGCCCATACCCCAGACACCTACGAAAAGCAGATCCAGGACCACATTGAGCACACCGCTTGCGACCGACAGACAAAGCCCCATCTTCGGCCTGTCCGCTGTCACCAGAAAGCTCTGAAACAGCACCTGCATAACCCACACAGGGCTGATCGCCACCATAATATTGCCGTATTCCACGCAGTAAGGCAGCAGAGCCTCGTCGGAACCCATAAGCATATATATTTTTTCATCTATCATGAAAAAGCCAGCAGTCAGAAGTGCCACCAGGCTCACATTTAAAATCACTGTCAGTGTCAGGAAGCTTCTGGCCTCGTCCACCTTGCCCTCGCCCAGTTTTTTGCCGATGAGAGCATTGGCCCCCATCCCGAACATAAAGGCCAGTGCCATCGTAATGTTCAGCACAGGATAGACGATATTGATTGCGGAAAGTCCCATACTTCCGACAAAATTCGACACCACAATTCCATCCACAATGGAGTACATTGAAATGAACACCATTCTTATCATAGTCGGCACTGCGAATCCCAGCATATTCCCCGCCGTCACCGGCTTGTTATAAATCAGATTGTCGCTCACTCAGATCCTCCCCATATTTTTTCATTATATATTATAACGATTTTCCGGTCCTCGTGCAAGTTCTGACCAACTTGTGTTATAAATTTCCTGCCCGCAGCATATATTGTCTTAACAAGCAGGTAAGGAGTGTGTGTCTTCAATGAAGGACTATATAGAAGAAAGAGTTCTGGAACTGGCTCACTACATAATCGATACCAATTCCACAGTCAGGGCTGCCGCAAAGAAGTTCCGCGTCAGCAAGTCCACCGTCCACAAAGACGTTACGGAAAGGCTCCTTGAAATCAACCCGGGCCTGGCCGCGGAAGTCAAAGATGTTCTGGAAAACAACAAGGCCGAACGCCATCTGAGAGGCGGCATGGCCACCAAGGAAAAATATCAGCACGCAAAAGAAAAATAACGGTCCGCGGGGCCGTTTTTTTACTTGGCAAAACACACGCCATGCTCTATAATATAACTGTAAAAATTCGACAAAACTCTCAAAGGAGGAGATATACATGATTTATTTCAGAAGTGACTACAGTTTAGGTGCTCATCCAAAGGTAATGCAGGCTCTTATGGACACCAATATGGAACATACTGACGGCTACTGCCTGGACAGCTTCAGCGATGACTGCAGCGAAATGATCCGCCAGTGGGTCGGTAAGCCTGACGCTGACATCTACTATTTCGTAGGCGGCACACCTTGCAACACAACGACAATTTCCGCAGGTCTCAGACCTTATGAAGGCGTTATCACACCTGCAACCGGTCACATTTATGTACACGAAACTGGTTCCATCGAACTCAATGGCCATCGCCAGTTTGCAATGCCTACTCCTGACGGTAAGCTCCGTCCTGAAGACATCGAAAAAGCTCTTCTTCACCACGAAGATGAACATACAGTAATTCCTAAAGTGGTTTACATCACTCACCCTACAGAAAATGGCGGCGTATACACCAAGGCTGAAATGACTGCCCTTTCCGAATGCTGCCGCAAGCACGGTCTGACTTTCTATGTTGACGGAGCACGTCTTGGTACAGCACTTACATGGCCTACAAACGACCTGGAAATCGAAGAAATCGCTGACCTTGTAGATGCTTTCTACATCGGCGGTACTAAGATCGGTGCGCTGTTCGGCGAAGCTCTTGTTCTCGTGCATCCAGAAAAGTTCGACGACCACTTCCGCTACATGATCAAACGCCAGTGTGCACTCCTTGCAAAGGGACGTCTGATTCCTGTACAGCTTAAGGCGCTCTTCGAAGGCGGCAAGGATTCCGTTTACTACGAAATGTCCCGTCACGAAAATGAACTGGCAATCAAGCTGGCAAAGGGCGTTGTGGAAAAAGGCTACGAACTCTGGCTTCCACACCAGACCAACCAGGTATTCGTAATCGTTGACAACGATAAGATCGCCCAGCTTGAAGAAAACTTTTTCTTCTACACATGGTGTCCTTACGACGAAACACGTTCAGTAATCAGACTTGTAACCAACTGGAACTCCAAGGATGAAGAAATCGACGCTATTTTAGCGGCACTGTAACATACAGCAAACAAAAGCCGGCCACAAGGCCGGCTTTTTTCTATTCTCCCAGGTTCTTGCCTGTATTCTTGTACTTCTTCAGCACGCTGTCTGCAATCACATTCTGACCCAGTTCTTCGGCACGTACGCGCTGCTCGTACGGAGTCAGGTTATTGACATCCTTGATGTGTCTGCGCACAGGTTTCGGCACCACTGCCATGTAAATCAGCGGTGAAACCAGCAGACAGTCAATGAGCACCCATGCAGCAAAAAGTCCTGCTGCTGCTCCCATTGATATAACTTCACTGGCTGCAAGGCCGATGAGCACTCCCGCCCCTATGAGGAATATAAATGTAGTCAGGTAAATTCTTTCTACTTTGCGGATTGCAGCGCTGAGAGCCTCGTCAAACCACTGGGTTTTAAGCTTCTTTACTATATACTTGGCCCATCTGAACTGGACATTTGCCAGGTAGATGCAGCACTTGAAATCGTCAAAAGTTGCAGGCTCTGCAGGGATTTCTTCAGCTGCAAGTTCGCCTTTCATGTCACCATAGAAAATCTGCGCCCGGATGAGAACTCCTTCGCCCACGACAGAATATTTAACCTCTTCACCAGTTTCAAATTCCATAACCAGAAGTTGTCCGGGACTTACCATTACGCTGTCAGCGCCGCAGCCGACCACTGCATATCCTTCTTTGCAATAAAGAGCATGGGTTGCTTTAGCCTTTTCAGTTTCAAAGGTCGATGTCATTTCTTCCTTTTCCTGCTGCGGATAAATCAGATCCAGATAGCCTTCATTGCCTTTGCGGACCATAAGGTTATAGTCAGTGATTTTGCCGAAACTCTTGGTTTTCCAGCCACCGTCGAAACGATCCTGTTCCAGTTCCTTGAGACGGGCAACACGCTCGCCCTCATAGCTGAGCACCACTTCCCCTTCCAGAACCATGAGTACTCTGTCGTAGTCAGGAAGTCTGGTAAATGAAGATTCCTCAAGTTCTACAGTTGCTGAACTGAGTCTCCATATGAAGTTTCTGTCCAGGTACTTGCTGCTCTTCGGAAATATTCCCAGCTCCTTTGTCTGGCCGCCGGCCCATTTGCTGGTCTGATAATTTTCTTCTTTATATAAATAGTGAATCATAGCTTTCTCCTTACTATAGAAAGATTTCCGCATTTACGGTTACAGTATACCACACTGTACGCCCGCTCACAAGCACAGTACTTACAGTATTTGGTCAAAAAACTTGTCTTTTGGTGTCCTATAATATATAATTGTCTGTAAGACGCACTACACATCAAAATGACTCATTCAAAATCAAAGGAGGACCGCCTATGTACAGAGCAGACGGTTACCGGGTTCGTACTAATGACGCCATGTATGAACTGGTCCCTTACATCATGCCTTACCGGTATGATGCTTCAAACACCATTACCGTAGATATAGACCTGGACCTGATTCAGGATTATATAAGAAAGTGCCGTAAAAAAGGCATTCAGATGAGCCACATGAGCATCATCATTGCAGGTGCCCTGAGACTGGTTTCCCAGAATCCCAATCTCAACAGATTCATCATGAACCGCAAAATTTACTCACGCAATCACTTCTGCGTTTCATTCGTAACACTGCAGCCCGGCAAAACAAGTGACACTGTAACCAAACTTTATTTCAATCTGGACGATGACATTTTCACAGTTAACCAGAAGGTCCAGGAAGCCATTGAGCGCACCCAGGTGCCAAATTCGCAGAACGCTCTGGACAAACTGATGGCAAGCCTTGTGAGAATTCCTTTCCTTGTGGGTACTGCCGTGGGCATTCTGAAGTTTATTGACAAATACTTCACTCTGCCGTTTTCAATTATCAACGCCAGCCCTTTCCACACCAGTCTCTTTGTGACCAATCTGGCCTCAATCAGAACTGACACCATTCATCATCACCTTTATGAATTCGGTACCACCGGAATCTTCATTTCCATGGGCCAGCCGAAGAAAAAAGTGATTCTCAACGGCGAAAATGTGGAAGAACACAAGGTCATGGAGCTTGGCATCGTAACTGACGAGCGTATTGCCAACGGTCACTACTACGGCCGTTGCTTCCGTGAGCTGAACAAATACTACAAAAACCCTGAACTTCTGGAAACCCGACCTGAGTCCGTGGTCCGCGACCCTGACATAAGAGTAAAGAATCCTAAGTTCATCGTAAAATAACTATATTAAAAAAAGAGGTACATACAAATGGACAGAAAAGAACAGGCAACATTTTTACATAAGCAGGGATTTAACTGTGCGCAGTCAGTGGCGTGCTCCTTCTGCCACGTAATGGGCGCTGACCCTGAAACTACTTTCAGACTTGCAGAAGGTTTCGGCTTCGGTATGGGAACCATGGGTACATGCGGCGCAGTAAGCGCTATGGCAATGGTTGTCGGCATGAAAATCAGCGACGGCGACCTGGACGCTCCCAAGACTAAAAAAGAATGCTATGCGATGATGAAAAAACTTTACAAGGAATTCGAAGAAATCAACGGTTCCACTGTATGCGCTGAACTGAAGAGTTCAGGCAATGATAACCGCAAGAGCTGCGACGAACTGATACAGTGTGCTGCAGAACTTCTTGACAAACATCTTCTCGGTCTGTAAAATCCGCAAAAAAATTACGAGCTTCACCGGTGTCCGGTGAAGCTCTTTTTTATGTTTATAACCAGTCAATCTTTCTTTTTTTCAGACCTTTGTACAGCAGCCAGCCAAGCACGCCGCAGGAAATAATTTCCCCTATGCCTACCGTTACAAGCAGGTAGAGATAGCCCTCCTGAAGCCCGTATACTTTCTGCAGCACCAGCGGTACTATGAGCGAGTTGGCTGCAATCGGAAAAACCGGTCCCAGCACTGGCACTTTGCGGCCGATGTAATAGGTTCCGGCAGCTCCCAGAAATGTGGCCAGCGAACCGAAGACAATGTCCCACAAAGCGCAGCCTGTCATCATATTTGCCAAAGCGCAGCCTATGGTAAGGCCGGGCACCGCGGCCCATGTAAACAGCGGCATAATCGTCAGTGCTTCTGACAGACGTATCTGAATTGCTCCGCTGGCAAGCCCCGCTGCATTGGCAATAAAGGTCAGTACCACATACAGGGCGGCTATAAGCGCTGCCCATGTCAGGTTAAGAGTGTTGTTTTTCATTTTTAATTCTCCTTAGTTTTGTTTTAAGTGAGGATGGTTACGAACTCACTGATTTGGTGAAGGTTATATAGTTATTCCCTCAGCGGCAAGCTTGCTTCCGAGGAACCTTCTTCTGTATTTGAGAACAGCATAGTCGCTGATTCTGTTGACATAAACCGGGTCAAAAATGCCGCCGGCAACTCCCACAATCATCTGCCCCTGCAGGAATTTGGTGTAAATCATTTCTTTAGAAAGAGCCTCTGATGTGATCTTCATCTGGTCTTCCTTGGCTACAGTCCACTCTCCGATTACATCGCCATGCCATGCAATGTAGTCGATAATATCGTTGAACTCCTGATTTTTACGGATGAACTCCTCTTCGTCGCACATTGCCGCTTCTATAAGCTTGAGAATGAATATTTTTTCCTCGTCACACTCGTAATTATAGCCGTAGCTGAGAGCAATTTCGTAAACGCTCTTGAGCACCATGGCAATAAACAGAGGGATATCCGGAATCCCGGCTCCCACAAGGCCCAGCCCCACGCCCTCCACACTGGAAATGAGCAGGTTTGTCGCCTTGGCAGACTTCGCCTGTTTTGTAAAGGACCGGGCAGACTTACGGTTTCCCATAAGTTCGTGCGCCAGAGTATTTACTTTGAAGTCAGCTTCTTTTTTATTCTTATCATAGGTCTTTTCGATGACCCCTGTTCCCTTTTCAAAAATAATCTGGAATCCTTTAAAAAATGCCGCATTAAGAGTACCGCTCAGCTTATCCGGTATGAAGCGGTCCAGTTTCTGTATCAGCACAAAAGTAGGTCCGTCCTGACGTTTGGCAGCGAACTTTGCTTCACGCTTAGCCAGGTCATCCCACTCTTTTTCCCAAGGTGATTTTTTCTTAGATGTCTGCATAAATAATCCCCCTTAACCATGATATTATACCACGTTTTCACCTAAATTACAATTTCTTTACATGGAAAATCCTTTTTTGCCACACGCATACGAAAAAAACAAATTGTATTATTTACACACGAAAACTTACGAGGAGGCGAAAACATGTATAAACCAAGACCGGCACCGAAATACCGGCACGAGCACAAATACGAAATAAGTGCCGCAAACTACTACCCCCTGCGGCAGAAACTGAGGGCAGCACTCAGCTCCGACCCTAACAGCGACGAAACTGGCAGATATATGATTACCAGTCTGTATTTCGACAACTGTTTTGATAAAGCCCTGGCCGAAAAAGTCAGCGGCGTTAGCCAACGCGAAAAATTCCGTTTCCGCTACTATGGCACAGACACCCGTCTTATATTTCTTGAGAAAAAACAGAAAGTAAATGGTCTCTGCCTTAAAACCTCAGAGCCTGTGAGCCTTGAGCAGGTGGAAGAAATCCTTTCAGGCCGCTGGCAGCATCTTACCGCAGCAGATCATCCTCTCCTTGCAGAACTGGCTTTCAAAATGAACACCCAGCTTCTTCGCCCCCGCACCGTAGTCCGCTACTGGCGCGAAGCATATATTTACAGGGCAGGGAATGTGCGGATTACCTTTGACAGCAATATTACCACAGGGCTGCGGCCGGAAAACTTTCTTGAGAGAGAGTGCCCTGTCCCTGCTGAAATGACCACTCCGGATTCGCTTATTCTCGAAGTAAAATACGATGAGTTCATGCCGGACATGGTCAGAAAACTCATAGCGCCACACTGTACCAGAGTGCAGGCCTTTTCCAAATACGCTCAGTGCAGAGCATTTTAATGACTGATAAATTACAACACGGAGGATATATATAATGACTTTTAACGATATTTTCAAAGCAAACTTTTTAGAAAGCGTTAACGCTTTTTCAGTAACCGACACACTTCTGGGGCTTGCATCCGCATTCATCATCGGAATGTTTATTTTCCTTATTTACAAGAAAACCTGCGCCGGAATCATGTATTCCAACAACTTTGCGCTTACGCTTATTGGCCTTACTCTGGTAACTACTCTCGTTATCATGGCTGTAACCTCAAATGTAATCCTTTCTCTGGGTATGGTGGGCGCGCTGTCCATCGTAAGATTCCGTGCGGCAATCAAGGAGCCAATCGAAATCGTGTACCTTTTCTGGGCCATTGCTGCAGGCATCGTTGTTGGCGCAGGTTTAATCCCGCTGGCGGTAATCAGTTCCGTGATTATCGGTCTGGTACTTTTCGTAATGGCAAGCCGCAAGACTTATGAAAACCCTTATATGCTGATTCTTCACGCTGAAAACGAAGATGCTGAAGCTGAAGCAATGGTGATTCTTAAAGAAAACGCAGGCAAGATGGTTGTAAAAGCAAAGACTGTAACTGCTTCCGGCATTGAGCTCAGCGCAGAAGTGAAACTCAAAGACGCTTCCACATCCTTTATCAGCAGACTTTGTGACATTGACGGCGTAACAAGCGCTTCACTTGTAAGTTACAACGGCGAGTACATGGCATAAGGAGGCCTTCTATGCTCGACAATAAAAATACAGGCAAAATAGCTTTAGCGGTCATGGTTCTGGCAGTAATCATCCTGCTTGTGTTTATGCTTACCTACAGAGGCACAGCATCAGCCGGCGGCTACACCATGACCTATGAATCGACACTTTTTGACACATCACAGATTATAGAAATCAATATTGACATTGACGAAGCAGACTGGCAGCAGCTTCTTGATACTGCGACATATGAGGAATACTACACCTGTGATGTGACTGTAAACGGCACCACTTACAAAAATGTGGGCATACGTCCCAAGGGCAACACCAGCCTTACCATGGTTGCTTCTTCGGATTCAGACCGTTACAGTTTCAAACTGAAATTCGACGAATATGTGGATAATCAGACCTGCGAAGGGCTTTCCAAGCTGGTTCTCAACAACAATTATGCCGATGCAACTATGATGAAGGAGGCTATCGTTTACGACATGTTCGCTTATCTTGATACTGATGCCAGCCTTTATAACTACGCAAAAGTCTCCGTAAACGGTGAATATTCCGGCGTTTATCTGGCACTGGAGCCGGTTGAAGAGGAGTTTGCCCTGAGAAATTACGGAAACAGCTACGGCGAATTTTACAAGCCGGACAGCATGGAAATGGGTGGCGCCGGTAAAATGAAAGATTTCAAGGTGGACGACGTAAAGGAAATTCTGGGCTTCGGTGAAGATACAGCGGTTGAGTATGCGGGTAATGTTGCAGCGGACGATTCGATGAATCCCGACAAATTTCATATGCCCGGTGATATGCAGAGGCCGAACATGAACACCGGCGGCGAAGGCTTCAGCAGTAGCATCATGCCTGACATGGGCGGCGACTTCGGCGGCAATCGCGGCAGCTTTGGCGGCGGTGGTTCCGGAGGAAGCAGCACCTCCCTCAATTATATCGACGATGAACTTTCCAGTTACAGCACCATCTGGAACAGTTCAGTTTTCCAGTCCACTGACGCAGACCATCAGCGCGTGATTACTGCGCTGAAAAACCTCTGTGCAGACAATGTTGACACTGAAACTCTTGAGCAGTATATGGACGTAGACAACATGCTGAAGTATATGGCCGTCCATACTTTTTCAGTAAATCTGGACAGCCTGAGCGGCAACATGGCCCACAACTATTACCTCTATGAAAATGATGGCCGGATCAACATGGTTCCGTGGGACTACAATCTGTCTTTCGGTGGTTTTCAATCCGGTGATGCCACCAGCACCATTAACTTCCCGATTGACACGCCGTTTTCCAGTGGAATTGATATGAGCGAAAGCAGAAAGATTTTCGCAGCACTTCTGAACAATGAAGATTGCCTGGCAAAATACCACGAATATCTGCGAATTTTGTCGGAGGAATATGTTGGCGGCGGCCGGTTCACGGAAACCTATGAAAGAATCCGCAGCCAGATTGATGGTCTCGTAGCTGAAGACCCGACCTCCTTCTTCACTTACGAAGAATACAAAGCAGGCACCCAGACTCTGGTTGAGGTAGTAAACCTCCGTGCAGAAAGCATTTCAGGGCAGCTTGATGGCACTGTACCTTCAACCCACGAGGGTCAGAATGCAAATCCTGATGCCCTCATCGACTGTACTGATATCGATATCAGCGTAATGGGTAGTATGACGGGCGGCGGTGGAAAAGACGGTTTCAGCGGTGGTGCCCGAGGCGACCGAGGTGACAGACCTGAAAGAGGCGACGGCAGCCAGATGCCCGACAGCATGGAAAACTTTGACCCAAGTCAGATTCAGCAGGGCGGTGGTTTCGGCGGTATGGTTCAGATGCCGCAGCAATAACATCGACATATTAAGTTATTTGAGCGTACTTCAACAGCACCTTCCCGGTATCACAATCCAGCTTCTCATTGATAGCAAGTCTTTTGATTAGTGCAATATACGGCTCACTTTCGGTATCGTCACTTATCCTGATTTTCTGAATGAGTTTATCCAGCCTTAATCTGACCGTCGGATAGGTTACTCCGTACTGCCAGGCCATTTTTTAAGTGAGCCGTTATAATACAATACCATGCACACACTGTTTGCCTCACTAATATAATACAGTGAGGTGCAATCTGATGAATAATATAGTTCTTATGGCACTTGCAGCCACCCTGGGCACCTGGTTTGTCACTGCCATGGGCGCTGCAACTGTCGTATTTTTTAAATCCCCGAATCCCAGGCTGCTTAACCTGATGCTTGGATTTGCGGCGGGCGTCATGGTGGCGGCCAGTTTCTGGTCGCTCCTCCAGCCGGCCATTGAAAGGGCTGAGGCCGCTGGAGGCACGCCCGCCTACATCACAGCTACCGGAGGTTTCCTGACAGGAGCCCTGTTCATGTGGATTTCAGACAAAATTGTAAGCCGGGCCCGGGCCCGCACAGACATTCTGCCCGGTTCTTCCCAGCAGAAACTCAGCCGGGTAATCATGCTGATTCTCTCGATTACCCTCCACAATATACCGGAAGGTCTTGCAGTTGGCGTAGCTTTTGGTGTCCTGCAAGGCAGCGGTTACTCTGCCGAGGCGCTTATGGGCGCAGTTACCATGGCCATAGGCATCGGCCTGCAGAATTTTCCGGAAGGTGCTGCTGTTTCAATCCCTCTCCGTCGGGAAGGGTTTTCACGCAGACGAAGCTTTTTCATGGGCCAGCTCTCCGGCATGGTTGAGCCTGCTGCCGGAGTGCTGGGCGCCCTGCTTGTAACACATGTGACTGCCATCCTGCCCTTTGCCCTCTCCTTCGCGGCGGGGGCAATGGTGCTGGTGGCAGTCCATGAGCTCATTCCCGAATGTCAGCGAAACCAGGATAAACAGCCTTATTCTGCTACCATGGGTATTATGGCAGGATTTGCAGTTATGATGCTGCTTGACGTAATGCTTGGCTGACACAAAAAATCCGACAGGCTTACAAAAACCTGCCGGATTTTTATATGTTATGATTATGATTGTGCTACAATTTTAAATCCTGCCTCTGTAAGGGCATTCTTGATTTCCTCAATCTGGGTAAAATCTCTTGTCTCCATACCGATTTTAAGGAAGCAGCTTGCCACTGCCATGTTTGCATCGGATCTTTCATGAAGAACGCTTACCACATTACCGCCGCAGTCGGAAATAATGGTACTTACGCCCACCAGCTGTCCTGGCTTATCTTCCAGTTCGATGGTGAGAGTTGCATTTCTGCCTGTGGTTACCAGGCCTCTCGTAATTACTCTTGAAAGAATGTTCACGTCGATGTTGCCACCGGAAACTACGCAGACAACTTTCTTACCCTCAATCGGAAGCTTGTTGAAAAGCGCCGCCGCCACGCTGACAGCACCTGCACCTTCTGCAACTACTTTCTGCTTTTCCATGAGCGTAAGGATTGCTGTGGCGATTTCATCTTCTGTTACTGTCACCACTTCATCTACATATTTGCTGATTATATCGAATGTCAGGTCTCCCGGACGCTTTACCGCTATACCGTCAGCAAAAGTCGCCACGCTCTTAAGGGCTGTGATTTCCCCTGCTTTCACACTTTCGTACATGGACGGCGCTCTTTCTGCCTGCACGCCGTAAACTTTTACGTTCGGATTGAGTTGCTTTACTGCACAGGCAATTCCGCTGACAAGGCCGCCGCCACCGATTGGCACAATAATGGCATCCACATCAGGAAGCTGGTCCAGAATTTCCAGACCGATAGTTCCCTGGCCCGCGATTACCTCTTCATCATCGAAAGGATGGATGAAGGTTGCCCCTGTTTCGTCCCTGAGCCTGCAGGCCTGTGCATAAGCATCATCGTATGCACCCGGAACCAACTTTACTTCTGCACCGAGAGCCTTGGTAGCCTCAACTTTGCTGATAGGCGCGCCGTCAGGCATACATACAACGCTCCTGATTCCCATTCTGGTTGCCGCCAGTGCCACACCCTGTGCATGGTTTCCTGCACTGCATGCCACAATACCAGCTGCTTTCTGTTCTTCTGTCAGCTGGTGAATCTTGTAATATGCTCCGCGGAGCTTGAAGCTTCCTGTCACCTGAAGATTTTCAGTTTTAAGATAAATCTGTGACGGGCCGGAAAGCTTTTCTGAATATATAAGGTCTGTCTTTCTTGCAGCTTCTTTTAATACGAATGCTGCCTGATAAATCTTATCTAATTTTACCATAAATCCTCCTTTTGTCCTGGCCTGCCGGACTATTCTTCCTGCAGTCCTGCCAGGTGGTTGATAAACTGCTGGGCTGTTCTTCCGGAAACGCCGCCATGGCGCAGTTCCCAGGTATTGGCTGCCAGCAGAAGCTTGTCTCTTTCCATGGTGATTCCTGCACGCTGCGCCAGGCTTTCCACGATTTCGTGGTACTGCTGGCGGTTCGGATTGCTGTAATTTATCAGCACGCCGAATCTTGCAGAAAGGGAAAGTTTTTCTTCCATTGTATCTGAACGGTGAACTTCACCGGCAAATTCCATGTCGTTCTTGTCTTTCCATGTTTCCTTGATAAGGTGGCGGCGGTTGGATGTTGCATAAATCAGGATATTGTCTGGTCTTGATTCTACGCCCCCTTCAATTACCGCCTTGAGGAACTTATATTCAACTTCATGTTCCTCGAATGAAAGATCGTCAATGAAAATAATAAAGTAATAGTTTCTGTCCTTGATGCTTGCAATTACATCGGATAAATCCTGGAACTGGTGCTTGTAGATTTCAATCATTCTCAGGCCTTTATCGAAATATTCGTTGAGCACTGCGCGGACACTTGTAGATTTGCCTGTACCGGCATCTCCATATAACAGCGCATTGTTGGCAACCTTGCCTTCAGTAAAAGCCTTGGTGTTGTCCACAAGCTGCTTCTTCTGATACTCGTAACCTACAAGGTCATCCAGTCTGATGGAGTCTGCATTGTTTACAGGAATGAACTCCAGTCTGCCGCCATCTCTCTTTATCCTGAAAGCTCTGTTGATGCCGAAAAGTCCCACGCCGCAGTTCTTATAGTGATTTGTCACAAGCTCAAAAATTTCATTTTCGTCAGCCGCCTTTTCAATTTCCATGCTCAGCTGCTGAACCTTCTGGCTGACATGTTTGTTATATACTCTTTCTCTTTTGGCAACGGCCTTATAGTCAGAGATTATGGAGAAGCAATCGATTCCAAGGTCGGCCTCAATCGGTCCGAAGTCGAAGTCGAAGAGCTTTTTGAAGATCCTGTAATCGTGCTTTGCGAAAAGGTTTACGCTACCGTCTTCGCTCGCCCCCACTCTTTCACATGTCATTGAAAAGGAGTTTTCATTGGAAATGAGAAGGAAAGTCAGATAGTTATGCCACAGGTTAGTATTAAAACCGTATACTGTGGAAATGTCCAGAATCCGCTTGATTTCCTTATATATGCGGCCTGTCAGAGCTTCTTTGCCTGCTGCGCCCTTTTCCCAGTCCTCAAAAATCCGGGCCAGGTTTTCCAGTATGCTGTCACCGCCCAGATTGCTGTAAAGCAAAAGCTTTGATACTTCCTTGTACATAAACTTCCTCCTTGATTAAAACTGATGCGCCTGCGAAAACCGCAGCCGCACCAGATAATTCTTTTAAATTTGATTATTTAACTTCAAGTCTCCATCCGAACTTGTCTTCCAGCTTACCAAGCTGAATGCCTGTTACTGTGTCGTAAAGTTTCTGGGAAATTTCACCGATTTCACCGTTGCCGATGGTCATTACATCGTCTTTATATCTCAGCTTGCCTACAGGTGAAATTACTGCTGCAGTACCGGAACCGAATACTTCTTCCAGCTTGCCTGTCTTCTGAGCTTCGATAAGTTCATCAACGCTGATCTTTCTTTCTTCAACAGGAAGTCCCCAGTCTCTGCAGATTGTGAGAACGGAGTCTCTTGTGATACCTGGAAGGATGCTGCCGTTGAGTTCAGGAGTAACAATCTTTCCGTCGATCTTGAAGAAAATGTTCATTGCGCCAACTTCTTCGATGTACTTTCTTTCAACGCCGTCAAGCCAGAGAACCTGTGAGTAACCACCGTCGTGTGCCTTAACCTGTGCTGCCAGGGAAGCTGCGTAGTTACCGCCTGTCTTAGCGTAACCCATACCGCCCTTAACTGCTCTTACGTAATCGTCTTCAATCCAGATACCAACTGGCTTGAGACCTTCTGCGTAGTAAGCACCGCTTGGTGACATGATGATCATGAAAAGGTATGTTTCAGATACATCTACACCGAGGAAAGGTTCTGTAGCAATGATGAAAGGTCTGATATAGAGGGAAGTTCCTGGTTCAGTAGGAATCCAGTCTTCGTCAACCTTTACAACTGCCTGTACGGCCTGTACGAAATCTTCTACAGGAATCTGCGGAATGCAGAGTCTGTCGTTTGTATTGTTTGTTCTCTTGCCGTTCATGTCAGGTCTGAAGAGGTAGCTCTTGCCGTCTTCGCCCTTGTATGCCTTAAGGCCTTCGAACATTTCCTGTCCATAGTGGAAAACCATGCATGCAGGTGAAAGAGTCAGATCCTGATAAGGAACGATTCTTGGGTCATGCCAGCCTTTTCCTTCTGTATAGTTCATAATGAACATGTGGTCTGTAAAAATCTTACCGAATCCGAGAGGGCCTTCTGGTTTTGCCTTTGGATTGGTAGTTCTGGTAATTTTGATATCAAGCATTTTTATTCGCCTCCTGCTTTATCATTTGCTTCCTATATTATACATCCAGCTTTGCAGTTTTACAATGTCTGCATTGCTATAATCTTTCAATTATTTTTGCAGTCATTTCTGTGCAGGAAAGTGGAACTGCCCCGCTGTTTCCGACGATATCTGCTGTTCTGAAGCCTTCTTCAAGAACCTGGTTAACTGCGTTTTCGATGCAGTCCGCTTCTTCCGCCAGATCAAATGAGTATCTGAGCATCATTGCTGCTGAAAGAATGGTTGCCATAGGGTTAGCTTTGCCTGTACCTGCAATGTCCGGTGCAGAGCCGTGAATAGGTTCGTACATGCCGCACTTGCCTTCGCCCAGTGATGCGGAAGGAAGAAGGCCGATGGAACCTGTAATCTGGGATGCTTCATCGGAAAGAATATCCCCGAACATGTTTGATGTAAGAACTACATCGAATCTGGAAGGTTCTCTTACCAGCTGCATTGCCGCATTGTCCACGTACATATCGCTTACTTCAACATCAGGATATTCTTCAGCCATTTTGTGAACGATTTCTCTCCAGAGTCTGGAAGTTTCCAGCACATTGGCCTTATCAACGCTTACCAGATTGCATCTTCTCTTTCGTGCAGTCTCAAAAGCAGTTCTTGCGATTCTTTCGATTTCCATCACGCTGTATGCTTCAGTATCATATGCTTCAGGACCGTATTTGCCGTCCCTTCTTCCTCTTTCGCCGAAGTAGATGCCGCCTGTAAGTTCTCTTACAATTACCAGGTCGAAACCTTTTGCAACAATGTCCGGTCTGAGGGTACATGCTTCCATAAGGGCCGGATAAATCTTTGCCGGTCTCAGGTTTGTATAAAGGCCGAGAGCTGCGCGGAGTCCAAGCAGAGCCTTTTCAGGTCTTAAATGATTAGGAACTTCGTCCCACTTCGGTCCGCCCACTGCTCCCAGAAGCACGCTGTCTGCAGCCTTGCAGCCTGCAACAGTTTCTTCCGGAAGAGGCACGCCGAAAGCGTCTATGGCACAGCCGCCTGCCAGATATTCTGTAAAATTGAAGGTGTGTCCGTACTTTTTTCCGATGACTTCCAGCACTTCCATGGCACCTGAAACTATTTCAGGGCCGATGCCGTCACCTTTTACAACTGCTATATTAAATTTTGCCATTGCTTACTCCTCCTTTGCGTCCTGTCTTTCCTTCAGGTACTTGAGAAGGCCGCCTGCGCCGATGATGTTTCCCACAAAGGCAGGAAATGCCGCTGCCTGGAACTTTTCGCCGGTAGTTTCATTTACGATGATGCCTGTTTCATATTCCACGGAAACCTGGTCGCCGTCCTTGATACTTGCCGCCGCTTCAGGGCATTCAAGGATAGGGAATCCGATGTTGATGGCATTACGGTAAAAAATTCTTGCAAAGCTTGCAGCGATTACACATTCAATGCCGCTTGCCTGAATCGCGACAGGTGCGTGTTCTCTTGAGGAACCGCAGCCGAAGTTTGCACCACCCACCATAATGTCGCCCTTCTGGACTTTCTTTACGAACTCTGCATCGATGTCTTCCATGCAGTGCTGAGCCAGTTCTTCCGGTGATGGGGCGTTGAGGTATCTTGCAGGGATGATAACGTCAGTATCCACATTATCTCCGAATTTAAAAACTTTTCCTGTTACCATGAGAATACCTCCTTATAAGTCTGCCGGTGAAGCCACAGTGCCTGCAACTGCTGATGCAGCTGCAACTGCAGGGCTTGCCAGGATTACTTCACTCTTTACGTGGCCCATTCTGCCCACAAAGTTTCTGTTGGTAGTTGCCACTGCTCTTTCGCCTTCGCACATGATGCCCATGTGTCCGCCCAGGCAAGGTCCGCATGTAGGTGTGGAAACTGCACATCCTGCTTCGATGAAAATTTCTGCAAGGCCTTCCCTGATGCACTGCATGTAAACATCCTGAGTTGCAGGGATTACGATGCACTTGATTCCCTTGGCAACTTTGCGGCCTTTAAGGATTTCTGCAGCGATTCTCATATCCTGGATACGTCCGTTGGTGCAGGAACCGATAACTACCTGGTGAATTTCAAGTCCCTTTACTTCATCAACAGTCTTGGTGTTGGAAGGAAGATGCGGCATTGAAACTGTAGGTTTCAGAGTATCTAAATCAATTACAACTGTTTCGTCATATTCTGCGTCCGGGTCAGCTTCGAAAACCTTTACAGGTCTTGTGAATCTGCCTTCGATGTATTCCATAGTCTTTTCGTCCACAGGGAAAATACCGTTTTTTGCACCTGCTTCGATTGCCATGTTTGCGATGGTAAATCTGTCGTCCATGGTAAGTGCCTTTACCCCTTCGCCGGTGAACTCAAGGGATCTGTAAAGAGCGCCGTCAACGCCGATAAGCCCAATAAGATGCAGGATTACATCCTTGCCGCTTACATGAGGCTGGAGCTGGCCTTTAAGTTCAACCTTGATTGCGGAAGGAACTTTGAACCAGTTTTCACCCATTGCCATGCCGGCTGCCATATCTGTGGAACCAACCCCTGTGGAGAAAGCACCCAGTGCGCCGTATGTACATGTGTGGGAGTCCGCACCGATGATGCAGTCTCCAGGCCCTACGATACCTTTTTCAGGAAGAAGGGCATGTTCGATGCCCACTTCCCCTGTGTCGTAAAAATGCTTCAGGTCGAATCTCTTGGCAAACTCTCTTGCAGTCGCACAGAGCTGAGCGCTCTTGATGTCCTTGCAAGGAGTGTAGTGGTCCAGAACCAGAGCGATTTTTTCTTTATCAAAAACTTTGGTAAATCCTGCTTTGTCAAAAACATCGATTGCCACCGGGCCTGTAATATCGTTGCCCAGTACGATGTCCAGCTTCGCTTCAATCAGGTCGCCCGCTTTTACGGACTCAAGACCTGCATGGTCAGCCAGGATTTTCTGAGTCATGGTCATTCCCATAATTATGCCTCCTTTGCTCTCGCAGCTGCTGCCATCATCTTGTTGATTGCTCTGATGTAAGCAGTAATGGACGCTTCGATGATGTCTGTGGAAAGGCCCTTGCCGGTGTATGTACGTCCGTCAGCTGTCAGCTTGATTGTAACGTCACCCAGAGTGTCCTTACCAGCAGATGTTGAACGGATCTTGTAATCATCAAAAGTATGTTCAACAGGCTCTGCGATAATGTCGATAGCCTTGAATGCTGCGTCTACAGGACCGTCGCCCAGAGAAACCGCTTCGAACTTTTCGTCGCCCTTCTTCAGGCATACAGTACTTGTAGATGTGGTAAAGTTGCTTGTGTGAACGTTGAACCAGTCAAGTTCAAAGCCTTCTTCTTCAATACCGATGTTGTGCATAACGATAGCTTCGATATCTGCATCATCGATGGTCTTTTTCTTGTCGCATACGTCCTTGAATTCTTCAAAGCACTTGAGCAGCTGCTCGTTTGTCAGAGTGTAGCCCATTTCGTTTACACGTGATTCAAAAGCATGCTTGCCGGAGTGCTTTCCAAGTACGATATTATTTACGGAAATACCTACTGCTTCAGGAGTGAGGATTTCGTAAGTCTTCTTGTTTGCCAGTACGCCGTGCTGATGGATGCCGGACTCATGGGCAAATGCATTCTTACCAACAATCGGCTTATTAAGAGGTGCATTCTGACCGATGATGTTGTAAACAGTCTTGCTGGCTCTGTAAATCTTGGTTGTGTCGATTCCTGTATACACTTCGCCGAAAATGTCAGGACGTGTGTGCATTGCCATAACAACTTCTTCGAGGGAAGTGTTGCCGGCTCTTTCGCCCAGACCGTTGATTGTACATTCGATCTGTCTTGCGCCGCCAAGAACGCCTGCCAGGGAGTTGGCAACTGCCATACCCAGGTCGTTGTGACAGTGTACGGAAAATTCAACTTTATCAGCGTTTTCCACATTCTTAATCATGTGCTCAATCATGTAGCGCATTTCATCAGGAGTGGTGTAGCCTACTGTGTCAGGAAGGTTGATAACGTTGGCTCCGTTTTTAATTGCCACATCAACTACCTTTGTGAGGAAGTCCATATCACTTCTTGTTGCGTCTTCTGCGGAGAATTCAATGTTTGAGCAGTACTTTCTGGCGTGTTTTACCATTGCCGCAGTCTTTTCAAGAACCTGTTCAGGAGTCATCTTCAGTTTGTATTCCATGTGGAGCGGTGAAGTTGCAATGAAAAGGTGGATTCTCGGATCTGCTGCGCACTTTACTGCTTCCCATGCTGTATCGATGTCAAGCTCGCCTGCTCTTGCAAGAGATGCTACTGAACAGTCCTTGACAGTCTTTGCGATGGTCTGCACAGACTCAAAGTCCCCCGGTGAGGAAATGGCGAAACCCGCCTCAATGACGTCTACTTTCATTTCTTCGAGACGTTTGGCAACCTCGATTTTTTCTCTCAGGTTCATGCTGCAGCCCGGTGACTGCTCGCCGTCTCTTAACGTTGTATCAAAAATTTTAATCTGCTTCATGTTTACCTCCGTATCTGCCTATCCCAGGATTGCACCCTTGTCTGCGGATGATACCATCTTAGCATATCTTGCCAGATATCCTGTCTTGATTTTAGGTTCAGGACAAACCCAAGCTCTGCGTCTTTCTTCCAGTTCTTCGTCTGTTACTTCAAGCTGGATGCTGCAGTTCTTAATATCTATGGAGATTGTGTCGCCTTCTTTTACGAGAGCGATATTACCGCCTGCTGCCGCTTCAGGGCTCACATGTCCGATGGAAGCGCCTCTTGTAGCGCCGGAGAAACGTCCGTCTGTGATAAGGGCTACGCTTTCGCCAAGGCCCATGCCGCAGATTGCAGATGTAGGGTTGAGCATTTCTCTCATACCAGGACCGCCCTTAGGGCCTTCATATCTGATAACAACCACGTCACCGGACACGATTTTGCCGGCATAAATTGCTGCGATTGCATCGTCTTCACATTCAAATACTCTTGCAGGACCTGAGTGAACCATCATTTCAGGAGCCACTGCGGACTGCTTTACTACGCAGCCGTCAGGTGCCAGATTACCCTTGAGCACTGCGATACCGCCGTTTTCTGAATAAGGGTTTTCGATTGGTCTGATTACTTCAGGGTCAGTGTTTACAACGCCTTCCAGGTTTTCGGCCATGGTCTTGCCAGTTACAGTCATTACAGAAAGATCAAGAAGGTCTTTTTTAGTAAGTTCCTTCATTACAGCGTATACACCGCCTGCCTGATCCAGGTCTTCCATGAAAGTATCTCCTGCCGGTGCCAGGTGGCAGAGGTTAGGAGTCTTGGCGCTGATTTCGTTGGACATATCAAGGCTGATTTCAATGCCTGCTTCGTGAGCGATTGCAGGAAGGTGGAGCATTGTGTTAGTGGAGCAGCCAAGGGCCATATCCACAGTTTCCGCATTGTGAAAAGCAGCTTCTGTCATAATATCTCTCGGCTTGATGTCCTTTTCGATGAGTTCCATAATCTTCATGCCGGTTTTCTTGGCAAGGCGGATTCTTGCGGAAAGTGGTGCAGGAACTGTACCGTTGCCGGAAAGTGCCATACCGATTGCTTCTGTCAGACAGTTCATGGAGTTTGCAGTGTACATGCCTGAGCAGGAACCGCAGGACGGACATGCGTTTTCTTCAAAGTCCTTCATTCCCTCTTCATTGAGAGTTCCTGCGTGGTATGCGCCTACAGCCTCGAAAATATGGCTGAGGCATGTTCTCTTGCCGCTGTTCATTACGCCGGCCATCATAGGACCGCCGGAGCAGAAAATTGCCGGAATGTTAAGTCGTGCAGCTGCCATCAGCAGGCCGGGAACGTTTTTGTCGCAGTTAGGGATCATTACAAGACCATCAAACTGATGAGCCATTACCATTGCTTCTGTAGAGTCTGCAATCAGGTCTCTTGTTACCAGTGAGTACTTCATTCCCACATGGCCCATTGCGATACCGTCACATACAGCGATTGCAGGGAACATGATAGGTGTACCGCCTGCTGCTCTTACGCCGGCCTTTACAGCTTCTTCTATTTTATCAAGGTTCATGTGGCCCGGAACGATTTCGTTATGGGAACTTACGATGCCGACAATCGGACGGCTGAGTTCTTCGTCAGTAAGTCCGAGAGCGTAAAGCAAGCTTCTGTTAGGGGCTCTTTCAATACCTTTCTTTATATTATCTGAGTTCATAATATCCTCCAAAATATCAGTATAGGGGTGCACTGACGGCACCCCTGCTATTTAAAAAATTAGTTGGATGCTGAGTCAAGGTCTGAATCGTTCTTCCAAAGCATCTGTTCACGTAATTCCTTACCCACAACTTCCATAGGGTGCTTAGCAAGAGCAGCTCTCTTGGAGTTGAAGAAAGTACGTCCGTTCTTGTTTTCTGCAATCCACTTGCCTGCGAAAGTACCATCCTGGATATCGCTTAAAACAGCTCTCATGTTCTTCTTGACTTCTTCGCTGTTGATTACTCTAGGACCGGATACGTATTCACCGTATTCAGCAGTATCGGAGATGGAGTAGTTCATTGCTGCAACGCCGCCCTTGTTTACAAGGTCGATGATCAGCTTCATTTCGTGGATACATTCGAAGTAAGCGTTTTCTGGAGCGTAACCAGCTTCTACCAATACTTCGAAACCGCATCTCATTAAGTCTACAACGCCGCCGCAGAGAACTGTCTGTTCACCGAAGAGGTCAGTTTCAGTTTCTTCGTTCATTGTAGTTTCAAGAATACCAGCTCTTGCGCCGCCGATACCTGCAAGGTATGCGAGAGCGATGTCGTAAGCGTGGCCTGTTGCGTCCTGTTCAACCGCTACTAAGCAAGGAACACCTTTGCCTGCAACATACTGGCTTCTTACTGTGTGACCAGGGCCCTTAGGAGCAGCCATGAAAACGTCTACGCCAGCAGGTGGAACGATCTGTTTGTATCTGATGTTGAAGCCGTGTGCAAAAGCGATTGCCTTGCCTTCTGTGAGGTAAGGTGCCATATCGTTCTTGTACATGTCAGCCTGAAGTTCGTCATTGATAAGAATCATGATGACGTCAGCCTTCTGAGTAGCTTCGGAAACTGTATATACTTCAAAACCGTCAGCTTCTGCTACAGGCCAGGACTTGCCGCCTTTGCGGAGGCCGATGATAACGTCACAGCCGGAATCTCTTAAGTTGAGCGCGTGTGCGTGACCCTGTGAGCCGTAACCGATAACTGCGATTTTCTTACCGTTTAACTTGTTGATATCACAATCTTTTTCATAATACATTTTTGCCATAGTTGAATTCTCCTTTTTCCTTTGTATCTTCATTTATTGTTTCCTGTCCACGTTCGAGGGCTACTACGCCGGTTCTTGCAAGTTCAAGAATTTCGAACTCTTCCAGGATTTTTTCAAAAGCTTCAGTTTTGCCTTCATCGCCGATCATTGCCAGAGTCAGCGCTCCAGGTGATACGTCCAGAATATTTGCTCTGAAAATATTTGCAATCTGGATAACTTCGTTACGCTTCACACTGTTTTCTGCTCTTACCTTGAGAAGCACCAGTTCACGTCTGATTGATTTTTCAGGCGGAAGGACTTTCAGTGAGTGTACGATGAAAAGCTTGCGGAGCTGATTTGCAATGAGCTCTGCGTGGTCTTCGTCTGCCAGAACTTCGATGGTAATACGGGAAATTTCAGGATTGTCCGTAGTACCTACTGCCAGCGACTCGATATTGAATCCCTTACGGGAGAACAATCTGGAAACCTGAGATAAAACCCCGGCTTCATTATCTACCAGTACTGCTATGGTATGCTTCTTGATTTCGTTCATGGGTTCCTCCTTTTCAGTTTCCTATTTTACGATGAAATCTGTGATGCGTTTGCCGCCCTGTACCATCGGTCTTACCATTTCATCCATTTCGATTGCACAGTCGATAACGTATCCGTGATTCCATTCAATTGCGTCTTTGATTGCCGCTTCCAGCTCTTCAACTGTTGTAACTCTGCTGCCCTTGAGGCCATAAGCTTCAGCCAGTTTCACGAAGTCAGGTCCGCGGTCAAGGTCAGTTGCGGAATATCTCTTTCCTTTGATAAGAGTCTGCCACTGTCTTACCATGCCGAGAGCTCCGTTGTTGAAAACGAATGTTATAATCGGCAGGTCGTAGTACTGCTCTGTGGCCAGTTCGTTGCAGTTCATTCTGAAGCTGCCGTCACCGGTAATGTGGATTACTCTCTTGTCCGGATTACCCATCTGAGCACCGATTGCTGCACCCAGGCCGAAGCCCATGGTTCCAAGACCGCCGGATGTGATCAGCTGACCAGGATAGTCGAAATGGAAATGCTGGATTGCCCACATCTGATGCTGACCTACGTCAGTTGCAACGATTGTATCCTGAGGAAGAAGTTCTGCGATAGCCTTGGTAATCTGCTTAGGTGTAAGTGTATCACTTTCTTCTTCGTAAATGGTTTCAGTGTCGAATGAGAAAACATATTCTTTCCACTCATCATGGTGCTGCTGCTCAATCTGCTCATTGAGGATTGCCAGTACATCCTTGGCATCACCGATGATGTGGTGGTCAGTCTTCACGTTCTTGTTGATTTCAGAACGGTCAATGTCGATATGTACGATTTTTGCCTGTTTAGCAAAGGTTTCAGGGTCCAGCGCCACTCTGTTGGAGAATCTGCAGCCTACTGCGATAAGAAGGTCGCAGCCGTCGCAGGCCATGTTGGAAGCCTGAGAACCATGCATACCGATCATACCTGTGGTCAGGTTGTTTCTGCCTCTGAAACCGCCGCCGCCCATTACTGTGATGGCAACCGGTGAGTCAATGCGGTCAGCAAATTCGTTGAATTCCTTGTCGGCTCTGCTTCTTACAACACCGCCGCCGCAGATGAGCAGAGGCTTCCTGGACTCTCTGATCATTTCAACCAGCTTGTTTATATCATCCATATTAGGCTTAGGTGATTCAAAATTATGGGAAGCTCTCTGCATAAGTGATGCAAGCTTGCCTGTAGTTGAATGATGTTCCTGAGCTACTGGTTCGTACTCACATTCTGCTGCTGATACGTTGGAAAGTATATCGATGAAAACAGGACCGGGACGTCCGCTTCTCGCAATTGCAAAGGACTGTCTTACGATGTCAGCCAGGTCTTCAACTCTCTTTACAAGGTAATTACACTTTGTAATCGGCATTGTGATACCGGTGATATCAACTTCCTGGAAAGAGTCTTTACCGATGAGGTCTTCGCTCACGTTACATGAAATGATTACTACAGGAGATGAGTCCATGTGGGCAGTTGCAAGGCCTGTGATAATATTGGTTGCCCCCGGACCTGATGTTACGAAGCAGACACCTACTTTGCCGGTACTTCTTGCATAGCCGTCAGCCGCATGGGATGCTCCCTGTTCGTGGGATGTAAGGACGTGTCTGATTTTGTCCTGATACTTGTAAAGTTCATCGTAGAGATTGATAACAGTTCCTCCCGGATAACCGAAAACCGTATCAACACCCTGTTCGAGCAGGCATTCCATCAAAATCTTTGCGCCAGTCATCTTCATTTTGTGTATTCCTCCTTTGGTGATTAAAAAAACCTTATGGTCACTGCTAAAAGCGTCCATAAGGTTTGCGTTCCGAGTTTATTTCTGTCTGCGGTCTCATTGACCGCCTTTCCGGCAGAAGTTACATTCTATGCAATCCAGGCACAACTTTCAGCACTATTCTTTCCGACGCCCACTAGAGCGAGAATAATGCTGCTGATAATGATAATGCCGATGTATGCATAATTCATAAACATAACTTTACCTCTTTAAGTAACTTGATGCTGTAATTTTACCATAGGTTTTGGTTAATTGCAACAATAACTTGTGTTCATTTTTGGGTTTTTAGCACAATTTCATGTACTTTTTTGTGTACATAAGCGGTCAGAACATGGACAGCTGTGTCTGCTGCTCCTTTTCCTCAAAAAAGTTCATATACCTGAATATTTCGTCCGGATTATCCATGATGCCGCGGTCCTGACAGAAGGCTCTGAAAATCCGCATCAGCCTGTTGTTTTCAGGGCTCACAAGATTATATGCCAGTCCGAATTCCTTTATGTATCTTTCTTTAAGACCGCTGCCCGGAAAGAGCCGGTCCAGCTGGCTGTAAAAATACTCCCGGTTACCTTCTCTGAGAGTAAGTCCCATTCCGAAGCAGATTATTCCCTTCACACCTGCATCGGCGCAGTAATCCAGAATTCCCCTCAGGTTGGCCTCCGTATCATTTATATACGGCAGAACCGGTGTCAGCCAGACTACTGTGGGAATACCGGCTTTCTGCAGTTCCTTAAGAACTTCATACCGTCTTGCTGTGGTGCATACTCCCGGTTCCAGCTTCCTGCAAAGTTCTTCGTCGGCCGTGGTCATGGTCATCTGAACCACCGCCTTGGACTTGCTGTTTATGGAAGCCAGCAGGTCAATGTCGCGGAGAACCAGGTCCGACTTGGTTATGAGAGTCGCTCCGAAACCGTAGCGTTCTATGAGTTTCAGCGCCCCGCGGGTTATTTCCAGTTCTGCCTCCAGGGGCATATACGGGTCTGACATGGATCCGGTACCGATCATGCACTTGCTGCGCTTGCCCATAAGGACTTTTTCAAGGAGCTGCAGTCCGTTATCCTTGACAGCCACATCCTCAAAATCGTGGTCCATGCCGTATACCGTGCTTCTGGAATCGCAGTATATGCAGCCGTGAGTGCATCCACGGTAAAGGTTCATGCCATTCTTTGCTGAAAGAATTGTTTTTGCATGGATTTTATGCATCAGCCTCTCCTTTTTTCTCAGGCAGGCAGAGCACCGAAAGAGCGGCAATTGTCAGAAACATGCCTGTCACCATGAGAATTGTCGGAATTTCCTCGAAGAAAATCACACCGAAAACCATTGCTGCCGCAGGCTCGATGGCAGCCAGAATTGCAGCTTTGCCTGAATCCATATAATTGAAACTCATTGTGTAAATCACATAAGGTATTACCGCGCACAGAGCGGAATGTCCCAGCAGCAGCAAACCGTTGGCAGCAGGCGCCTGGGCCACAAACTCTCCGATTATGCCGAAATCAGCAAAAGGTATCAGCACAACCGAAATTGTCAGCATGAAATAAAAGGTTATGGTAATGGAATGGTAGCCTCGCTGCATAATCAGTTTGGACATTATGCTGTACAGTCCGTAGCAGAAAGAAGACGCAACACCCACCGCCACTCCGGCAGCGGTCCATGTAATCGCACCCTTCGCTTCAAGAAAGCCACTGACCAGCACGCAGCCCGCTATTGCGATAGTCATGCAGAGTACCTTACGGCCTGTGATTTTTTCTTTAAAGAGCACTGCCGCAAAGAACATGACAAAAATCGGGAATGTGCTCAGCAGCACTGCCGCAAATGACAGAGTCAGCTGATTCATAGCCTCATTGTAAAAGTAGCTGAGCCCCAGATTTCCCGCAATGGCCCCGAATATAATTATACCTGTATCCTTCGCTCTGACCTGCAGAAGCTCACGCTTTACAAGCAGCATGCCTGCCAGCATAATAACCACACCCAGAGACATTCTCGCAAAAAGAATTGTTGAGTTGTCCATTCCGAAGGCTGTCATCCTGCGCACAAAAACACCGACGCAGCCCCACAGTATACCTGCAGTCAGCGGCAGAAGCGCCGCAAATCTTTTCATTACTTTTCCTGTCCTTCCTTGGCACGCACGAACTCAATCGCTTCCTTGCCGGTCATAAAATCAATGTCCAGAGCAATTACAGTCACAATATCAAATTCCTTGCCTATGAATGCGTTCAGAGATTCATCCGCTACCCCTTTATTATATTTACGGCCCAGTACCTGCAGCGCCAGAAGCTTTTCGTCTGCCGCCTCAACTATACGGGGTCTTCCATAGCAGATAACACTTCTGTAAGTTGTGGAATATGCAGGGCCGTCCACCAGGTCAGCATCAACTACGCAGAAAGCCGCTTTTTCACTCTGCTTCACCGCATCAATTTTATAACCTGACGTATGTCCGTGAAAATACACCTTTCCTTCGTGATAAACGTAACTGAGCGGTACTGTATAAGGATATCCTTCATCGCCTGTCAGCGAAAGCACGCCGTTTGTGTTTCTGTCCAGTACTTTAATATTGTCTTCTGCAGACATCAGCTGTCTGATTCTGCGCATTTCTCTCTTCATAATATTTACCTCCGTAAAATGGATTTATATGGGTATTGTAGCACATCTGAAGAACCAGTGCATCTGTTTTGTAATAATTTATTAACGCTGTCGAAAATTGTCGAAAATGTCTTGTTTGCAATCTGCGCCGTATTGTGATATAATATATGGGCACATGGGGGTGTAAAGGTTTCGACGGGGGTATAGAACCAGGATAAGCGAGCGGTAGTTTGTCCAGTCTACCTTAAAAGGGACACGTTAAATATAAACGCTAAAAATAACAAATCTTTCGCATTAGCAGCTTAGTTTCTGCTCGCGCGTCGGCATGGGTTTACCTGTAGGCCCATTCACCGGCGTCGACTATACAGGAAAACTCTGAGGGATCTCCCGGTACTTCAGGGGACTTACGGGATAGCCGCTCCGGCAGCCTGTTAATGGGCGTCCGGAAAAGCGAAACTTTAAATCATTAACTGCGCTCGGAGAAATTCCTGCGGAAATGCTTTCGGACGTGGGTTCGACTCCCACCACTTCCACCACCAGTAGGGCGGCCATTAAGGCCGCCTTTTTCAATTGTGGAAGTGGTGGGAGGAGAACCCGAGAGGGCGTGGCCGTCGTGAGAAGGTCCGGTGAACCTTCGAGCAAGCCACGGTCCAAGGCGACCGTACGGGGAGCCGCAGGGCGCAGCCTGCAAGCAGAGCGCAGCAGGCGGTCGGCTCCCACCACCTCCACCAAAATGAAATGGCATAAGTTAGACCGAAAGAGCGTGGCTGCTAATATTGCTTTTTTCAGCCGTTTTTTCTGATTTATACAATATAATTGTAAAATTATGGCTATTTTCATGCTTTTTGAGGTCTTTTTCTCTTTTAATATTGTTTTTTCAAGAAACTTTACGAAAAAAATTCAATATTTTGTCGAATATATTGAATGATATGATAAATCCATCTGAAAAAAGCAATGTTTCGCATCTGGTATCAATTTTTCTTTCTTCACTACACCTGCCATAATGATTATGATATAATTAACTCTGTATATTCAGTTTGACGGAGGTAAGAAATGGATTCAAATAAAGTTAATGCAATGTGGTCAGTAAGCTTACTCATAATAGGTGTTGCAACATTTATACTGGCAGGAGCTAACATTATTGGATTAACGCTTCCTGATATAGCAGTCAGAATTTTAGGGATGATGGACTTAATTGCACTTCCTGTTTTAGGCTTTTCGACTGTAAAAAAATTCAAAAACAGTAAGTGAAATTCACAATTTTCTCGATGTATAATATTTCACCAGCCAAAGATTGACAAAATAAATCATTTAATAATATAATCGCTTTACAGGAAATACATTATTTTGATTTGAGAGGAGAATACCATGTTCAGAAAATTGGCAAAGCAGAACAAACTGATTTCTGAAGAGGCTTGCATAGAATTGCTTAAAAAACAGAAAAGAGGCGTTTTATCAGTATTGGGCGATGACGATTACCCTTACGGAATGCCGCTGAATCATTTTTATGACGAAGAAACCGGCAAAATATATTTTCACAGCGGTAATTACGGCCACAGAAAAGACGCTGTCAACAAACATGATAAGGTTTCCTTCTGTGTTATCAGCGACCCGCAGCCTGTAGAGGGTTTCTGGGGACTTGATGTTCAGAGCGTGATTGTATTCGGCAGAATGAAGATTATCACTGACTTAGAAACAGTAAAAGACATTTCCCGCAAGCTTTGTTATAAGTTCACAAGCGACGAAAAGTGGATTGAAGAAGAAATCGAGGCTGATGCAAAAGCAACTATCCTGCTTGAGCTTACCCCTGAGCACATGTGCGGCAAATTCGTCAACGAGTCTTAAAAATGAAACTATCAAAACTGAAATCAATTCCATAAATTTTTTATTACAAAACGCAATAGAAGCTGTCAAAGGCGAAAATTTAAGTGGTAAAAAATGGATTGAAGAACAATTAAAAATATTGTATAATAGCCATAGGTCTGATCCGGCCGGGCCAGCACGGGTATGAGCGTGTGAGGATGATTGCGGTAAATCCGCAGCGTTCTTACACGTTTTTTTATTGTCGGAAAAAGATATTTATGGAGGTAAAATATGAACAAAAATGTAAATATTGTTACAGATCTGGATGGACGAAAAATTGTACTGATTAACGATATCAGGTTCAAATCCAGACGTTCTTTTGATTGGGATACCATAGAAGAATATTTAAAAGAATATATAGGACAATTCTTTGAAATCATCGAAACATGTGAAAAAATATATATTGGATCTGATTTCCCCGATGAGTTCTGTCATTCAGAAGATAAAATAAACACAAAGGGACCGAACTTAAGAGCTAAAGCTAATGCTGCCACTGCAATTGGTGAATTAATTCAAGTTGCGTCAAACAGGACAGTGTACCCTGACTACAATGAAAAGCATGGGTCAAAAGCTAAATATGGCTGGTACCATTACAATACCCGATTTGGACTGCCTGTATATAATGATACAGGTGAACTTGTCAGATACAATATTTTTTCTGCAAGAATGCTTATAAGACGCGATAAAAACAAAAATCTTTACTTATACGATTTTGTAAGAATAAAGAAAGAGACGTGTAGCCCGCCTAGGTAAAACCGTACGGTAGTAAACATCGTCTCTTTCATAGATATAGTACCTTATTTTTTTTGCAAAGTCAATAAGCAAAATTTACATACATCCCAATTCCGTCGCCTGCACATAATCATTGCAGCGCTCATAGTCCCATGTTATAATTTGATTACAAAATCCCCTTTATGGCGATACGATTAGGATTGTGCATGGATTCACATGATGCAAAGGAGGTTTTTATATGAATAAATTGCTGAAAATTGTCGTCCCTCTGCTTGTTTTATTTATCGCTGCTCTTATTTATACCCGTCCGCAGACCATAGAACAGCGCTGGGAGCTTCCTGATTTTTCAGAATGCAGCCAGATCAGCGGCCGTTACTATATTTACGATGAAACTGACGGTCACGACAAGGTTGATACGGAATTTGTCATTACACCGGATGACCCTGCCTTTGATGAACTGCTCGGCCTTGTGAAAGAAGCCGGCTTCAAGACCCGCCTGCGTAATCTCCTGCCATCCGGCACAAAGTATCATTCTTACAGAGAAGGCGATTTCAGGTGGGAGGTTTATCTTCACTTTGATGAGCCAATCGAACTTCCTTCAGGCAGCACAGTAAGCGGTGCACGTGTTGAAATCAGTAACTTCTTCGGCGATCTGACCATATACTGGCTGGATGAAGATGCACGCGTTTCTGTTTCTGACAAGGAGCAGTGGCTGAATGATGTTCTGGAGCTTATAAAATAATAACATCCACGCAGCGTAGGTTGTCCTGCGCTGCTTTTTGTTTTATTATTATATCAGAAAGCAAAAGGAGGATTTCAGATGGACAATTACGTAACAGGCGCTGTTATCCGGCGTCTCCGTGAAGATAAAAAAATGACACAGGCAGAACTTGCTTCCAGGCTGGATGTAAGTCCCAAGACAATCTCAAAGTGGGAAACTGCAAAAGGTCTGCCGGACATCACATTGCTTGATCCCCTGGCGGCAGCCCTTGATGTCTCAGTCATGGAGCTCATGTCCGGAAACACCATAATCAACCGCAATATTTCTGCAAACATGCTGCGCTCACAGATTTATGTGTGCCCTGTCTGCGGCAACATTATCCACTCCATGGGCGAGGCTGTCATCAGCTGCTGCGGAGTTACTTTGCCGCCGCTGGAACCAGAGGAACCGGACGAAGCTCATGAGATTACCATTGAAAAGGTCGAGGACGAGCAGTTTGTAGTGATTCATCACGACATGACCAAGCAGCACTACATATCCTTTATGGCCTATGTAACCGGCGATAAATTCCAGATGGTGAAACTTTATCCTGAAGGAAATGCGGAGTGCCGCTTCAGGTTCAGGGGTGCAGGTTACCTTTATATTTACTGCAACCGCCACGGGCTCATGCGCATAAAAGTAAAATAAGCAAACTAAAACCAGGGAAGTCCCTGGTTTTTTACTGCTATAAATCTGCGATACCTGCCTCATATCCCAGCGATTCTATGAATCTGAACATGTCCTGAGTAGATATGAAAATTGTTTTGGTGTTGTCGTTTGGGTGGAAACTCATGCGCGCTTCACCGGTTATTGCTCTTTCGATGTAGACCTTTATGTCATGGTCTGCGTTGTTAAGCAGGCCAAAAATGGACACGCTTCCCGGTGTGAGACCCATCTTTTCCATAAGGCTTTCTGCGGAGGCCATTTTTATTCTTTTTGCCCCTGTGATTTCCTCGAATCGGGCCATATCCAGACGGTTGGCATCATCCATGACCAGAAGGAACCACTGGGTTTTCTTTTTATCGGTCAGGAACATGGTCTTGGTGCGCACGCCCTCAATTCCCTCAATATATTTATCAGCCTGCTCGGTGGTAAATGCCGCCTCGTGCTCCACCAGCTGGAATTCTATGTCAAGCTCATCCAGCTTGTTTTTTACTGTTTCGTAAGGTGTCATTTCAGATCCTCCATATTCATATTGCGGATATTATATCACCATTTCTTACAATTTTCAAAAAAATCCGCCGAAACCTTGTGATTTCGTCCATTTTCTGTTAAAGTATAGGAAACTTGCAAATTGCCAAGCAATCAAAGGAGATAATAATATGGAAAACAAACCAACAATGGACCAGAAACTGCACCGCCGTCACATCAAACGCCCGCCTGCAGTTATCTACCCGGTGCTGGCCCGCATCTGGCAGCTTATGTACCAGAAAAGGCTTGGACTTACTTTTGAATATAAAATCAACCCCAAGGAAATCAAAGGACCTTTTATCGTGGTCAGCAACCACGCATCACGTCTTGACTATATCTTCACCGGCATACCGTTCCTGCCTCACCGCATGAACTTTGTGGCAGGGTACAATGAATTCTTCCGCTCGCATCTGGCAATGGTATTCAGGCTTATGCAGGTAATTCCTAAAAAGAACTTCGTGCCGGACATTTACTGCATGCGCGAAATCCGCAGAATCCTCAAGGGCGGCGGCTGTATCTGCATTTTCCCTGAAGGTATGAGCAGCATTTCCGGAGCAAACCAGCCTACATCTCTGGGTTCTGCCAAGCTGCTGAAATCCTCCGGTGTACCAGTGTATGCTACCCACATTTCCGGTGGCTACCTTACCAGTACCAAATACTGTCTGGATGAGCGCCGCGGCAAAGTCCACGTGGTTGTGGACCAGCTTTTCACCGTTGAAGAGCTGGAGGATCTCACCGTAGATGAAATTCAGGAAAAGCTTCATGCTCACCTTTGTCAAGATGATTATGCATGGAACAAAAAAGCCCGCGCTGCATACGATGGTCATGGCCAGATGGCACGCAACATGCACGACCTGCTCTACAAGTGCCCTAAGTGCGGAAAGGAATTTACAATGCACGGCGAAGGCAACACCATTGTCTGCAAAGAATGTGGCAACGGTGCAACAGTCAACGAATACTACGACCTTATTCCTCTGGACGATACCTGCGTCATTCCTGAAACTCCGCGAGTATGGTTCGATATGGAAAGAAAGGCTGCCGCTGAAGCAGTAAAAGACCCTGACTTTACCCTGATCGAAAAAGTTCAGCTTGGCATGATTCCGCCTTACGAATACCTTAAAAATCAGGCAACTTCCGAAATCGTAGGCGAAGGAATCCTTACCCTGGACAAGACCGGCATCACCTACCGCGGCAGTCGCCGCGGCGAAGAAGTTGAACTTCACATGCCGATTGCCCAGCTTCCTACATACGGAATGTGCACCGATGTGAGCCGTTTCTATACTTTCTTCGATGGTGAGTTCTGTGAGTTCTTCCCTGAAGGACGTACCGTAGGCAAATGGCTCCACTGCACAGAAGAAATGCACCGTCACATGGGCGGCAAGTGGCAGAACTTCCCGGATGCTGAGACACGCTATGACAGCATGTAATATTTAAGGAGGATGATTTGAGATGAAGAATACTGGAGTTTGTCCTAAGTGTGGTGGCACTGAAATCAAAAGAATTGCAGGCCATAAACAATCCAATGGCAATTGGCTTTCAATAAACTATTCCCACTGGGACTTTGTTGGCGTACACCGCTATCTCTGCTGCAGCTGCGGTTTCAGTGAAGAGTGGATTGATGCTGATGATATAGAAAAAATCAAAAAAGAATATTGACAAACAGCCAAAACGCGATATAATATCACCATAAAAATCAATATAATTCAAACCGATGAAGCAGAAAAAAGTCAGATTACAACCTTCCCAGCGAGTGGATTACGGTGTGAGTTCCACAAGGTTGCCTGAGTAATATGGACTGCTGAGGGTGGCGTCAAATGCGCCGACGCAAGGCTCGCGTCAGAAGCCGGAGATATGTTGGTATCTCGCAGAGGGGTCCTCACAGGCCCGAACCAAGGTGGCACCGCGGAAAAGTATTTTCGCCCTTGACTCGCACTGCACGTGCGGTTCAGGGGCTTTTTTAGTATAAAAAGGCCGCTTGCGAGATTTAACTGGTAAAAATGAAAGGAGAACGAAAAAATGACAGACAACAAGATCCCTTACAAAATTTACTTGGAAGAACAGGAAATGCCTAAGGCATGGTACAATCTGCGTGCGGATATGATCAACAAACCTGCACCTCTACTCAATCCTGAAACCATGCAGCCCATGACTGCCGAAGAACTTGGTCAGGTTTTCTGCGACGAACTGGTTGCACAGGAACTGGACGAAACCAATCCTTACATCGAAATTCCTGAAGAAATCAGAGACTTCTACAAGATGTACCGCCCATCACCGCTAGTACGCGCTTACTGCCTTGAAGAAAAACTCCAGACTCCAGCCAAGATTTATTATAAATTCGAAGGTAACAACACAAGCGGCAGCCACAAGCTCAACTCTGCTATCGCCCAGGCTTACTACGCTAAGAAACAGGGTCTCAAAGGCGTGACAACTGAAACAGGTGCTGGCCAGTGGGGTACTGCCCTTTCCATGGCATGTTCATACTTCGGTCTTGACTGCAAAGTTTTCATGGTTAAGGTTTCCTACGAACAGAAGCCTTTCCGCCGCGAAGTTATGAGAACTTACGGTGCTTACGTTACTCCGTCACCTTCCATGGAAACTGAAGTAGGTAAAAAGATTCTCATGGAACACCCTGGTACTACAGGAAGCCTTGGCTGCGCAATTTCTGAAGCAGTTGAAACTGCAGGCAAGCTTGACGGTTACCGCTACGTACTGGGCAGCGTTCTCAATCAGGTACTCCTTCACCAGACAATCATCGGCCTTGAAACAAAGGCTGCTCTGGATAAATACAACATCAAGCCTGATATGATCATCGGCTGTGCAGGCGGCGGCTCCAACCTCGGCGGCCTCATCGCACCTTTTGCCGGCGAAAAGATCAGAGGCGAAGCAGACTATCAGCTCATTGCAGTTGAACCCGAATCCTGCCCTTCCCTGACCCGCGGCAAGTACGCTTACGACTACTGTGACACAGGTAAGGTTTGTCCTCTTTCAAAGATGTACACTCTGGGCAGCGGCTTCATCCCTGCATCCAGCCACGCAGGCGGACTGAGATACCACGGTATGAGCTCTGTTGTGTCCCAGCTTTATGCTGACGGCCTTATGGAAGCCCGCACTGTAAAGCAGACCGAAGTATTCAAGGCAGCTCAGGAATTCGCAAGAGTTGAAGGCATCCTCCCTGCCCCTGAAAGCAGCCACGCAATCAAGGTTGCTATAGATGAAGCAATGAAATGTAAAGAAACAGGTGAAGAAAAGACTATCGTATTCGGTCTCACCGGTACTGGTTACTTCGACCTTTACGCATACCAGAAGTTCAACGACGGCGTTATGGAAGACTTCTGTCCGAGCGACGAAGATATCGCTGCCAGCCTGGCAAAACTTCCTGTAATCGAATAACCCGCAACAATCAAAAAGCCGCAGGCATTACGCCCGCGGCTTTTTGATTGTCGTTAAGTGTCTGATTATAACTGCTGCAGCAGTTTAAGTTCTTCTTCTGTAAGTTCTCTGCACTCACCTTCTGCAAGATCTTCAGGCAGCCAGAGGTCGCCCATGGCAAGGCGGTGAAGTTCTGTAACCTTGGCTCCGAAGCAGCCGAACATGCGCTTGATCTGATGATAACGGCCTTCCTTTAGACTTACCTTGGCAGAGTACTCTCCGGTGATTTCAAGGCCTGCTTCCTTGCAGACACCGTCGTTAAGTTCAACTCCTTCTGTGAAGCCACTGGCCATTTCCTCAGTCACAGGAATGTCCAGTTCCACATGATAAACTTTCTGCACATGTTTCTTCGGTGCCAGAATATTATGTGCCATGGCGCCGTCGTCAGTAATAATCATAAGGCCTGTGGTATCACGGTCTAGCCTGCCAGCCGGGAAAATGTCCCTGCCTGCATATTCGTCCGGAACAAGTGCGAGTACAGTTTCATGTTCCTTATCTTCAGTGGCAGAAACATAGCCCTTCGGTTTGTTGAGCATCAGGTAGACAAATTTCTTCACAGTCAGCTCGATGCCATCAATGGTAATGACACTCTTTTCAGGGTCTGCCTTGACACTGGAAGACTTTACGATTTCCCCGTCAACTGCCACACGCTTTTTGCTGATTAAACTTTTTACATCGCTGCGGGAGTATTTTCCCTGTGATGCAATGATTTTATCGATACGTTCCAATTTTTTCTCCTTTTTATTTTACCGGCACGGTAATCTCTGCTTTGCTGTACAGTACCGCCTTGCCGCTGATCAGGCTCCGTTCCCCTGCCGCTTTGCAGTAAAGAGTTCCCTGCCGTGCGGAAAGCTGTTTCGCCACAAGTTCAGTCTTCCCAAGACGCTTCGACCAGTACGGTACCAGTGTGCTGCTGTGGGATGAACCCGTTACCGGGTCTTCATCTATGCTCTGTTTCGGAAAGAAACAGCGCGATGCAAAATCATATCCTTCGTGGCTGGAAGGGGCAGTGATTATTACACCTCCGCCTTCTGGAATCTGCGCGATACGCTTGAAATCAGGCTTGTAATCTGCCACATCCTCTTCCTTTTCCATTACCAGAAGGTAGCTGGCTGCAAGGTATGCTTCGGCCGGTCTGAATCCCACCGCCTCTTCAAGTTCAGGGGTAATGCTTACGGGAGCGGGGCTTCCTGCAGGGAAATTCAGCTGAAAAAGCTCTCCCTCCCTCTTCACGCTTATCGGACCGCTGAGAGAGTCAAAGTCGAAGCATGTGGACTCCGGCTCATAAAAATCAGCCAGCACATATGCAGTTGCCAGAGTGGCATGTCCGCAGAGCTTCACTTCACAGCCCGGAGTGAACCAGCGCAGACGGTAGCCGCTTTCTTCCTTAACTGTGAAAGCAGTCTCTGAGAGGCAGTTTTCACGGGCGATTTTCTGCATAGTTTCGTCAGGCAGCCACTCATCCATCACGCATACCGCCGCCGGATTGCCGCCGAATACTGTATCTGTAAACGCATCTACAACGTATTGTTTCAAAGTAATTGTTTCCATATCTCTAATCCTCCTTTAAATTATGTTACCACATTTTCGCTGCCTCCGGAATAGTTTTTTGCAATTTGTAATATGAACTGGTTCGTGTTATACTTACAGTAAAGATTTTCCTTTATAAGGAGGTGTTTGAATGAAAGTATTACTTGTAAACGGCAGTCCTCATCAGCACGGCTGCACATATACTGCATTAGAAGAGATCGCCGGAGTCCTCAAGGCGGAAGGTATCAAAACTGAATTTTTCTGGCTGGGCACCAAGCCCCTTGCCGGCTGCATGGGGTGCGGATACTGCTATGCAAACAGCAAGTGCGTTTTCGACGACTGTGTAAATGAATTTATTGAAAAAGCAGCGAATGCTGACGGTTTCATCTTCGGTTCACCAGTTCACTACGCAGGTGCCAGCGGTGCTCTCACATCATTTATGGACAGAATCTTCTATTCAGGAAGCTCCAGAGGCGTTTTCCGTCATAAGCCTGCTGCCGCTATATGCTCTGCAAGACGCGGCGGCACTACAGCAACCTTTGACCAGCTTAACAAGTATTTCGGCATTTCCCAGATGCCAATCGTCACATCCCAGTACTGGAACATGGTTCACGGCAACACCCCTGAGGAAGTCATGCAGGACGAAGAAGGTCTGCAGACCATGCGAGTCCTGGGCCGCAACATGGCATGGCTTCTTAAGTGCATGGAAGCTGGCAGACAGACCGGCGTACCGCTCCCTGAAACTGAAGAAAAGAAGTGCAGAACAAACTTTATAAGATAAATAACACGGAGGATAAGGTTATGAAAAAAGTATATGAATTTTTAAAGAAAGCAGAAGTATATTACCTGGCAACCGTTGAAGGCGACCAGCCGCGCGTGCGCCCTTTCGGCACTATTGATATTTTCGAAGATAAACTATATATCCAGACAGGCAAAATCAAACCTGTTGCAAACCAGATGAAGGCCAACCCTAAGGTTGAAATTTCTGCAATGGCTGACGGCAGATGGATCCGTATCGCTGCCGAGGCAGTTCTCGACGATAATATCGCAGCTCAGGAGCACATGCTGGACGGCTATCCTGACCTTAAAGCAATGTACCAGCCAGGTGACGGCAACACTGAAGTATATTATCTTAAAAATGCCACTGCACAGATCTGTTCATTTACAGACGCTCCAAAAGTAATTACATTCTAAACTGACACCAGGAGGCCTATTATGAGCAAGCCCGGATATGATGCTCTGAAACTTGAAAACCAGCTTTGTTTCCCCCTTTATGCATGTGCCAAGGAAGTGGTGCGTCAGTACAGGCCTTATCTTGATGCCCTTGACCTGACATACACCCAGTACATTGCAATGATGGTGCTGTGGGAAGAGGAAACCATTACCGTCCGTGATCTGGGAAAGAAGCTTTTTCTGGATTCCGGAACCCTTACCCCTGTGCTGAAAAGCCTGGAATCCAAAGGGTTTATCACGCGCAGCCGCTCGGCGGAAGATGAGCGCGTGCTTGTAGTTCAGATTACACCTGACGGCATTTCTCTCAGAGATGATGCCCTGACAGTACCGGAAAAAGTTTCATCCTGCGTCAGACTTGATTCGGATGAGGCGAAGCAGCTCTACCAGCTTCTGTATAAAGTTCTCGGCGGACTGCAGAAACCGGAGTAAGTCTTCAGCCTATTGTACAAAAGTTTACATTAAATTCACCTCCCCGCGGTAAACTATACCAGAGGAGGTGTTTTTTATGTGCACAGCAATAACATATAAAACCAAAAATCATTATTTCGGCCGCAATCTGGACCTTGAGTATTCATACAACGAGGAAATAACCATCATGCCCCGGAACTTTCCCTTGGAATTCAGACATATGCCGCCGCTCAGAAATCACTATGCCCTTATCGGCATGTCCTATGTTGCAGACGGTTATCCCCTTTATTACGATGCCACCAATGAAAAAGGTCTCAGCATGGCAGGGCTAAACTTTCCTGAAGATACGGAGTACAAACCTTTTTCGACAGGTTTCGACAATATTGCACCCTTCGAGTTCATTCCCTGGATTCTATGCCAGTGCGAAAACCTTGAGCAGGTAAAAATTCTGCTCAGCCGTACCAACCTGATTGCAGAAAATTTCAGCAGTCAGCTTCCATGCACGCCCCTTCACTGGATGATTTCAGACCCCAGCGGCTCCATCGTCGTCGAATCATTAAAGGAAGGGCTCCGTATACATGAAAACCCTGCAGGAGTTCTTACCAACAGCCCTGCCTTTGAAATTCAGATGTGGAATCTCAGGCGCAGTTCTCATGAAATGAACGTGCCAGGAATACCCGGCGACCTGAGCTCTGTTTCAAGATTCGTAAGAGCATCATCAGTCCGGGAGCATTCCGTTTCCGATGACAGTGAAGAAAGCAGCGTCAGCCAGTTCTTTCATATCCTTGGAAGCGCTGCAATGCCCCGCGGCTGCGTCCCCGTTGCAGAAAAATATCAATACACAAGATATTCCTCCTGCTGCAATACCGACCTGGGCATCTATTACTACACCACATATGAAAACAGCCGCATAACAGCCGTGGATATGCACCTTGAAAATCTGGAAAGTGACCAGCTGCTTACATGGCCGCTGATTACTGAGTCCCAGATTCTGTTTCAGAATTCCTGTAAAGAAAATGCAGACGCTTAAAGGGCGTCTGCAATATCGTAAATAAGTTTTTCGGTTTTTTCCCAGCCGAGGCAAGGGTCTGTGATGGACTGTCCGTAAACGCTGCCGTTCACAGACTGGCATCCATCTTCAATGTAGCTTTCAATCATGAGGCCTTTTACCATCTTGTTTATGTCCTCATTGTGGCGCATGGAGTGGAGTACCTGCTTGGAGATACGGATCTGCTCCATGAAGTTTTTGCCGGAGTTGGCATGGTTGGTGTCAACGATAATAGCCGGATTGGCCAGATTAGTCTTATGATACATGTCACATACTGTAACCAGATCTTCGTAATGGTAGTTAGGAAGAGACTTGCCGTGTTTGTTCATGTATCCCCTCAGAATTGCGTGGGCGTAAGGGTTGCCCTTGCTTTCTACTTCCCAGTTTCTGTAGATGAAAGTATGTGAGCTCTGGGCCGCAATGATGGAGTTCATCATTACTGAAAAGTCGCCGCTTGTAGGGTTTTTCATACCCACTGCGATAGAAAGTCCGCTGGCAGTAAGTCTGTGCATCTGGTCTTCCACAGAGCGGGCACCGACTGCTACATAACTGAGCAGGTCAGAAAGATATCTGTGCAGTTCCGGATACAGCATTTCATCCGCACATGTGAGACCCGTTTCTTTAAAGGCTCTGATGTGGGTTTCACGTACCGCAATTATGCCCTTAAGCATGTCCTCATTCATGTGAGGGTCCGGCTGGTGGAGAAGGCCTTTGTAGCCCTGTCCTGTTGTACGCGGCTTGTTTGTGTATACTCTCGGAACGATGAAAATCTTATCTTCCACCTTTTCCTGTACTTTTTTCAGTCTGTTTATGTAGTCGAGAACCGCAGTTTCATTATCAGCAGAACAAGGCCCGATAATGAGCATAAACTTGTCAGACTTGCCGCTGAGGATGTCTTTTACTTCCTGGTCTCTGTTTTCCTTGATTCTTCTTAAATCATCTGTAATAGGAAACATTTCCTTGATGTCTTTAGGAATAGGCAGTTTCCTTTTGAATACCATATTGTTCATATATTAAGCCTCCGGTTTTTCTTCTGGTTTTTCTTTTTCGAACAAAGCACGTCGTGCAGTTGAGCGGCGCATCATGTCACGGATTCCTTCCTTGTCAGCTTCCATGAGCATTCTTTCCAGCTTGGAAAACTCCATAGTAAAGAGCTTCATCTGATGAAGCAGGGCGTCCTTATTGGAAAGGAAAAGTTCGCTCCACATTACGTCATCGATGCGGGCGATTCTTGTCAGGTCACGGAAAGAGTCTCCTGTGAAATCTTCCAGATTTTCTGTGTCGTTACATGTCATCAGTGTCATGGCGATGCAGTGAGTAAGCTGTGATACGAAACCAATCATTTCGTCGTGTTCATACGGCGGCAGCTGGGAAATTCTTGCGAACTGTAGAATTTCACCAATCTGGCGACATGTTTCGATTGCGTTTTCAGTATTTTTTTCAGTCGGAACAACGATGTAGTTGGCATCGTAGAACTTCTTTTCATCACTGTACCAGATGCCCAGCTTTTCACCGCCGGCCATAGGGTGAGCAGCGATATATTCGCAGTCGTCCCTGAGCATATCCTGAATTTCACCTACCAGCCTGCCCTTTACACCTGTAACGTCAGTGAGAATTGCTCCTGCTTTGAGGAACCACTGGTTTGCTGCAATCCACTCCTTAAAAATATGCGGATACAATGCAAAAATAAGCAGGTCTGCTTCTCCGATAATCTTACGGTCCGCCTCGGTAGTCCCCTCTGCGATAATACCGTTTTCAAGGGCGTACTGGATTGTAGCCGGGTCTGTGTCAATTGCTTTAACTGTGTATCCAGCTTTGGTCAGACCTCTGGCGTAGCTTCCGCCTATGATTCCCAGGCCGACCATCAAAATATTAGTCTCTTTAGTTATCTTCAATTTCCTCTACCTCAATTCCAAGGGTGCGCAGCTTCTCAAAAAAGTCCGGAAAACTTTTGGTCACTGCTTCCGCCCCC
>JAFSCP010000035.1 GCA_017436705.1 Bacillota bacterium
CGGTGCTGAGCTTCCCTGCTCACGTACGTAAGTACGCTCCGCGGGTCGCCAGCTTGCTTCCTAGCTGCAAACGAAAAATCCGGCGTTACTGCCAATGAATACAGTTAAATTAGCCCGTGGCGCAAGCTGCGGGCTTTTTGTATGTAAAAAACTTAACTTTTGTCTTAACTATAGTTCGATATTAGATAATTGTATTTAGAGACTTTCAGGGTGCATAATTGATTTAAGAAAATTAATGCTACACAGCAGCATCACATGAAAGGAGACAAACTGATATGAAATTAGAAGGCAAAGTGGCTATTGTTACTGGTGGTTCTGCTGGAATCGGTAAAGCTACCGCAGAGAGATTTTTAAAAGAAGGTGCAATTGTGGGTATTTGCTCTACCAATCCGGCAAAGGTTGAAAAGGCAGTAGAAGAACTTTCTGCTTACGGCACTGTAAGAGGTTTTGTTGTAAACATCGGAAATAAAGAGCAGGATGAAGCTATGGTCAAAGCAATGGCAGATGAATTCGGACATATTGATATCCTCGTAAATAATGCGGGAATTACAAAGGATGCTCAGTTTTATAAAATGACTGATGAACAGTTCAATGATGTTGTGGATGTAAATCTGAGAGGGAACTATTATATGACTAAGGCGGTTCTGCCACACATGATGCAGAACAATTACGGTAAAATTGTACATGTTACATCTGTTTCTGCATACAATGGCAATTTCGGTCAGTCAAATTATGCTGCAACAAAGGCAGCGATTATGGGTATGACCCGTGTGCAGGGCAAGGAACTTGGTAAGTATAATATTACTGTAAATGCAATTGCTCCGGGTTCTATTATGACTGATATGTATAACGCAGTGCCCGACGAAGTAAAGGAAGCTAAACTCAAGAGAATTCCGCTGCGTCGATATGGTAATCCGGCAGAAGTAGCAAATCTGGCATTATTCCTTGCGTGTGAAGATTCGTCATATGTAACCACTCAGACCATCACAATCGATGGTGGATTTAACTAGAGAAAGGACGTACATTTATGACTATCAATAAAAATGATGTATACGTAGTATCCGCAGTAAGAACACCTATAGGTAAAATCGGCGGAACCTTAAAAGATATTCAGCCTGAGAAGCTTTTGCAGATTGCATACGAAGGCGCCATTGAAAAAGCAGGCATTGATAAAGCGATTATAAGTGAAGTTATAGCCGGTCAGGCAAAGCAGAGTACTGATGCGCCAAACATTGCCCGTGTATCAGCACTTGCCTGCCGTATTCCTGAAATTACACCGGCGTATTCTGTTCACCGCCAGTGTGCATCTGGCATGCAGGCTATAATTAACGGAATGCAGCAGATTCAGACAGGTTATTCTGATGTAATACTTTGTGGTGGTGTTGAAAGCATGAGTACGGCACCTTTCTATATCAGAGGAACACGTTTTGGGACAGGTCATGGTAATACTGTGCTTGTTGATCCTAACACAGAAAGCCAGCCAAAGAGCCAGCCTAATGAAATCTACGGTACTTTCACAATGATTCAGACATCAGACAGTGTGGCTGAAAAATGTGGTATTACAAGAGAAGAATGCGATGCGTTTGCATTGAGAAGCCAGCAGAAGGCAATTGAAGCTATAGATTCAGGAAAGTTTGCTGATGAAATTGTACCGGTAACAATTCCGCAGAGGAAAAAAGATCCTATAATCTTCGCAGAAGACGAATATCCGAAGAGAGATACCAATCTTGAGAAACTGGCTAAACTGAAACCGATCTTTGAAGGGGGAGTAACAACCGCAGGTAATGCATCCGGAAGAAACGACGGTGCGGCAGCTCTGGTACTTATGAGCGGTGAAATGGTTGAAAAACTTGGTCTTAAACCACTGGCGCGTATTATTGCAGGTGCAGCGGCTGGCGTTGATCCGAGAATTATGGGCCTGGGCCCTGTTGAAGCTACAAAGAAACTGATGAAGACTCTGGAACCTATGGGTATAACTCTTGATGATTTCGGTCTTATTGAAATTAATGAAGCCTTTGCGGCGCAGAGCCTGGGTTGCATCAAGGAACTTGGTCTTGACCTTGACAAGGTAAATGTAAATGGTGGTGCTATTGCTCTCGGCCATCCTTTAGGATGCTCAGGCGCAAGAATTACTGCAACATTACTTCATGAAATGAAGCGCCGCAATGAACGTTACGGCATGACATCTATCTGCGTTGCAGGCGGTCTTGGAATGGCTGTTGCATACGAGCTTGTATAATTGACCGGTGAATGAAATGATAAAAGGATTTAATCATATCGGCATTTGTGTCAGAAGTATTGATGATACACTGGCAAAAATGGAAAAAACCATGGGCGCAAAGCTTTTGTCCCGTACGGAGTATCCTGACAGACACCAGGTGTCTGCTATAGTAGTTCTGCCTGACGGATGCAGTAAATTTGAGCTCATGGAACCTATTGGTGAAGAAGGTACTGTAGCAAAGTTTCTCGCTAAAAAAGGCGAAGGGCTGCATCATATTTCCCTCCTTACAGATGATGTGGCTGAAGCATGCGAGGTTTTTGAAGAAGCGGGTTGTCCTGCTGTAAGCAAAACAACAGGTCTGGCTTTCATCAGCCCAAAGACAACCGGAGGCGTTCTTTACGAGCTGGCTGATGGAAAATTTAAAAAGGATAAATAACTTCATACTTCTCCTCATTAATTAATAGCATACATTAAAAATCCCCCTTTCTCCATCCATGAAGCAAAGGGGGATTTTGTTGTACATTTAAATCTGTTCTGGCTGGTAATCCCGGTAAATGTCTACGAGGTATTTTTTGAACAGGGCTGCGGATTTTGAAAGATATCGGTCGCGGCGCCAGAATATTGCCTGACTGCGTGTTGCTCCTGCATCAGTAAGTGGTACAAGCGGTACATCAGCAAAGACGCCTGTATGCTTACCATTATATGTTGTAAGACAGACCATTCCTTCATTGAGAACCATTTTAGGACGCAGCATGTAGTCGCATGAAAGTCTGGACTTGGGTTCAAAGCCGGCTTGTATGCAGAGATTATAACAGAATCGTGAAAATGATGAGTCGGTCAGTGAAACAAACCATTCGTCTTTTGCTTCAATAAGGGATATGCTTTCGCGTTCAGTGAAAGGATGTCCGGGAGGAACCGCCAGTGCTATTTTGTCATGGAAAAGAAGTTCAGAATCCCATGCTGGGTCGCTGAAGGCTTCGGGTGCAGATATTATAAGGTCTACAGGCTCGTCCGGAAGACGTGTTCCCGATGTTACTGAGTCGAAAAAGTAGTGCTTGAACAATATTTCCGGATTCAGGTGACAGAAGTCATGAATTGCTTTGTTCCACACATAAGGGTTGGTAGTAGCCAGCGAAACCTGATTATCGGAACTGCCCAGCATATCCTGAAGTTTTATCTTGCCTTCATCAAGTTCATTGAGAGCCCGTTGCACATAGAAAAAATATTCTTTGCCGTAAGGGCTGAGTTTGATGTTGCGGCCAACACGGTCAAAAAGTTTGACACCAAGTTCTTCTTCCAGTCTGGAAATACTGCTGCTTATAGCAGAAGGGGAAACATACATGGCCTCAGCAACTTGCGTAAGATGTTCCCGCTTTGCGAGTTCTACGAAATAACGTAATTGTAAAAACTCCATATAATAATCCTCCTATTCTGCAGTCTGAAGAAATATTTTTGATATTTCAATTATACTCTGCGGCGTCGAAAGTTGTCAATTACAAGGTACATAGCGATTGTTAAACCTCAGTTTAAATATAATTAAAAGATACTGAAATTTAATTAAACATAGTCACGTGATAAAATTGTCATAAAGAAATGATACTAGAAAATAGCGCGATTTTCAGTGAAGGAGGAAACAAGTGAAAAGTGGCTCAAGACCCCTTGAAGGGGTAAAGGTAATGGACCTGTCCATCTACGTTGCAGGCCCGGCAACAAGCACCATGTTAGGTTATATGGGTGCAGAAGTAATTAAAGTTGAAACTCTTAAAGGCGACCCTTATCGCGGTTCCGGAAGTGGTTACGGAATGCCGGCAGAGGCTAAGAGAAATCCTTTGTACGATGCGTGCAACGGATATAAAAGATGTATTTCAGTAGATTTCAGAAGTGAAGAAGGAAAAGAAGTTCTCCGCAGAATTGCGGCAGAAGCAGACATAATTGTTACAAACTACAGACCGAAGCCGCTCAAGGCCATGGGAATGGATTATGAAACTGTTTCAGCATACAATCCTAAAGTTGTTTATGGTTTCTTCAGCGGATATGGCGAAGAAGGTCCTGAAGCAGATCGTCCGGGATTTGACTCTACAGCATTTTTCTCAAGAAGTGGTTTTGCGATGAGAGGTACTTATCAGGATTGCATGCCAATGGCAACAATCAGTGCCGCAGGTGATACCATTTCCAGCATGGGATTTGCAGTAGGAATTCTCGGAGCGTTTGTAAAAGCAAGAGAAACAGGCAAGGGGGAAAAGGTAAGCAGCTCCCTCTACGGCAGCGGTCTCTGGGTAATGGGAGTAGGTGTAGCACAGGCGCAGTTCGGATACATTGGACCATTCCCTAAGGAAAAGCCTGGTTTCCTGGCACTCAATGCGGACTACAGATGTAAAGATGGAGTATGGGTACGTATTTGCGGAATGACAGCGGAAAGGTACTGGGAACCATTATGTAAAGCTCTTAAGATGGAAGACTATCTGACTGATGAACGTTTCTGCACATCAAGCGCAGGACATATTCATCTGGCAGAATGCTATAAGCTTGTGCAGAGTTATTTCGACAACTTTACATACGAAGAAATTGCAGCACGTCTGACTGAAAACGATTATCCGTTTGAGCAGAACTACACTACAGATCGTTTGGTTGGTGACAAGCAGGCTCTGGCAAATAACTACATGACAACCATTCACTATGATACGGGCGAAGATGTATATATGACAATGCCGCCGTTCAAACTCGAATCTGCATGGGATGATCTTGAAAACAGAAAAGGACCTTATCTTGGACAGCATACAGATGAAGTTCTTGCAGAATATAATTTCACATCTGAAGAGATTCAGAAGATGAAGGATGAAGGAAAAATCATTCAGTTCAGCTAGTTAAGAGGTGATAACAATGGGAAATAACAGAGAAATTGTATTTGTAGATGCAGCGCGTACCGCTTTCGGCAAGATGGGCGGAGGCCTTGCAAAAGTTCCGGCAATGGATCTGGGGGCACATGTAATTAAGGCTCTTGTAGAAAAAAATCAGCTCCTTGAAAGAACAAAAGTAGATGATGTATTTGTGGGTTGTGCATTTACGGATGCTCTTACAAATACTCCTGGCAGATATCTCACATTAAATGCCGGCCTGCCGGAAGATGTATCTGGTACTTATATTGAAATGCAGTGCGGTTCAGCGATTACTGCAATGAACTATGCAGCATATAAAATGATGGCTGGTGCTTCAGATGTAATTATTGTAGGTGGCGTGGAATCTCACAGCAACCGTATTGCTAAGTTCTCCATGTCCGCAGAACCGTACAAACTTCAGCCGCCGACAGCTATTCCTAACAGACTTACACCAAATCTGGAACAGAATACACCTATGATTAAAAACAATGATCTTATGGCTGAAAAATGGAATATCTCAAGAATGGAAAGTGATGAGTTTGCACTCCGCAGTCAGGAACTTATGGCAAAGGCAATTGAAACAGGCTTTACAGGCCCTGAAATTGTACCATATATCTTCCCTGCAACCAAGAAGAGACCTGAAATCGTTATTGACAAAGACGAGCATCCTAAGCCAGGAACAACTCTTGAAGGTCTGCAGAAACTCCGCCCGGTATTTGAAGGCGGCGTAACTACTGCAGGTAATGCTTCCGGCGTAAATGACGGTGCTGCCTTTGTAATCATGATGACTGCAGAAAAAGCAAAGGAATGTGGCTTCGAACCGATTGCACGTTGGGTAGGCGGAGCAAGCATGGGCTGCCAGGCTAATCTCATGGGCATCGGTGCATCATATTCAACACTGAAAGCTCTGAAATCACTCAATATGAAACTTTCAGACCTGGATGTAATCGAATGCAACGAAGCTTTCGCAGCGCAGAATCTTGCATGTATCAAGGACATGCAGGAACAGACCGGCGAAATCATTGATATGAAGAGATGGAATCCTAACGGCGGTGCAATTGCCATCGGCCATCCTAATGGCGCATCCGGTGGCCGCGTAGCGTGGTTCTGTATGAATCAGCTGATGAAGACCGGCGGACGCTATGGTGCTTTCACTTCCTGTTGCGGCGGTGGCCAGGGCACTACAGCTATCATTGAAAATCTCAGAATATAAGTTAGAATAGTGTTACAAAATAAAACACAAACAGGAGGTGATTAGATGGCTCAATGGAAAAAGGACGTTTTATACGGCGCTGTAATCAGCGTAGTTTCAGGTGTATTTATTGTAAATACCCTGGGAATGGATGACAGTCTCATGGAACATACAGCTGCAAAAGCCGGTGTTTACACCAGATTCTGGCTGTTCCTGCTTATGGCACTTGGAATCCTGCTCATAATCAGAGCTGTGATAAAACATGACAACACTCAAACTGAATCAGCACTAAATCCGGCATCCATGATAACAATTATATCCCTGGCAGCGTACGTATTTGCTCTTGATTATCTTGGATTCATCATCAGTTCAATGATTTTCCTGGTATTATTAATGCTCTACTATACCATGAAAGCGGGCAAGTTCAAAGATGAAGACGGGAACCGTATTGCAAAGAACAAGTTCCTGAAAACTCTGCTGTGGATTGTTATTGGTGCAGCGGGTGTTACCGGTGTATCATATTTCCTTTTCGGGGAAATAATCGGTCTGCTGCTGCCAACATTTAATCTTTGGTAAACCGACCTATCGGTTTTAAACTTATTTTTATTTATGAGGAGGAAGAATAATGAAAAAATTATTAACAGTTTTATTATGTCTGGCAATGGTATTCTGCATGGCAGCATGCGGATCAGACGAACCTGAAGAAGTAGTTTATCCAGATGGAACTATTAACGTAGTTGTTCCTTTCGCAGCAGGCGGCGGACAGCACGTACTTGCAACAGCTATCAGCGCTGCAGTTGATGCAACAATGGTAGTTACAAACGTAACTGGCGGCGGCGGTTCCACAGGTGCTATGGAAGTATTGCATTCCAATCCTGATGGATACACAGTACTCTGCTCCACATTACAGAACATCGCAGCTGGTGCTTACAACGGTACATACCAGGAAGCTGATGCTTGGGAAAAATTTGTTCCTGCAGCAACAGTGGCTGGTGACAGAATGATGATGATTGCATCCAAGGCATCCGGATTCACATCACTTGAAGATATCGTTGAATACTCCAAGGCAAACCCTGGCAAGCTTACTGTAACTGGCGCAACTGCAAACTCATACACTCAGCTCGTAATTGAAAAGTTTATGGCTGACCTTGGCGTTGAATGGGAATTCGTGCCTTTCGACGGTGAAAACGCTTGCAGAAACGCTTGTATGGGCGGACAGGTTGACCTCTGCATCTTCGGTACAGCGGCATCTTCAACTGCAATTGACTCCGGCGACTGCGTTGGTATCTGTATGCTTTCCGCAGAAAGATCATCCTACTATCCAGAAATCCCTACAGTTTCTGAAGTTCTTGAAGGCTTCGATGCATACGACTTCACTATCTACAGATGCTACATGCTTCCGCCAGAAACAGATGCAGCAGTTGCTGATACTTTAGGCGGAATCATCGAAACAGCTATGTCCAACGCTGATTTCGTTGCATCCTGCGAATCCATGTTCCTTGAAGTAGGTTTCATGGACAGAGAAAAGACTACAGAAGTTATTACAAATGTTTATAACGAATGTGGTGAAATGTACAAATAGTACATTAATAAAAACAAACAAATTATAGTAAAAATAAGTTTTAAAGCGGGGTGGCTCCGGCCGCCCCGCATGTAAAAGTATATAAGGAAGGAGGTATATGTAGTGGAAGGATTAGCATCATTAGGTCTGGGTTTCAGCGCACTTTTCGGTGAACCATTGCTTCTGGGGCTGTTGGTATTCGGCGTGTTCTTTGGCATGGTTATGGGCGCGATTCCAGGACTTACGGCAACTCTGGCGGTTACTATCGCCCTCCCATTTACGTATATCATGTCTGCTAATCAGGGGCTGACCGTTCTGGTAGCAATTTATGTCGGCGGTATTGCCGGCGGTCTGGTTGCGGCAATTTTACTTAATATACCCGGTTCTCCTGCCTCATTGGTAACATGTTTCGACGGATCTCCTATGGCGAGAAATGGTGAAGCATCCAAAGCTCTTACTTTGGGCGTATTTTCATCCCTTATCGGCGGTACTTTCAGTGCTGTGGTACTTGTAGTAGTAGCTCCAAAACTGGCAAAGATTTCACTGATGTTCGGCCCGTGGGAGTATTTCGCACTGGGTATAATGGGCCTTTGCATCATTATCAGTATTGTTGGCAAAGGCAATATGCACAAAGGGCTTATTTCTGCAATCGTTGGTATGATTATTGCTTTTGTAGGTTACGACATGGTATCTGCGGTTCCTCGTCTTACTTTCGGAAGATGGGAACTTGGTTCCGGCATTGATACACTGGCAGCGCTTATGGGGCTGTTTGCTATCGTAGAAGTTATGCAGCAGGTTAAGACTCTGCATCTTAAGGCAAAGCCTATGGACCCTGGCAAGACAAGGTTCTGGCCTAAAAAAGAATGGGTTACAGGCAAAGACACAATCAAGACTTTCTCTCTCGGTTCTCTGATTGGTACCTTTGTAGGTATTCTGCCTGGTATCGGTTCCACAACTGCGTCAATGTTTGCGTATAATACATGCCGTTCTGTTTCGTCCACTCCTGAAAAGTACGGCACCGGTTTTGAGGATGGCATTATAGCATCTGAAACCGCAAATAACGCAGTATGCGGTGGTGCACTGATTCCGATGCTTACAATGGGTATTCCTGGCGATATGGTAACAGCGATTCTTATGGGCGGACTGATTATGAATGGTCTTACACCTGGGCCTCTGCTTTTCACCAATGAACCTGAAATCGTAGGGATTGTATTCGCAGCATTCCTGCTTGCAAACTTCGTGATGTACGCCATGGAAATGGGACTTATGAAGTTCTTTATCAGACTGCTTTCCATTCCTATGGACAAATTGTTCCCTGCAATTATGGTAATGTGTATCCTTGGTACACTGACAGTGCATAACAGACTTTTCGACTCATGGATGCTGGTACTTGTATCAGTTATCGGTTATTTCCTGGTAAACAACAAGTTCCCTCTGGCACCAATTGTTCTGGGATATATCCTTGGACCTATTATCGAAAAGAATTTCAGAACCGGTGTAATGCTTTCAAGAGGAAGCATGTTTGGATTCGTAGAAAGCCTGATTGCAATGGTGATTCTTATTCTTGCTGTTGTAATTCTCTTCCTGCCTACAATCACAGAAAAGATGCAGGCAAAGAAGCTGGCTAAAAAAGCATAAATGAAAGATGTATTTATGGGCGCGGATTTACTGCGCCTTTTTTAGTAGAGGAGTGTTGAAATGGAACTAGGACTAAAAGACAAAGTGGTTGCAATCACTGGAGGAACGTCGGGAATCGGAGAAGAGCTTGCTCTTGCCTTTGCCAGGGAAGGGTGCAAAGTAGCAGTATGCGGAAGAAATGAAGCAAAAATTAGCAACATGAAAGAGCGGTTTGATGAATATGGGCTGGAACTGTTTGCTTTTCAGGCAGATATAAGCGATTTGCAGCAATTGAGGGGATTCATAGAACATACAACTGCACATTATGATAAGCTGGACATTCTGATAAATAATGCCGGAACAACTGTAAGAAAGCCTTTCGTTGACTATACTGAAGAAGAATGGTACCGTGTTGTGGATACCAACATGAAAGCAATGTATTTTGGCTGCGTTTATGGTGCCGCCCAGATGAAGAAGAATGGGGGAGGGGTTATTATAAACACATCCTCATTTACTTCTGTTATTCCTACTTGTGGGAGTGCATTGTATTCTGGTACAAAAGCTGCCGTTGATAAAATGACTGCGGTGTTTGCAGCGGAACTGGCTGCAGATAAAATCAGAGTAGTATCGGTACAGCCGGGAATGACAGTGACACCGCTTACAGAAGAAAAGTGCCGCAATCAATACGACGAACTGATAAGTCAGATTGCTATGAAGAGGCTGGCAACTCCTGACGATATGGTGGGGGCATATCTCTTCCTTGCTTCTGATCGTGCAGCATATATAAACGGTGTATCTCTGCCGGTTGCAGGGGCCAAGCTTACTGTACAAAACCCGCATTACAGTTATACGTAAAGTTGCAACGCCTTTTTTCTTCTGCTCTATGGACAACCTCTTTCTTTGGTGGTAAAATAAATTGGTTAGACAATTTTCGGAAATTTATTTTTGCATTAAATATATTAATAATGAAAGGAAGACGGACATGGAATTAACTCAGGCAATTAAAGAAAGAAGAAGTATCAGAAGATTTGCGGACAAGGCTGTTCCTCGTGAACTTATCGAAGAAGTTGTTGAAGTGGCAAGATTTGCGCCTTCATGGAAGAACACCCAGATTGCAAGATATATCGTTATTGACGACAAGGAAAAGATTGCGGCTATCGCAAACGAAAAGTGCACATATGGTTTTGAATTCAATATCAAGACTATTTTAAAGGCACCTGCAGTTGTGCTGCTCACTTTTGTTGAAGGACGTTCCGGTTTCGAAAAGGACGGAAGCTTCTCCACACCAAAGGGCGACAGATGGCAGATGTTTGACGCTGGTATCGCTGCACAGACTTTCTGCCTTGCTGCTTATGAAAAGGGCCTTGGCTCAGTAATTCTCGGCTACTTTGATGACGAAGAATTAAAGAAAGTTATCGATATTCCTGAAGGACAGCAGGTTGGCGCAGTTATTCCGATCGGTTTCATGACTGATGCAGAAGTTGCTGCACCTCCAAGAAAAGACGTAGAAGCTCTCGTTTCATTCATCTAATGCTCTGCAAGGGATTTGAGCATCACAGGGGGATAAAATGAGAAGCGACAGAAGAAAAGAAATTATTGCACAGATGGAAGCGGACAAGCAGGAAAAACGCCGTAAAGGCGGCAATGCTTTCTGCAGACTGCTTTCTGTTATATACACTCTGCTGGCGGCAGCATTTGTCGGTCTGCTGGCATATATGGACGTGCTGCCTGAAAAGTATTTCTGGCTGGCAGTTATCGGTCTGGCGGTGGCATCGGTTTTCATCGTGCCGGTAATGTTCAGCAAAAACGGCAAGACGGGCCGCAAGATCGGTGCCACACTGGTGGCAATTGTTCTCATCGGAGTTTTTGGTGTAGGTACATGGTATCTGGTGGATACAGTGGCTTTCCTCGGTGAAATCACTGCACCTAAGGAAGTTACCGAAGATTACCACGTGGTTGTGAAGGCGGACGCTCTTTATGAGGATGTCAGCGGGCTTTACGGCCAGACTCTCGGTACCAACATGGTAACAGACATGAGATACTCCGAAGCAAAGGCCATTCTGCAGCAGGATGCGGGCGTGCAGTATTCCTACGAGGAAACTGTGGCTGCAGCACTTGAAAAATTAAACACAGGAGAATACCCTGCAATCTTTATCAGCGCGGCATCTTACGAGGTGCTGAAGGCTGAAGATCCTGAACTGGAAACTGAGGTGAAGGTTCTCCATACAATAAAGATGAAGGTTGAAACTGAAGACCTTACCCATGCAGTTGATGTTACCAGAGAACCTTTTAATGTGTACATCAGCGGTATTGACGTGGAAGGAAATATTTCCACTGTTTCAAGAACCGATGTAAACATGATTGCCACAGTAAATCCTGTGACAAATGAAGTTCTGCTCACATCAATTCCGCGCGACTACTATGTAAACCTGCCTACCAAGCAGGCTCCGGACAAGCTGACGCACTCCGGACTGTACGGTATTCAGGAAACCATCGGTGCTGTGGAAGACATCATGGGCATTGATATCAACTATTATGTCCGTGTAAACTATACAACTGTGGTTAAACTTGTGGATGCAATCGGCGGTATTCAGGTTGATTCGCCTTATGAATTCGTTACAAGCGGAATGCAGCATCTCAACGGTCACCACTTTGTGAAGGGTGTCAACAATCTGGACGGCAACGCAGCGCTTGCTTTCTGCCGTGAACGTAAGTCTTTTACAAATGGCGATATGCAGCGTAACGAAAACCAGCAGCTGGTAATGGAGGCTATTATTAAAAAGGCTCTCAGCAGTACCACAATCCTGACCAAGTACACTTCAATTCTCGAAGCGGTTCAGGATAATATGGAAACAAACCTTACACAGGAAGAAATGGCAGCTCTTATCAAAATGCAGCTTGACAGCATGCCATCATGGGATATTGACAAGCAGGCTATCAAGGGCACCAATGGCTGGGGTCACTGCTATGCTCTGGGATTCTCTGCAGCTACTGTAGTACAGGATCCGGTGGAAAACGCCAGAGCTGTTGACCACATTGTAAGTGTAATGACAGACGGTATGACAGATGGAAACTAAAGGAAGACAGAATAAAAGCAGAATTGTGGGCAAGCAGCGCCCTACATCCACAAGCATCACCTGCGGCAAGGACAATCCGTCCAGCCTGCGGTGCGTGTTTTACGAGCTGGAGAGCGGCGAGCTGGCGGCACCTTTCTGCGCCAAACATATTCATGAAGGTCACCGGGGCGTGATGCACGGCGGGCTTTCGGCGGCAATCATTGACGAAACTATGGGCCGTTCCAATGCGGTTTACCATAAGAAGACAGGAAGGGATTACATACCTGTAGTTACCGCCCAGATGACCACTAAATATATCAAGCCGATTTATGTTGGTGAGCCGATGGTGGCATACGGGAGAGTTATAAAGGAAGAAGGCCGCAAAAGATTTGCTACCGGCGAGATTATAAATGAGAAGGGCGAAGTGGTTCTTGAGGCAGAAGCTTTATTTATCACTGTAGACCTGGAAATGGACCGGGCTGAGGTGGTAGGGCAGCATGAAATCTGCCAGCTTTCGGCTGTAGACCCTCTTGAATTGTAGAAATCGTGGCAAAAATAAAAAATAAATAAAAAAAATAGGCAAAAAAGGCTCTTGACATTGAAATCACCATGTCTTATAATTATGGAGCAACTTTATGATTATTAAATAACAGAGCTTCGAAAGAGGCTCTGAATTTTGAGTTAAAAAGGAGAACAATCACATGAGAGTTAAGGTTATGTTAGCATGCACAGAATGCAAGCAGAGAAACTACAACACTATGAAGAACAAGAAAAACGACCCAGACCGTATCGAAATGCAGAAGTACTGCAAGTTCTGCAAGAAGCACACTCTTCATAAGGAAACTAAGTAAGGAGAGCTTGATATGGCTAATAAGGAAAAAGAAAAAAAGGGCGGCTTTAAAGAATACTTTAAAGGTGTCAGATTAGAAATGAAGAAGGTTGTATGGCCTACTAAGAAAGAAATCGTTTCCTACACAGGAATCGTAATTGCTACTTGTGCAATTTTCGCTTTAGGCTTCTGGCTTATTGACACAGGCGTATTAGCAGCATTAAAAGCAGTTTTAGGTGTAACCTTAAACTAATTTGCGGATCGATTTAATTACTGATAAACTTAGTTAAAGAGAAGGTACGAATATGTCTGAATTTGAAAGCAAAGGTGTTTCCCCTTTAGAAGGTGAAGGCCTCAGAGGTGACGGCCAGGCTAAATGGTATGTTGTTCATACTTATTCCGGCCACGAAACAAAAGTAAAAGTTAATATCGAAAAGATGGTTGAGAACCGCGGAATGCAGGACTTGATTCTTGACATCGTTGTACCTACTGAAGACAGAGTTGAGATTAAAAACGGACAACGTAAAATCAAAACCAGTAAAATGTTTCCTGGTTATGTAATTATAAAGATGATTGTTACCAACGAGTCCTGGTATCTTGTAAGAAACACTCAGGGTGTTACAGGTTTCGTAGGTCATGGCTCCGAACCTATTCCGCTCACTGATGAAGAAGTGGCAAGAATGGGTATAGAAAAAGTTTACATTGATTTAAACGTAGAAATCGGAGAAACAGTAAGAGTTATCAGCGGTCCTTTCGAAAGCTTTATGGGCACAGTAGAAGAGGTCAACAAAGAGAAACAGGTACTGAAAGTCAAGGTTTCTATGTTTGGCAGAGACACTCCTGTGGAACTTGAATTCACACAGGTTGATAAGGTCTTTGAATAAAATTTTAAAGAAAGGAGATATCGAGGAAAATGGCTAAGAAGGTAGAAGGTTATATTAAGCTTCAGATCAATGCCGGTAATGCTACTCCAGCACCTCCAGTAGGTCCTGCTTTAGGTCAGAAGGGTGTTAACATCATGGACTTCTGTAAGCAGTTCAATGCTAGAACACAGGATCAGGCTGGTATGGTTATTCCAGTAGTAATCACAGTTTACTCTGACAGATCATTCACATTTGTCACTAAAACTCCACCAGCAGCAGTTCTTCTTAAGAAAGCCGCAGGTCTTACATCAGCATCCGGAGAACCTAACAAGAAGAAGGTTGCTACTATCACAAGAGCTCAGGCTGAAGAAATTGCAAAAACTAAAATGCCAGACTTAAATGCAGCAAATCTTGAATCTGCAACAGAAATGATCAAGGGTACTGCAAGAAGTATGGGTATCGTTGTAGAAGATTAATATTAAGTGGGAGACTGAAGTCGCTAATACCACGAGGAGGTTAAACAATGCCTAAGAGAGGTAAAAAGTACAGAGAGCTTGTTGCTAGCTACGACAAGACTACTTTATTCGAAGTTCCAGCAGCTATGGAAACAGTAGTTGCAACTTCAAAAGCTAAATTCGATGAAACTATCGAAGTTCACATCAAGCTTGGTGTTGACGGAAGACACGCTGACCAGCAGGTTAGAGGTGCTATCGTTCTTCCACACGGCACAGGTAAGACTAAGAAGGTTCTCGTATTCGCTAAGGGACCTAAGGCAGCAGAAGCTGAAGCAGCTGGTGCTGACTATGTAGGAGCTGAAGAATTAGCTCAGAAGATCCAGACAGAAAACTGGTTCGATTTCGACGTAGTTGTTGCTACACCAGATATGATGGGTGTTGTAGGTCGTCTTGGTAAGATCCTCGGACCTAAGGGCTTAATGCCAAACCCTAAGTCCGGTACAGTTACAATGGACGTTACAAAGGCGTTAGCTGAAATCAAGGCTGGTAAAGTTGAATACAGACTTGACAAGACTAACATCATCCACACTCCAATCGGAAAGGCTTCTTTCGGAGCTGAAAAGTTACAGGACAACTTCAACGCACTGCTCGAAGCAATCGTTAAGGCTAAGCCTGCAGCAGCAAAGGGTCAGTACCTCAGAAGCGTTACAGTGGCATCCACTATGGGCCCTGGCGTAAAGGTTAACCCTGCTTTAATTCAGTTCTAACCAATCCTTCGATTGTATTTACGGCGTTGCCGTAAGGTAGGATTGCTTGCGATTCGCTACGCGAATCTGAATCCGATTAGGAACAATAAAATAAGAAATTTCACCGTAGACAGCGGGTGCGAAAGCTTAATTTCCCGCCGAGGTACAATATAAAATATTGACCTTGCCAGTTTGCGGAAAATTCCCAAGCCAGCAAGGTTTTTTTATGGAGTACCATACTCTGCTGGTCTTTGAGCGAAGATCAGCAAGAAAGGAGAACAATTAATGTCATTAGAAGCTCAGAAACAGAAACAGGTTATCATTGATGAAATCAAAGAAAAATTAGATGGTGCACAGTCTGCAGTAGTTATCGACTACATGGGTATCACAGTTGCTCAGGCAGATGCTATGAGAAAGAAACTCAGAGAAGCTAACGTAGACTACACTGTATATAAGAACACTCTTGTTAAGAGAGCTATCGCAGGAACTGAATTCGAAGGTCTTGCAGAAGTTCTTGACGGACCAAGCGCACTTGCAATCAGCAAGGAAGATGCTACAGCTCCAGCTAGAGTATTAAACGAAGTAATCAAAGAATTCAAGAAGATGGAATTCAAAGCAGGTGTTGTTGAAGGCAAGTTCTGCGACAAGGACGCTATCCAGGCAGTTGCTGACATTCCATCCAGAGACGTTCTCATTGCTAAGTTCATGGGATCCATCCAGTCACCAGTATCCAAGGCAGTCAGAACATTCCAGGCTATTGCTGACGCAAAGGCAGAAGCTTAATTTCAAAAATAAACCAAATTATAATAGAATTTTAAAAGGAGAAAATTAAAATGACTAAAGAACAGATTATCGAAGCTATCAAAGCGATGACAGTTTTAGAATTAAACGAATTAGTTAAGGCTTGTGAAGAAGAATTTGGCGTATCCGCAGCAGCTCCAGTAGCAGTTGTAGGTGCAGCAGGTGCTGCAGCAGCAGAAGAAGAACAGACTGAATTCACAGTAGTTCTTGAATCCGCTGGCGCAGAAAAGATCAAGGTTATCAAGGCAGTTAGAGAATTAACTGGTCTTGGCCTCAAGGAAGCTAAGGAAGTAGTAGACGGAGCTCCATCCAACCTTAAGGAAGGCGTTGAAAAGGCTGAAGCTGAAGCAATCAAGAAGCAGCTTGAAGAAGTTGGCGCTACAGTAGTTCTTAAGTAGTCGAATCTTCGATTATATCTGCGGCGTTGCCGCAAGGTAGATTCGATATAATTTCCGTTGGTAATCCCGTTGGAAATTATAATTTAAACGACTGCGCAAACGTATAGTTCGCATTTTAGAAGAGTCCATAGAAATATGGACTCTTTTTTTATGCCCGAAATTCGTAAGGTTCCGGGTATTGCATCTGACGCTTTAAAGGAGTAAAATTAAAGAAACTTAAAACGCTTTTGCGGGAGAAGGTGTGCAATGAAAGAAAGTCATATTACAAAACTGATTACAGCAAATGACAAACCGGCGCTGAGAACTATTATTTCGGCTGCACTGCTTCTGGCATGGCCTGCTATTGTAGAGCAGATTATGCTGACGGCTGTGCAGTATGTGGATACGGCAATGGTTGGCAGGCTGGGTGCAGATGCTACGGCGGCAGTAGGGCTGACGACTTCGCCTACATGGATGTTTCATGGGATTTTTGCGGCTACTGCCATGGGCTTTTCTGTTCAGGTAGCTCAGCATCTGGGAGCAGAACGTGGAGAGAAGGCAAGGCGTGTTGTCGCACAGAGCCTCAGAGTGGTGGCTGTGCTCGGAATATGTCTGGGAACCCTTGGCGTTGTGGTTTCTTTTCCTCTGCCGTACTGGCTGGGAGCTGAACCGGAAATCATAAAGCCTGCAAGTACCTATTTCAGAATCATGGCTTGTGGCATGCCGCTGACTTTCGGTGTGCAGATGATAAGCTCCATGTTCAGATGTTCGGGAGATACCAAGTCGCCGATGATTTTGAATACAATGGTTAACGTTATAAATGTGATCCTTAATTTTCTGTTTATTTATCCGACAAGGCCGCTTACGCTGCTTGGAGTTACTTTTACAATGCCGGGCCTTGGACTTGGTGTTTCGGGAGCTGCGCTGGCATCGGTAACATCGACGGGAACTATTTTCATGGTCTTTCTGTGGATACTTTTTAACCGTGAGGGACCTATACGTCTTTCTAAGGGCGTAGACAGCAGGCTGGACAAGCAATGCGTCGGAACGGCCTTTCGTCTGGGACTGCCTATTGCCATGGAAAGGCTGGCAATGAGCGGTGCTCAGGTTATGCAGACTTCTATTATAACCGAAATCGGTACTGTTTCTCTGGCGGCCCATCATCTGGCGGTTACTGCGGAATCTATAAGTTATGCACCTGCTTTTGGTGTGTCCCAGTCGGCCACAGCCATGGTGGGACAGGCTATAGGGGCTGGACGAAAAGACCTGGCTATGTATTTTGCAAAAATCTCCATAGTCATGGGCATGATAATCATGACCATGGGCGGTGCGGTGCTCTTTGTTTTCTCTGAGCCGCTGATTAAAATATTCTCGGACGATCCGGAAGTTATCGTGCTGGGAAGTCAGGTGCTCAGAGTTGTGGCGTTTGCTGAACCGCTTTTTGGCGCATCCATTGTTTCCAGCGGAACACTGAGGGGTGCAGGAGACTCAAAGTTTCCGTTCATCATCAGTCTTTCCACCATGTGGGGCGTGCGTATAACCCTTTCAATGCTTCTGGCTGCACGCATGGGACTGGTTGGCGTGTGGCTGGCAATGGCCATCGAACTTATGACCCGCGGAAGCATTTTCCTGATAAGAGTACTGCGCGGCAAGTGGGTAAACTCCAGATTATTTAAAGAAAATTAAAATAAAGTATTGACCTTCCACAAGGTGGAAGGTGTAGGATAAGGCCATGAAGATAAATCAAGTGGAACAACTGGTGGGTATCACCAAAAAGAACATACGGTTTTATGAGGAGCAGGGGCTTCTGAATCCGGGCAGAAACCGCGAAAACGGGTATCGTGAGTACGGAGAGGAGGATATTAAGACTCTGGAGCAGATTAAGCTGCTGCGGAAGCTGGGACTGCCTATAGAGGAAATCCGCCTTATGCAGAGCGGCAAAGCTACTGTGGCGGACAGCATGCGTCGCCACATGGTGACCATCGAAAGGGAGCAACGCAATCTGGAACAATCGGCGAAATTCTGTGAGATGCTGAAAGGATGCGACGGGCGCCTTTGCGATCTGGATGCTGCGCAGCTGCTGGAAAAAATGTCCGAAATGGAAAGAGGAGGAACTTCTTTCAGGGATGTTACCAGATGGGACGTTAAAAAAGTCCGGTATGCGGGCGCATTTGGGGCTTCTGGCGTGATGATTCTGCTGATGGTGGGAATGTTCTTTTTTATGCTGTGGGGGTTCTTGTCTGAGCCTGAAGAAGCGCCACCGCTGGTTCTGGCTGTGATTTTTCTGGCTGTACCGGTAGCGGTTGCAGGCGGGGTGATCCTTGCACTTCTGCAGAGAATCCGCGAAATCAGGAAAGGGGAGGCTGACGATGCAAAACAATTCTAAGAAAAAAATAGGGGCGGCTGCGGCTGCAGCAATAGTTGTTGCTTTTATATCGGTAATAATTGCGGCATTCGTATTTATAATAAAGGGAGAAGAGGATACGGGAGCTGTCGGGGTGCTGATTGCATACGTGGGACTTCTTGCTGCGATAATAATAGGTGTGCTTGCCGCGCTCAGGCAGAGATTTAAAGAAATCGGCAGAGGCGAAGAGGAAGAAGCAAAAAAATACTGACGCGGGTTTCCTGAAAACCGGGAAAGGTAAAACATGATAGAGGAAAAAGTTGTTATAGGAAAAGGCGGTGAATATCCGCTGAATGGAATTCTGACTTTGCCGGATGAAGCTGAAGGCCCGGCTGCAGCGGTAGTGATGGTGCATGGGTCAGGACCTTCTGATATGAACGAAAAAATCGGAGGCTGTACCCCTTTTAAGGACCTGGCGGCTGGTCTCGCTGAAAGAGGCATTGCATCTGTCAGGTACGACAAGAGAAGTTTTGCTCACGGCAGAAAAATGCTCAGGGCAGGTATAATAACGGTAAAGGAAGAAACTATAGATGATGCAGTGCTGGCTGCCGAGTTGCTGCGATGCGATCCGCGCATTGATAGCAGCAAGGTTTTCGTGCTTGGGCACAGCATGGGGGCTATGTTAGCACCGCGCATTGATGCTGAAGGCGGAGATTTCTGCGGAATTATAATGATGGCAGGAACGCTGCGCAGGCTTGAAGAGGTAATGCTCAGCCAGAATCAGTCGGTTCTTGAATCGACCAAAGGATTTGTGCGCATGATAGTAAAGAAACAGGTGGGTAAACTTGAAAAGAAGTTTGCTGACCTTGACGGGATGACCGATGAAGAGGCCATGTCGAAAAAAGTTGGCGGTGGGACCACTCTGTACTATTTTAAAGAAATGGCTAAAAAGCCAGCGGCTGATTATCTGCGCAGCTGCAACAAACCTATGCTTATAATGCAGGGTGCCAGAGATTTTCAGGTTTCCCTGGAAAAAGACTTCAGTTTGTATAAGGAATTGCTTGGTGACAGGGCAGGCGCAGAGTTCAGAGTGTACGAAAATTTAAATCATGCATTTGTGCAGGCCGTTTCTGATAATATAATGAAAGCAAAGCAGGAATATGCCGCGGAACGTCACATAGGACCGCAGGTAATTGATGATATTGCAGACTGGATAAAAGGAATTTAGTATATAAAGGAGGAAACAAAAATGTTACTGATCACATTAAACTATGTACCGGGCAAGGAAATTGAGGCGCTTGGAATTGTAAAGGGAACTACAGTACAGACAAAGAACTTCGGCAAGGACTTCATGTCCGGCATGAAGACTCTGGTTGGAGGCGAACTGAGCGCATATACTGAAATGCTTAACGAAGCAAGGCAGATTGCAACCAAGAGAATGGTTGATGAGGCAGAAGCCCTCGGTGCAGACGCGGTAATCAACATCAGATACGGTTCCGCATCTATGATGCAGGGCGCAGCTGAAGTTGTGGTTTACGGAACTGCTGTTAAGTACAAATAAGCTATATAATAGGAAGAAAAGACATAAAACCGGGCTGCCTGATGCGCCCGGCATTTTATTATGTAGGAAATATCGCTGTCGATATTTCCGGAATAACAAGAAAGTCTTCCGCTAAAAATCCAATCGGCGTAGCTGACTTTCTTATTTGAAAAAAGTTGAAAAAACATGAAAAAAGTAGTTGACAAAAGGGGAAGGGAGTGGTAATATAATAAAGCTGTCGCTCGAGAGACCTCGGCGCGGCGCTGAGCCAAGTGCTTCGAAAAAACTTTTTCATAGAGAAGCGAAGCTTCTCGCTCGATTTTCTACATTGCGGCAACGCCGATTTAAAAAATCGAAGAAAATCGTAAAAAGTTTAAAAAAGTGCTTGACAATATTACCCGGTTGTGGTAATATAAATAAGCTGTCGCTGATGAAGCGGCATGAACCTTGAAAACTTCATAGTGTAGAAATTTAGTCAAATAAATTTGAAACAATCAGCTAAATCGGTAAGACGATTGAGCGGAATGTTTCCGACAATTTCTTAAAACAATAATTCTAGTAAAAAGAATTGCAAAACGCAAAAGCGTTGATCTGAGAAATCAGAAAACAAACTTTAAGAAGATATTAAAAGCGAAAG
>JAFSCP010000036.1 GCA_017436705.1 Bacillota bacterium
GGGCGCAAGGCAAAAAATACATGGCTGGCCGGGAAGGTCAAGTGTGGCCGCTGTGGGTACGCCCTGATGAGTGTCGGCAATCCAACGGGGGCGCAGTATCTGCGGTGCTCCAAACGGGCCGACAGCAAAAGCTGTGACGGGTGCGGTACGCTTCGTACTCCTGAATTTGAGCAGTTCGTATATGGCGAAATGCGGAAGAAGATGGCCGAGTTCCAGACCCTCCGGGCCCGGAGCACAACGGTAAATCCCAAGCTGACCGCCCTGAATGTGGAGCTTGCACAGGTGGAGGCTGAAATTGAAAAGCTGCTGAACACCCTGACCGGGGCAAACGCTGTTTTGCTCTCCTACGCCAACGGCAAGATCGAGGAGCTGGATACCCATCGCCAGACGCTGATCAAGACCATCGCGGAAATGTCTGCGGAAACAATGTCGCCGGGGCAGGCCGAGCTCATGTCGGCCCATCTGGACAACTGGCAGAACATTGACTTTGAGGACAGGCGGCAAGTGGCCGATGGCCTGATCTCTCAGATCCGCGCCACCAGCGACCATGTGTCGATTGAGTGGAAAATCTGATCTTGAAATTCAACAAACACTTTGCATCGCCTGTGTGCCCTTGTCAAGCGATGTTTACGTTGAGATTATTAACATTCAGTTTCATTAGAAATCGTCTCCTTGCTTAATTTTTTTATCAGAAGCTCAAGTATCATAAACACAAACAGTCCTGAAAAAATGAAGAATGATGAGTAGGCAGACATAAGTGGTCTGTCACCGCTCTGGATATAAGGGAAAAGTACCATTGCGATTGTCTTCACGCGGCCGCCTCCGATAATCAGAGTAGTAAAATACTGGCTGTATGAAATGATGAAACCCATATTAAGGGACGCCAGAAATGCAGGTATCATATTGGGGAACGATGCCAGCCAGAAAGCTTTAAAAGAATTTGCACCAAGTATTATTGCCTGTTCTTCAAGCTGCGGTCCCAGAGCCCTTGTGGCATCGGTCATGATTGTGATGCAGTAAGGCAGGGATGATACCAGGTGAATAAGTATTACGCCCGCAACTGTATCCGTAAGATGGAGCCTGATAAACACTATCTGCAGGCCCATGGCCAGGACAGTCCCAGGGACAATGAGGGGCAACAGTGATGCGAATCTTATGAGTGACTTCCCGCGGAAAGTATAAAACTCGGAAGCTCTGGCGGTAAGTGTACCAATAACTGTGCCAAGGAGTGCCACGGTCATGGAAAGGCTTACGCTGCTGACAATAAGATGAAAGGCGTTGGCAGAGCCGAAAAGCAGTTCTCTGATGGTACGCATGGAGTAATCTTCAGGAAGAAGAAGGGGCCATGGCCAGCGTTGGACGAAAGACCAAAGCACCATAAGAAGCACCGGGACGATTATTGCGATAAAGGTAATTGTGAGTACAGGGACATAAAAAGCTTTTTTATTCATTTTTACCTCCTGTACGTTTAACAGCATATTGTATTGATATGAGATAAAGCACAGCAGCAAAAACAGCGAACATGAGAAGGACGCCGTTGGTCGCCATGGCGTATGGTCTGTTTAATAAATCCGGACTTGTAAATTCCAGAAAGGCAGTTATCGGAAGAGCTTTAGGCAGGGTTGAACCAAGGAGCATAGGCAGCTCGTAGCCTGCAAAAGCGAATACGAAGATAATAAACGAAGCATTTGCAATTGCTGGCATTGAAAGTGGCAGTGTAACAGCAAAAAAGCTTCTGAGAGGTGATGCACCCAGATTCTGCGCAGCCTCTCCAAGAGATGAACTGATGCTTACCATGAGGGCATAAACAAAGAAGGCAACGAAAGGTGCTTCTTTCCACACATAAGCGACGATAACACCAAGGAAAGATTCAGTGTACAGCAGCGGAGTAAACTGGCTGTAATCAGCAATTAAGCCCAGTGCATAGGCAGCACGGGCAATGTGACCTGTCTGTGACAGGATATTGATAGCAAAAACTGCGACAACAGCATGTGGCACAAGGATGGGGAATCTGACAATGAAAGGAAATTTTCCTTTGCCTCCGGCTACGATTGCAGCACAGATAGCAACCCCAAGAACTGCTGAAATCACAGTTGAAATTATTGATACACGCAAACTAACGGACAGCGAGCTTAAAAAGTCACTGTCCGTTAAAATTTCAGCATAATATTGAAGACTAAGTTCAGTGAGACCAAAGGCCGGAATCCAGCCAAGGCTCTGCATGATAACCACTGCGGCCGCCATGATAATAAGGGCTGTAACAAAAATGAAAGGGAGCAGCAGTATTAAAGGCATAAACTTGTTGTTTCTCATATGCACATTGCAGGAGTTATTTTCCTACAACCTCCTCTAACCAGATTTCTTCAATGATTGGTACAAGAGCAGCAGGCATTTCAGGGAGTCTGTGCGCAAGGAGTTCTTCCTGAGTAAGCACGCCCTGGCCGATTTCAACTGCGTTGAAAGAAGCAAGTTCTTCAGCAGATAACTTGGAATTGTCCACAACAGGGAGTTCCTTAAGAGTCGCATACTGAGTGAGCTGGATTTCTGCAGAGAGGATAGCATCGATAACTACCATTGCACCGGCTTTGTTAGGTGAGTTGAAAGCGATTGCCATGTAGTTTGTGTTTCCGATTGTTCCGTTGTCAAATACGAAAGTCTTTACAGTATCAGCGTAACTTCCGTCAGCGATACCGGATGCTGCGGAGAAAGGACCGTAGCTCATGTGGAATAAAAGTTCGCCGTCAGCAAACATGGAATTTACAGTAGTTGAGGAATCAGGGAAAGTCTTTCCTTCGTTCCAGAGATATGGATTGAGTTCCTTTAAATATTCGATTGCAGGCTGGATTGCTGCTCTTACAGTTTCCTTGTCAGCTGCCATAGTCTGGAACTGTTCCCATCCGCAGAGTTCATAAACAAGGTTACGGACAAATGCACTGCCTGTAAAGTCAGGAAGTGCAGGGTAAGTTACCTTGCCTGGGTTTGCTTTACAGAATTCGAGAAATTCCTGTGCGTTGGCAGGAACGTCAGTAACCTTTGCGCTGTCGTAAAGCATTATCATCTGGGCTCTTGCGTAAGGTGCTTCGTAGCCTTCAACAGGCATACAGAAGTCATTTAAAGTTTCAGGGTCATCAAGATCGATGTATTTTTCCATGTTAGGAAGCTGTGCTGTGAAAGGACCGTATAAAAGACCATTGGCCTTTGCGGAATAGAAGTTTTCACCATTGATCCATATCATATCAATGCTGCCTGATTCGCTGCCGGCCTGCTTTTCGCCGGAAAGCTTGGCAAGAATTTCATCAATGTTCATGCCGACAACTTCTAAAGTGATGTCATAATTGTCTTTAACATAATCTGCAACTGTGGAGTTTAGCCACGAATTTCTGTTTTCATCTCCGCCCCAGCCGTAGAAAGTTACAGTTGTTCCTCTGGCAGCTTCAACGATTTCAGACCATTCAGCAGCTGAGAGGTCAAATTCGTTGTCAGCAGCAGGTTCGTCTGAACCACATGCAGCCATTGTAAAAATCATTACAAAGATCATGAGAAGTGTGAAAACAATTTTTAAAGTCTTTTTCATTTTTTCTCCTCCAGAATTTTAGCGTTAAAATATATCTGATACACATGTTCTGTGTAAGCAGCAGGGTCAGTTATTTCGGGCAGGAAACATTTTATCTCCGGACCGCCGCCGTTGAGGCTGCCGTTTTTCATTGATTCATGAGTAGGTGTGATTGTTGTTTCCTTTATATTGAAGTATTCCGGATGTACAAGCTGGACAGCAGCCATCACATCCCAGTTTATGAAACCTTCAAGGTTCCAGTATTTTCTGTTATAGTCGTACCAGTACTGGATTTCTTCTCTGAGAAAATCTGACATTGCACATGGATTGGCTTCAGTAACAGCATGGAACTGAGCTTCAGAAAAGTATGACTTAAGGCAGTTGCCTGCTGATGCGATATAAATATCGTGAGCCTGAGAGAAAATATCAACCGTAGAAGCATAGTCTATGGAAAAATTCAATTCACCCATGGGTTTACCGCCAACAAATAGTGGTTCAGTCAGTCCGCCCATGAAAGAAAATGCTTTTACATTCTGATAAAAATCAGGGTTAATGTCACCGGCACCGGCCAGATTGGTTGTGGAGCCAAGGCAGAGAACACGGAGAGAGCCTTTATATTTTTCAGACATATCTGCAAGAAAATGTGCAGCCGGAGATATTCTTCCGGCCGGAGAAGGTGAACCTTCCAGAACAGGAATTTCTTCACAGCGCCATTTTTTTAGCAGTCTCTTTACATTGTTGTAAACATTATCCTGTGTACTGTTTCCATATGAACATGTTATGCCTTCAATCTTCACTTCTGAGCAACCCAGCATATACAGAATTGCAGTGCCGTCATCCACATCACAGCCTGGAATTCCAAGAGTGCAGTCACAATCAATTATGAGCGGAATTTTACTTTCCATTATATGTACCGTCCGTAAATTTTTTTGTCGCAATAATAATCTAACAGTTTCTGCTATAATTTGTCAACTTAAAAAAGCAATGGTACTATTGATATAATCTATATATAAACGGACCAGTATCTAAAAGTGCAATTTGTCATTTTTGCCTCTCCATTATAAAATGTTATTTGCTTTAGCAAACAAATTTAAGGAGAGAGACAAATGAAAAAATTATTAACACTTTTATTAGTATTAGCAATGATGTTCTCATTTGCAGCCTGCGGTCAGGACGAACCACAGCAGCCTGCAGATGATCAGCAGCAGGTAGAAGAAAACAACGTTGAAATGCAGAAGATGACAGCAGATCAGCTCTTAGAAGCTATGAAAGCTGGCGAAGACCTTCTTATCCTTGACGTAAGAAAAGCTGCAGACCACGAAGCTTCCCACATCCCTGGCGCTTATGGCGTAGACATGGATGCTGCTAAGGAAGGCGATTTCGAAGCTGGTGTAACAGCTATGAAGGCTGCTCTTACAGAAATCACAGGTTCTGAAAACGGTAACGGAGCTAAGATGGTATTAGTATGCTACTCCGGTAACAGATATGCTCAGGCTTCCACAAACGTTCTTGCTGAAATCGGTGCAACTATGGAAAACGTATTTACACTTGAAGGCGGTTTCAATAACTGGTCCGAAGTAAATGCTGAAGTTGTTGTAGGCGGTGAAGAAGTAACAGACGTAGAAATGAAGTACATGACTGCTGACGAAGTTGCTGCAGTTCTTGAAGATGAAGCTTACTTAATCCTTGACGTAAGAAAAGCTGCAGACCACGAAGCAGCTCACATCCCTGGCGCATTCGGTATCGACATGGATGCTGCTAAGGAAGGCGATACAGCTGCAGGCGTTGAAGCTTTAAAGGCTGGTTTATTAGAAGCAACTGGCGACGTTAAGGGCGGCGACAAGAAGATGGTATTAGTATGCTACAGCGGTGCAAGATATGCTCAGGCTACTACTAACTGCTTAAACGCTATCGGCGCTGACATGGAAAACGTATTCACACTTGAAGGCGGTTTCAATGGCTGGTCCGAAACAAAGGCTGATTTAATCGAAAAATAATCAGAGATTTATTTAAAAGCGGGCATCTTCTGATGTCCGTTTTTTTGACATTAAAGGAATAATTAATTTATGAAAAATATAAAAGCTGTTTCTAAAATTGTTGCATTTGCAGTGCTGGTCATGGCAGTTGTTTTGCTCAGCAATCATTTCGGCTGGGCTGAAATGATTACTCAGGGAGGGGATTTTACTTTTATCCGTGAGATGACAGCCGGCAATGAAACTGCTGGGATTGCAATATATATCGTACTTACAATAATCGGATGCGTGGTGCTTGCTTTGCCGGGAATTACCTTTGCTGTTGCAGCAGGTATGCTTTTCGGGCCCGTGACCGGTATTTTTGCATGTCTTGCTGCCACAACACTGGGAGCGATGATTGCTTTTATTGTGGGAAGATTTTTCCTTAAAGATGGTGTCAAGCCACTGCTGGAAAAAAATAAAGTACTCAAGAAACTGCTTTTTTCAGATAATAAAAAGAATGACCTGATACTGCTGATGGTCACAAGACTTGTGCCTTTGTTCCCTTACAATCTTCAGAATTTTGCCTATGGTATTACTGACATCAGCTTTGCGAAGTACACATTGTATACTTTTGTATTCATGTTTCCGGGAGTTTCATTCTATACTATCGGTGCAGCAGGACTGACTGCAGACGGTAACAACTGGGTGTATTTCCTGGTTGCAGGAGTGATTGCGCTGGCTGTTACAGAAATGGGACTTTATATTAAGAAAAAATATCTTAGTGAAGATCTGACCAGTGAAAATGTAATAATTCTGTTTACCAGAGTACCGCTGGCCGGAAAGACCAAGACAAGACTGATGCCTTTCCTCAGCGGTGAGGAATGTGCTGCTGTTCACAGTAAGATAATCAGACGTGTCTATGAAACATGCTGCAGCGCTGATGCAGATTTAATTGTTTTCTATACACCGGAAGATGAAGAAGGTAAGCTCAGAAAACTTCTCGGAGACAAAAATACTGAATTCGTTGCCCAGAAAGGTGAAAATCTGGGCGAACGTATGGGCAGGGCATTTGAATATGTTTTTGATAAACAATACAAAAAAGTGGTTCTCATCGGCACAGATATTCCGGAGATTTCCCGGGAAATACTTGATGAAGCTTTTGCAGCCCTTGGAATAAGTCAGTGTGTTATAAATCCTACAGCAGACGGAGGTTTCTATCTGCTTGGAATGAAGGATGAATATACAGACGGATGGCAGATTGACCAGTATGGAAATTCCAGCGTGTTTGAAGCAACGGTATCCAGACTTGAAGAAAGGGGTATTTCAACTTCTGTCGGAACCAAGCTGCAGGACATCGATACCAGGGAAGACCTGCTGGATTATTACAGGAGAACCGGTGGAAAAACAGCAGATGCAGATGACTGCATTCATTGTGGGAAATGTACGAAAAGCTGCGGTTTCCTTGAAAAATACGGACTTGATCTGGCGGGGCTGGCTGCAAGACCTGATCTGGCATACTCCTGTTTCCTGTGCGGCAGGTGTACGGAAGTCTGCCCGAAAGATATTGACGGAGCTGCAATTTCGCTTAACATGAGAGCCAGACAGACTGAGCTGGAAAAGAAAGAGCCAGGTAAAGGGTATGACGGAATTCTTTTTGAGAAAAACCCTTATAAATTTGCCGGATATAAAAAGGGCAAGGGGGAAACTGTGATTTTTCCTGGCTGCAACTTCCCGGCATTTTTCCCTGAAACAATGGATAAGATTGAGGAAATTGCTGAGAAAAATGGTTTCGGCGTGATTTATGACTGCTGCCAGAAGCCTGTCAGAGAACTGGGGATGCTTGAGGCAGCAGACAACAATCTGCAGAGACTCAGAAAATATATTAAAGAAAACGACGTAAAAGAAATCGTTACAATGTGTCCTAACTGCTATCACACTCTGAAAAGTTATGTTGATATTCCGGTACGCAGTATATACAGCAAGCTTCTGGAAATCGGTGAGGGGCAGACAATAAAATGTGATAAAATGCCGGTGTATCTTCCATGCCCTGAGCGGTCTGATAACGGCTTTATGGCTGATATTGAAAAGTTTGTGGACGGGCATATTGAATTTGCATATAAAGAGGTGGAATGCTGCGGACTTGGCGGCTGTGCAGGTATAAAAGAACCTGAAATCGCAGAGAAGATGGTAGGCAAAGCCATAAGCAAGGAACAGCCGCTTTACACTTACTGTGCATCATGTATCAGTAATTTCAGAAGAAAAGGCAAGGAAGACTCATACCATATTCTTCCGATGATTCTGGGGGTAGATGAAAAAGTTCCACTGGGAATAAAACCGACAATCAATCGCTTCAAGAGGAAATCTTAATGAAATTATCAATTATCATACCAATATACAACGAAGAATCCACAATAGGCAAACTGATTCCTCAGCTGGATAATGTTAAAGAACAGACAGAGATTATTTTTGTGGATGGAGGAAGCAGCGACAGGACGCTGGAAATGATACCGGAAGACTATACCGTTATCAGAAGCGGGAAAGGCCGCGCCCGCCAGATGAACACGGGCGCGGAAAACAGCACAGGGGACGTGCTGTTTTTCCTCCACTGTGACAGCCTGCTGCCGGAGGACTTTCCCGCTCAGATCGCAGAAGTAATGGAAGTCAGTGACATCGGCTGTTTCGGCATGCGTTTTGACAAGCCGGACCTGTTTCTGCTCAGCTGCCAGAGGGACTCCCATAAGAGAATTCTTAAAAAGAACATAGCCTTCGGGGATCAGGGAATTTTCCTGAAGAAAGAATTATTTTTCAGACTGGGAGGATTTCCTGAAATTCCCATTATGGAAGACTATGATTTTTCCAAAAAGGTCGGAGCGGCTGGTTGCAGGTACGTAACAACAAGGGACAGGATAGTTACTTCTGCCCGCAGATTCAGAGAAGGTGGCAGCCTCCGTACCATGTACAGAATGGTCTGGCTCCGCAGGAAATATGATAAGGACATGGACATAAACGAGGTTGCCCGTATTTACAGAGATATACGCTAGGAAAAGGTATTTGAAATGGAAATTCTTAAAGGTCTTGATGAATATGTAAAAACTGAACATTTCCGCAGTGCCATGGGAATTCCGGCAGGCAGTGAAATTATCCTGAAACCGCTGGCAATGGGAGAGTACAATGTAAACTATACTTTTGCTCATCCTGAAGACGGCAGTGTACGGGTTCTCAGAGCCAATACGGGAAGTCAGATGCACCTCGATGATCAGATTGGCTACGAGTATGGTGCACTTAAGCTTCTGGAAGACTGCGGAAGAACACCAAAAGCTTATTTTGTGGACGGAAGCAGAGAAAAAACCGACTACGGAATAATGGTTATGGAGTTTCTGCCGGGAAAAGCCCTGGACTACAATACTGAACTGAATCTGGCAGCACCGATTCTGGCAGATATCCATGCGGTTGAACTCAAGCCGGACTGTGGCCTTATAATGCCGGCTGAAGCAGGTGAAGCCATTCTGGATGAATGTGACCAGATGATTGAAAAGTTTTATCAGTCACCTCTGGGACAGGCGCACACAAAGAAAAAAATAGAAGAAATGATAAAAAAAGGCCGCCGCATTCTTGCGGATACTAATCCTTATACAGGACGGCGCTGCTGCATCAATACAGAACTTAATTCAGGCAATTTCCTTATCAATGGTACTGTTCAGAAGAACTATCTTGTGGACTGGGAAAAGCCTCTGTACGCTGATCCGGCACAGGATCTGGGACATTTCCTGACGCCTACAACTACTTTCTGGAAGACCGATGTGATTCTTACCAGAGCCCAGCGCAGGGAGTTTGTCCGGGAATATATCCGGGCTGTTGACGGGCGGTATGATACAGCAGGTATGGAAGAAAGGGTAAATACATTTATCAGGCTTAACTGTCTCCGTGGAATCACATGGTGTGCAATGGCATGGGTAGAATACAGCGAGCCTGACAGGGCAATAAAAAATGATTTTACTTTCAGGAAAATCATGGCATATATTCAGGATGACTTTCTTGATAATATCGACAGGAATTTTCTTGGATAATTGATAAACTATATAGAACGGAAATTGTTCATTGAAAAGAAAAATTGTACTTTCTCTCTTCTAAAACCTATAATTATACTTACAGGAGATTTTTTACATGAATTTAAAAGACAAATTATCAAAAATTATTTTACTGACAATCGTGGCGGTTTGTCTTGGTGCATATTTTTTAGTAGAGCCGTTCAGGGCATGGATTAATGAAATCGTTGTATTATTCAGCACTGGCGGTGTGGAAGGTGTGGCTGCATTTATCCGTTCATACGGTATTTATGCTGTTGCGGTTTCTTTCTTTCTCATGGTGTTTACTGCAATTGCGGCTCCACTTCCGGCGTTCCTGATCACATTCTCCAATGCAGCTATTTTCGGCTGGTGGCAGGGTGCAATTCTTTCATGGTCAAGTGCTATGGTGGGTGCAGTTGTATGTTTCTATATTGCGAGAATTGCAGGCAGAGATGTGGTCGAAAAGCTAACTTCAAAGTTTGCAATGGAGAGTATTGACGAATATTTTGAAAGATATGGCAGACATACTATTCTCATCTGCAGACTTCTTCCGTTTGTATCATTTGACTTTGTAAGTTATGCGGCGGGGCTCACTGCAATGGGATTTGTTCCGTTTTTTATTGCGACAGGTATCGGTCAGCTTCCGGCTACAATTGTTTATTCCTATGTAGGTGGCATGCTCACAGGCGGCGTGAAGATTGCAGTTACAGCAATCCTCATTATTTCCGCTTTATTCATACTTGTATCTTTAGCAAAGAAAATATATAATGATAAACATAAAACTCAGGAGGTTAAATAATGGCTAATATTGTTGTAAATGCAGTAGGACAGAACTGTCCTATTCCAGTTGTAATGACTACTAAAGAACTCAACGCAGTGACTGAAGCAGGCACTGTTGAAACTCATGTTGATAATGAAGTTGCAGTTCAGAATCTTCTTCGTCTTGCTTCCAGCAAAGGCCTTGAAGCTAAGAGCGAAAAGATTGAAGAAAAGCACTTTGTTGTAACTATCACAGTTACAGGTCCTCTTGCTGAAGCAGCTTGCGAAGAATGTGAATGTGCAGGCGATGCAAGAGAAAATACAGTAGTTGTTGTAAGCTCTGACAGAATGGGCGAAGGCAATGATGAGCTTGGTAAAGTTCTTATCAAAGGTTTCATCTACGCTGTTTCCCAGCTTGAAAAGCTCCCTAAGACAGTTATTTTCTACAACGGAGGTGCAACTCTTCCTGTGGAAGGTTCTGCTTCTCTTGAAGACCTTAAGAACCTTGAAGCTCAGGGTGTTGAAATCCTCACTTGTGGTACGTGTCTTGATTACTACAACCTTAAGGAAAAGCTTGCAGTAGGCTCTGTTACAAACATGTACACAATCGTTGAAACTATTGCAAATGCAACAAAGGTAATTAAGCCATAACAAGATAATATGCTGGAAAAAACATTTAAAAAGGTATTTACCTTCAACTCCACCACAGATGCCATTGCTTTTGAAAGGGCTTGTAAAAACAATGACATTCCTGGCAGACTGATTCCTGTTCCACGTGCGATTTCTGCCGGATGCGGAATCTGCTGGTCAGTTCCTGCAGAAGATGGAGAAAAAGTTGAAGAATTTATGAAAGCATCAGAGCTCCGCTGCTCCGGAATCTACGATATGCTGCTTTAATATTTTAACAATCACAAAAAACAGGCAAGGCCTTCAGTGAGAATTACACTGAAAGCCTTGTTTTTTTCTGATTTTATGCGTGTCTATCTCCGTGGCTGTGGTCTTGGCGGTCTTTGTGGTCTGCCTGGACCGGGACTGCATGGGTCGCAGGAGTCACATGGATCACAAGGGTCGCATGGCTCTGGTCTGCAAGGATTGCAGTGGTCCGGCCTGCATACATCGTCACATCCATCATCCCTGTCACCTGCAATCACGCCGCAGTTTTCCAATGTGTCAGACGGTTTGATCTGATTAGGGAAAAGTGGCGGGAAGGTTGTGCATACTGCGTTCTGCTGGGCAGAAACCTGGACGAAACCTGTTGATAATACGCATATCTGCACAGGTACTACGATTTTCTTTTCGCAGGTAACGCAGATTGCAATGATGAGGTTGCCTGTTATGCTGCCGTCGGGGCCTACGCACAGGTCGCGGCCGTAGTTGTTTGTCGCAAGACGGGCTTCGCAGGCAGAGTTACAGAACTCAGTGAAACGGGGCAGGAATGCTGTATCGATAGCCGATGGCATACAGATTTCAAAGAAGTTTGTCAGCACCAGCGGCTGGCATGCATCAGCCACATTTACATTGGTCCAGATTGTGAATACGCTTTCATTGTTGCAGCTGTCGCAGAGAAGAAGATCCAGTTCGATTATAACATTACCTGTGATTGATATGTTCTGTGTACCAAAAATCGGTGTGCCCATGCACTGGTCATCACAGGATGAAGTGTCTGCATAGAGCAGTTTTTCTGAAAAGTTTCCGTCAGCACCGACAACTTTAAGTTCTTCGCCCGCGCCGTTTTTAAGGAATGTGGCACCGGAAATAGTGGTGTTCACATCCAGAGTAAGATTTGCAGGATCATCTACATTGTCCGGATTGAAACTGCGTTTACATCTTATATCTATTACTCTTTTAACTCTGTGTCCGTGAGGAATACAAGGGTAAAAGCTCTGGTTCTGAACTGTTTTCATGCCCTGAAGGTTAAAAAGTACGGCATCGTAGACTTTCTGTACATAAATCGGCTCAGTCACCACGCTGGATAAATCTCCGTTGAATTCACAAAGGACATTGGAGTTGCAGCAATTCTGCCAGAGGTCCGGTGATACTCTTCCACCAAAGCAGCTCATAAAATTACCTCCTTAAATAGTCCAATATCTTTCTCTGTTACTATATGAATTTTTGAGAAAATGTGTTACAATATATATTCAGTTTAAAGAAAATCAACCGGAGGGTAAATATAATATGGGTAATATCAGTATAAGAAAATTAGACTGCGGCGTGCGTGTAATCATGGAAAAAATCGACCATGTAAAGTCTGCTGCTTTTGGTGTCTGGGTAAAGGCAGGGGCAATTTACGAAACATCGGCCAATGCAGGTGTGTCACACTTTATTGAACACATGATGTTCAAGGGTACTGAAACTAGAAATGCACGTCAGATTGCAGAAGATATAGACAAAATCGGCGGCCAGATAAATGCTTTTACAGGCAAGGAAGCGACATGTTACTATGTCAAGACCATCGGTACCAATCTTGAAAAGGGTGCGGAAGTTATTCTCGACATGCTCAACAATTCAGTTTTCGACAAGCATGAAATGACCAAGGAACGGAAGGTTATCTGCGAAGAAATCAAGATGATTGAAGACCAGCCTGATGATCTGGCACACGATACAGTGACTGAGCTTCTTTTCAAGGGAAATCCTCTTGGCAAGAGCATCATCGGTACACCGACTTCACTTCGCGGAATAAGCCGCAATGTTATGGTTGAATACAAGGAAAGGGAATACACCCGTGACAGTGTGGTAGTATCCGTGGCAGGCAATTTCGATGAGGATGATTTCTGTGCTTACCTTGAAGATAAATTTACAGGTCTTGGTGCGTCAAAAACTGTTGAAAAAGCCGAACTTGTACCGTACAGACCATCTTTCAGAACCATTGTGAAAGACATCCAGCAGTCACATATCTGCCTGGCAGCAAAAGGCCTTGCACTGGATGATGAGCGTTACTATTCAATGAGCCTGCTCAATAACATCATGGGCGGCAGCATGAGCTCAAGACTTTTCCAAAACATCAGAGAAGAAAAGGGTCTGGCATACAGCGTTTTCTCCATGGCAAGTTCTTTCTCCAATGACGGATATTTCAACATTTATGCAGGTGTGGGACACGATAAAATCAAGGATGCTATGGGAGGAATTCTTGAGGAACTTGATATTCTGGACCGTGAAGGAGTTACTGAAGAAGAGCTGAGCATGGCCAAGGAACAGATGAAGGCCAACTACATATTCGGTCAGGAAAATGTGGCAAGCCGCATGTTTGCCAATGGTAAGAATCTGGTACTTCTGGACCGTATCTTTACTGCTGAAGAAGTTATTGAGGGTATTGACAGTGTAACAATGGAGGACATTGACAATATCAAGAAGCTTATCTGCGATCCGGCTCTTTACACAGGCGTTGCAGTAACTGATAAGAGGGTTAACCTTAAGAAATTCTGGAAATAGGCAGGAGATGTCCTGTAAACGGGACATCTGTGAGGAGTATAATATGGATAAAGAATTAAGAATAAAAATTGTAAGCAAAGGTGGTCAGATGCCTGAGTATGCAACTGCCGGTTCAGCAGGAGCAGACCTCCGTGCGTACCTTGAAGAACCTGTAACGCTGATGCCGGGTGAGAGAAGACTGGTGCCAACAGGGCTATTTGTAGAACTTCCGCCTGGTGTGGAAGCGCAGATCAGAGCGCGTTCAGGTCTTGCAATCAAGCATGGAATCGGTCTTGTTAATGGTATAGGAACTGTTGACAGCGATTACCGCGGTGAGTGGAATGTGCCCATGATAAACTGGGGGCAGGAACCTTTCACAATCAACAGCGGCGACAGGATTGCACAGGTGGTTTTTGCCCGTTTTGTTCAGGCTGATTTTGAAGAAGCAGAGGAAGTAAATGAAACGGAAAGAGGTTCAGGCGGTTTCGGCCACACAGGGGTTAAATAGGAGGCAGTTATGCTTTTAAGAGAAAGTTTAGAACAGCGCGAATTCGAGATATTGTCAGAAAAGGCAGCTAAAAGTGCCCTCAGCCGGGGGCGTGCCATGGAAGAGGAAAAATGTGACCTTCGTACTGATTTTCAGCGCGACAGGGACAGAATCATTCATTCCAAGGCTTTCAGAAGACTGATGCACAAGACACAGGTTTTTCTGGCACCGGAAGGTGACCATTTCAGAACCCGTCTGACACATACAATTGAGGTTTCGCAGATTGGCCGTACAATTGCACGGGCGCTTAACCTTAACGAAGATCTTGTTGAGGCGATTGCGCTGGGTCATGACCTGGGACATACACCTTTTGGTCACAACGGCGAAGATGTGCTTAACAAGATTCATCCGGGCGGTTTCGAACATAATGTGCAGAGCCTGCGTGTGGCAGATGTACTGGAATCAACGGCTTCCCGCAGGGGAATGAACCTTACGGCAGAAGTCCGCGATGGAATTGTAAACCATACAGGTTCTCTGAAACCTTTCACCCTTGAAGGACAGGTTGTAAAAATCAGTGACCGTATTGCATACATAAACCATGATATTGACGATGCGGTGCGCAGCGGAGTTATCTCCATTGAAGATATTCCGCAGACTTCTCTTATTCTTTTCGGAAAAAGCCACAGGGAGCGCATAAACAATATGGTCAGCGATGTTGTCAGAAACTCAGAGGGGGCAGATGCGATTCTCCAGAGTGAAAATTTCAAAGAGGAACTGGATAACCTCCGCAGATTTATGTTTGCAAATGTGTATAAGAGCAACATGGTCAAAAAGGAAGAAGACCTCAATAAGGTCGACGTGGTTGTAAGCTCCCTTTATGATTATTTCCTGGAAAATACACATAAACTGCCGGAAGATCTCCGTGCCATTGCTGAAACAGATGGTAAGGCAGAAGCTGTAAAAGACTATATTGCGGGTATGACAGACCGCTTTGCACTGCATACATACACCGATTTGTTTGTGCCTAAGGGCTGGAAATGATCGATTTTGTAAAATTTCACAAAAATATCACAATTTAAAAAAAAGGAATTGACCCATTTTTGTCGTATATAAACGTATAAAGCGTTTTCAGGGAGATAAAAATGGGTTTTAATTCAGGTGGGGCTACAATTGAAGATCTTAAAAGCCAGATTAATATCGTTGATGTAATCGGGCGTGTTGTTCCTCTGAAAAGAGCAGGAGCCAACCATAAAGGCGTTTGTCCCTTCCACAACGAGAAAACGCCGTCTTTTGTTGTTTCGGAGCAGAAGCAGATTTTTACATGTTTCGGCTGCGGCGCTACAGGAGATGTAATTGAATTTACCAAACGCTACTACAACCTTGACTTCGGTGAAGCAGTTGAAAAACTGGCCAGGGAGCATGGAATCGAGCTTAAAAGTACCGGAAGCGGTGCAGGCAGCCAGGAAAGAGAAAAATTCTACGAAGTAAATAAAGAAGCGGCCAGATTTTTTTACAGAGCATTTACTGAAGGAAAGAACGCCGGCTACACATACATGAAAAAACGCGGCATTGACGATGCAATCCTTAAAAAATTCGGCATCGGTTACGCTGATGAAAGCTGGGACAGCCTTTACCAGTATTTCAAAGCTAAAGGCGTGGAGGAAAAAGTCCTTCTGGAACTAGGTCTTATTTCTGAAAAAAACGGCAAATATTATGATAAATTCAGAAACAGGGTTATCTTTCCCATCATCAATACCAACGGCAAGGTAATAGGGTTCGGCGGCAGAGCAATCGGTGACGCAATGCCCAAGTACCTGAATTCCCCTGAAAACAGGGTTTTCCAGAAAAAAAATAATATCTACGCTCTGAATACCACCAAACAGGATGTGGGAAAAGAGGGTTACGCTATTTTAGTTGAAGGCTACATGGACGTTATTTCCCTTTATCAGGGAGGTGTACGGAATGTGGGTGCTTCGCTGGGAACAGCACTTACTGAAAATCAGGCCAAGCTGCTCAAGCGTTATACGCGGAATGTGGTGCTTTCATACGATGCTGACGAAGCCGGACAGAATGCAGCGGTCAGAGGACTGGAAGTTCTAGGGGCTGAAGATATAAAAGTAAAGGTTCTTCACGTGACAGACGGTAAGGACCCGGATGAATATATAAAGAAAAACGGCAGGGAAGCTTTCCTCAGACTGGTTGACGGAGCACTGCCGATGATTGATTACAAGTTAAATACAGCCAGACGCGGACTGAATCTTTCGACAGAGGACGGAAAGATTGATTACATGAAAAAAGCCTCGGAGATTCTTAAGACTCTCAGTCCGACTGCAGCTGATATTTATATAAAAAAATTGTCTGGTGACCTGAAAATTGCTGAGGGTGCAATAAGAATGGAAATCTTAGGCAATAATAATATGGGAGAGACTCAGACCGTCAGAAGGCGGCCGGTAAAAGAGGAAACTGCTTCAGAGTTTTCAAGTCTGGAAGCAACAATCTTTAAAGTTCTCCTTGTAAATCCTTATTTCTCAGAAAAACTTCTGGAAAATGAGGACATTATCCAGAGCACTCTGGGTAAAAAAATCGAAAATATTATGTTCGAAAAATATGGTCTGAACGGTGGTTTTGAACTTGGGGACATAATGGACAGTCTGGAACCTGATGAAAGCCAGCAGTTCGCAGCAGCCCTTGAAAAAATAATAGTTGCAGGCAATGAAGAACAGGTTTTCGATGAATGTATTAAAAAATGGAAGCTTAATAATGCAGTCAGAAAAGAGCAGGAGATAATTGACCGACTGGCTCTGGCTGACGAAGACAATAACAGTGATTCAATAAAAGAGCTGACAGCTGAACTGTTGAAGGTTCAGAAGGAAATTAACTCGTTTGGGGGAAGAAAATAATGACAGCAGAAGACAACAAAAAATTTAATGCAAACAATATTGAAAATGGTGAGGCAGTAATGTCACCTGCAGAAAAAAAGCAGGAACTTCTCAACATTCTTGTTGAAAAGGCAAAGGCAAACAAGAGCAAGCTTACTTACTCTGCAATTGCTGACGTACTGGATGCTACAGATCTGGACAAAAATCAGATGGACGACATCTATGATGCCCTTATTTCCAAGGATATCGAAATTGTGTCAGAACATGAACCTGATGATTTTGATGTGCTTCTCAACGAAGATATTGATCTTACTGAAGACCCTGATATCATCATGGATGAATCTGCCGATATCGATCTGGATGCAAGTATTCCTAAGGGAATTGCGGTTGATGACCCTGTAAGAATGTACCTGAAGGAAATCGGTAAAGTTCCTCTTCTTTCCGCAGACGAAGAAATTGAACTTGCGAAGAGAATGGAGCAGGGCGATGAAGCTGCAAAGAAAAGACTATGCGAAGCTAACCTGAGACTGGTAGTAAGTATCGCAAAGAGATATGTCGGCCGCGGAATGCTTTTCCTCGACCTGATTCAGGAAGGTAATCTGGGTCTTATCAAGGCGGTGGACAAGTTCGACTACACCAAGGGTTACAAGTTCTCCACATATGCTACATGGTGGATCAGACAGGCAATCACACGTTCCATCGCTGACCAGGCAAGAACCATCAGAATTCCTGTTCACATGGTAGAAACAATCAACAAGCTTATCAGAGTATCCCGTCAGCTCCTTCAGACTTACGGACGTGAACCATCCCCTGAAGAAATCGCTGAAGAAATGGGTATCTCAGTAGATAAAGTAAGAGAAATCCAGAAGATTGCACAGGAACCTGTGTCACTGGAAACTCCTATCGGCGAAGAAGAAGACAGCCATCTTGGCGACTTTATTCCGGATGAAGATGTTCCTGCACCGGCAGAAGCTGCGGCTTTCTCAATGCTCAAGGAACAGCTGGTTGAAGTTCTGGATACTCTCACAGAAAGAGAACAGAAAGTTCTCAAGCTCAGATTCGGTCTTGAAGACGGCAGAGCAAGAACTCTTGAAGAAGTTGGTAAAGAGTTCGACGTTACACGTGAACGTATCAGACAGATTGAAGCAAAAGCTCTCCGTAAGCTTCGTCACCCAAGCAGAAGCAAGAAGTTAAAGGATTACTTAGAATAATGGTAAAATTAACACCAAGATTAAAAACAATTGCAGATGAAATAAAAGCAGGAGAAACCATGGCGGACATTGGCACCGATCATGGTTTTCTGCCTATTTATCTTTGGGAAGCAGGAATCAGCCCTCATGTCATCATGGCCGATATCAGCCGCGGGTCTCTGGACAAAGCCAGAGATAACTGCGAAATGCTCCATCCGGACAAGGAATTTGATCTGAGACTTGGGTCCGGCATCGAGGTTCTTGAAAACGGGGAAGTTGATGCGGTCGCAATCGCCGGTATGGGCGGAATTCTTATGACTGAGATTCTGGGAGCAGACTTCGAAAAGGCTCATTCCTTCAAACGGCTGATTCTCCAGCCACGCAACCATGTGGGTAAACTGCGTTACTGGCTGCTGAACAATGGCTTCAAAATTGTAAATGAGCAGCTGGTCCGTGAAGGCAAGTTCATCTGCGAGATACTTACAGTTGAGCCTAAGGAAGTTGCTGTATCCATGAATCAGGATGAAGATGATATTGAATATCAGTATCCACACACTCTTATAAAATTTAAAAATGATCTGACTGAGGAATATCTGCAGCGCAAGCTGAATCTTGAAAGACAGGTTCTGCGCAGTATGGCAATGGGCAGTCAGACGACAGAAGCGCAGCTTAAACGTGCTGAATACAGAATTGAATATCTGGAATACCTTTTAAGGAGGTTGTAAGGATGATGAATATTAATGAATTTATAGCTGAAGTTGAAAAAATCGCTCCTCTTGAGCTGCAGGAAGAGTGGGACAACTCCGGCTGGCAGATAAAGCTCACCAATGGTGATATTTCAAAGGTTATGGTAGCTCTGGAAGTAAACGGTGAAGTTGTCAGGGAAGCAGTAAACCAGAAAGCAGACCTGCTGCTTGTCCACCATCCCCTTATTTTCGGCAAAATTGCAAGAGTTGACAATAACAATATTACGGGAAAGCTTATAATTGAGCTGATAAAGCATGGAATCAGCGTATATTCCACTCACACACCTTTTGACAAGTGTGCCGGTGGTAATAACGATTACCTGGGTAAGGTCCTCGGACTGGAGAATGTGCAGGTGATGGAAGCTGATTTTACCGGACTTTGCAGAACAGGTATGGTCAGCGGTGAAGGCATGAGTGCTTCTGAGTTTATCGGACATGCAGCCAAGGCACTTAAGATTGACAAAAAATTCTTTAATTATGCCGGCTCAATTGATGCGAAGATCAAAAAATGCGGCTGGTGTACCGGAGCAGGTGCAGAGTTCCTTAAAGCAGCAAAGATAACAGGCTGCGACCTGTTTATTACCGGCGACCTGAAGTACCATGCGGCCCAGGAAGCAAGAGAAACCGGAATCAACGTTCTTGACTGCGGGCACTTTGGTACAGAACAGATTTTCTGTGAAAATATGCTCACGCTTCTTGACAATCTGCCAGAAATTGATATAATTCAATGCGGTGTGGATTTGAATCCTTTCACTGCAATTTAGACATCACAGGGGGGACATTAAAGATGAAAAAAGCAATGAAAGCTGAAACCAAGCGCAGAATAATGCAGGTCGTTGTAGTCCTGCTGATTGCAGCTGTTGTGATTACATACAGCATCAGCTTCATAGGGTATTTATAGTGGATAATAACTAAATATAGTTTAAATTCTGGGTAGAGCAGACGGTCGCGTGCCGAAAGGTATGAGGAAAGTCCGGGCTCCGCAGGGCAAGGGTGCCAGATAACGTCTGGCGTAGGTAACTATAGGGAAAGTGCAACAGAAACATTCCGCCGAAACAGTACGGCTGTGGTAAGGTTGAAATGGTGAGGTAAGAGCTCACCGGCAGTATGGAGACATGCTGGCCGTGTAAACCCCACCCGGAGCAAGACCAAATAGGGATTAAGGGTGGCTGCCCGTCACCTCCCGGTAAGGTAGGTTGCTAGAGCTTGCCGGCGACGGCAAGTCGAGAAAGATGATCGTTTAATACAGAACCCGGCTTATAGCTCTGCCCGGATTTATAAAGTAAAAAAACTCCTCAGCGATGAGGAGTTTTTCAATATACAAAAATTTAATATTGTTTAACATCAAGTGCTTCAACAAGTCTGATATCAGTGTGCTTGTCTGAGAAGTACTGCAGTGTGAACTGGTTAGCGAAGATGATGATTGGTCTGCGGAAGTGGTCAAATACCAGCATCTGACGTGAGTCAAGCTTGTCTTTGAGCTTTTCAATTCCGTCTGTGTCGTCAGGGTCCATGTCAACCCATCTTGCTACGCTGAAGTCCAGTCGGTCCATACGGATGTCCGCGTTGTATTCGTTCTTCAGTCTGTATTCAAAAACTTCAAACTGGAGCTGGCCGACAGCACCGATAATAACTTCGTTGTACTGGTTTCTGTAAACCTGAATTGCACCTTCCTGAGCAAGCTGGTCAACGCCTTTCTGGAACTGCTTTGCTTTCATGGAGTTCTTAGGGGTTACCATTGCAAAGAGTTCAGGAGGGAAGGTTGGCAGCGGTTCGAAGAAAAGGGGTTCCTTGCGGTCTGTGAGCGTGTCACCGATCTGATAGTTTCCTGTATCATAGATACCGATGATATCTCCGGCGATGGCTGTTTCAACGTTTTCGCGTTCGTTTGCCATCATCATTGTAGACTGGGCAAGCTTCATTTCTTTACCTGTTCTGGAAAGCTTAACGGTCATGCCTCTTTCGAATGTACCGGAGCAGATTCTGAAGAACGCAAGTCTGTCTCTGTGAGCAGGGTTCATGTTTGCCTGAATCTTGAAAATGAATCCGCTGAAGAAATCATCCTCAGGATTTATTTCTCCTTCAGTAGTCTTACGCGGACCTGGAGCAGGGGACATATCGAGGAAGTGGTTCAGGAAAGAAACTGTACCGAAGTCAGCAAGTGCTGAACCGAAGAAAACAGGTGAAAGCTTACCTTTGGAGATAAGGTCCATATCAAATTCATTGCCCGCGCCCTGGATAAGTTCGATTTCATCACGGAGCTGGGAAAGGTTATAGCCTGCGATTTCGCCTTCAAGTTCAGGCCCGAAAACGCCGTCTTCGCCAAGCTGGATTGTTTTGCCGGCTTTGTAGAGGATAACCTCATTTTTCATGATATCGTAGATACCTTCGAAGGTGAGACCGGAGCCGATAGGCCAGGTCACAGGTGTGGAAGGAAGTCCGAGAACGTCTTCGAGTTCCTGTACCAGATCGAACGGATCCTTGGTTTCACGGTCCATTTTGTTTACGAAAGTGAAAATAGGAATGCCTCTCATAGAGCATACCTTAAAGAGCTTTTTTGTCTGGGTTTCGATACCTTTGGCACCGTCGATAACCATTACCGCACTGTCTACGGAAGTAAGGATACGGTAAGTATCTTCACCGAAGTCATTGTGACCAGGGGTGTCCATGATTGAAACCACTTTTCCGCGGTACTCAAACTGCATAACTGATGAAGTTACGGAGATACCTCTCTGCTTTTCAATTTCCATCCAGTCGGAAGTAGCAAACTTTGCGTTTCTTCTTGCTTTGACAGTTCCGGCTTCGCGGATTGCGCCGCCGTGGAGCAGAAGCTTTTCTGTAAGTGTAGTCTTACCAGCGTCCGGGTGGGAGATGATACCAAATATTCTTCTTGATTGAATTTCTTCGTGTCTGGTTGTCATATATTTTCCTTTCTTTCTCTTATGTGAAAAAGTTGATTGCATAATAAAATAAGGCTCTGTAAAGAGTCACACATATATAATAACATAAATCTTGAATTTGTAAAGAATTTGTTATATAATAACATTTTACGAAAGAGAGGACATTATGGAAGAAAAAGAACGTGTAAATAAAATGGGTACAATGCCCGTCAACAAACTGCTTTTCAACATGGCATGGCCGGCAATCCTGTCCATGACCATCAATTCATTATATAACATTGTAGACAGTATTTTCGTTGCGCAGGTAAGTGAAGATGCACTGACTGCTGTATCTATTGTAACACCTGTACAGATGCTTATCATCGCGCTTTCTGTGGGCAGCGGCGTTGGTATCAACTCCCTTATTGCCAGAAGACTGGGTGCGCAGAGACAGGAAGAAGCAGATAAAGCTGCAAGCACCGGTCTGAGAATCGGTCTTATCAATTATCTGATTTTCCTTTTTATCGGTATTTTTGTGGCAGGACCCTTTGTTGCTGGATATGCTGAGCCAGGAACATATATTTACGAAGCTGGTTGCCAGTATCTTTCTATTGTCTGCATAGGATCAGTTTTCATTCATATTCAGGTTGTAATTGAAAAGATTCTCCAGTCCACCGGTAATATGGTAGGACCTATGGCATGCAGCCTTACCGGCGCTGTTGTAAACATTGCACTGGACCCTGTGCTGATTTTCGGATGGTTCGGACTGCCTGAATTGGGCGTGGCAGGTGCAGCAGTTGCTACTGTTATCGGTCAGCTTGCAGGTCTGATGGTAGGAGTGACAATTCTCGTAAGAGGCGAGCATCTGGTAAACATCCAGATCAAAGGATTTAAAATTGACTGGAAAGTTGTCGGTGATATTTACAAAGTGGGTCTGCCTTCAATCGTAATGCAGTCCATTGCCTCAGTTATGACCATAGGCTACAATGCAATTCTTGTAGGCTATTCAACAACTGCAGTAGCGGTTCTCGGAATATACTTCAAGATTCAGTCATTCGTGTTTATGCCTGTATTCGGTCTTAACCAGGGTGCAATGCCTATCATGGGTTACAATTATGGTGCCCGCGACAGAAAGCGCCTTATGGACACATACAAGGCGGCAATGGTGTTCGCAGTTACAGTAATGTCTGTAGGCCTTATACTTTTCCAGACAGCACCAAACCATCTGCTGGGGATGTTTGATGCTTCACCTGAAATGCTTGAAATCGGTGTACCTGCACTGAGAATTATCAGTATCTGTTTCCTGCCTGCAGCCTTTGGTATTATCACAGGAACCTTATTCCAGGCCACAGGTCATGGTATCTACAGCCTTCTGGTTTCAATCATCAGACAGCTGCTGGGTATCCTTCCGCTGGCATTCATTCTCATCAGAATCGGCGGAGTAACTCTTTCATGGGCATCATTCCCACTGGCAGAAGTGCTGGGACTCACATACAGTGCTATTATGCTGAGACGACTTTACAACAAGGAAATAAAGACATTATAATTTTTGTGAAATAATATATTCAATGAAATCCCTGACTGAAGATGAAGCAGGGATTTTTTTGTTGTACAGAAGAAAAAGTCCTGTCTGGAGCCTTTCATCGGTAAAATGCCGGATAAGGTAATCTTCATTACCGGCCATTGAAGCTGAGGCTGTACCAGGAACTATTGCCACACCCATCTTCCTTCTGGCCATAGAAAGCGCGGTGTGATTGTCCTGGCAAATATATCTGAAATTAAGGTTCTGCATCCCGTCCGGCCAGTATTTTTTTATGTGGTTGTACCAGCGGCGTGTGATAATAAGCGGTATATGAACCATATCCTCAAGAGATGCATCAGACTTTCTGCTTTCCAGAAATTCTTTTTTTCCGACGAAGGTAAGGGAATCGTCCGTGATTTTCAGTGAAACTACATCATCTGAAATTTCAAAGGGTGAGCGTACAAGTGCCATGTCCAGCAGACCTTTTTCCAGCATTTTGATATGCTCAAAACTTTCTTTTTCATGAATGGAAAAATTCATATTTTTTTCAGTGCAATAACTGCTGATAATGTCCAGTGCGTAATCAGTGGAAGAGGTAACAATCCCTATATTTATTGTATCAGCAGATGGTTCGTGAAGTTCGGTGAGGATTGATTCGCTGTACGAAATCAGCGAAAGCGCTTTTTTATATAAGAGTTCGCCTTTATCTGTAAGTCTGATACCGCGGGGAGTCCTTACAAAAAGCGTAACATTGAGTTCTTTTTCAAGAGCCTGCATCTGTTTGGAAAGCGGTGGCTGGGAAATGTGCAGCTCGGCTGCTGCTTTGAGAATTGAGCCGCATTCAGCCACGGTAACAAAGTTCTTAAGTGTTTTAATATCCATATAGGTCCTCCTGTAATATAAGGATTATAACATATACCGTAAATGAATAACAGATATATATTATATATATTTTACGAATAATAAAAAACATGCTAAACTCACAATATTGAAAGGAGACTGCTTTGAAATGGTTGAATTTATAATTTCTGCAGCGCCTATATGTGTGCTGCTTGTAACGCTTCTTATTATGAAAATGCCTGCCAGAAAAGCCAGCGCAATAGCCTTTGCTGTAGCAATGGCTGAGTTTCTGCTGATTTACAGACCTGAAACAAAGGGTGTGGCAATAGCAATTGAAAAAGGCCTGGCAATGTCTATATCTGTAGGACTGATTGCTGTTGGTGCTATGCTGCTTTATAACCTTGTTGATATGGCAGGTGGATTCAATACAATCAAACAGTTTCTCTCCACGCTTTTTGAGGACAGGTTTGCTCTGTTTCTTATGATCTGCTGGACCTTTACTGCATTTCTTCAGGGAATCGCAGGATACGGCCTTCCGGCAGTAATTGCAGCAACCATTCTTATCAAATCAGGCTATGATACCTCAAAGTCAGCAGCAGCGGCCTTGCTGGGACATTCCTGGGCCATAAGTTTCGGTTCCATGGGTTCGTCAATATTCGGCATAGAAATTGTTACTGGCACTCCGCTCGGAGAAATCCTGGTGGCAATGTCAAAGTATGGTTCTGTCGGAATGCTGGCATGTGGTATGGGAATCTGCTTTATTTACGGTGGTTTCAGATATATTCTCAAAGGTCTGAAATTCCTCATTCCTGCATGGATTACAATGTCCGTATCTCTTACAGTTATGGCAAAGTTTGAAATGGTGACCGTAATTGGTTTTGTTACAGGCATGGTGGGTCTTATTACGATGATGGTTACTTACCGCATTGTAAGCGGACATAAATACAGACATTTCAGCAAAGACGAGCTTCGCCAGCTCTTTGACGGGGTACTTCCGTATCTTCTTGTAATTGTGATGTCAATCGGTTTCTTTATCATTAATCCTGGTCTGAAACTTTCAATAGATGTGCCGGGATACGAAATGGCAGCAGGCAAGGTAGTGGCAGCTGAAGAAGATTTTGTTACCATGAATCTGATAAAATTCCCGTTTACAATCATTCTGATAACAGTATTTATAAGCTTGACATATTATCACATAAGGGGAATTCTTAAATTCAGCTGTCTTAAAACCATGGCCGGACGTACATATAAAAAAGTAAAGAACACGGTAATCACCCTGGTTCTTCTGCTTTGTACCACAAATATTATGATGGACTGTGACATGGTTATCAACTTGTCATCATATATTGTTGCAGCAACAGGAAAACTTTATCCGTTTATGGCGGCTGTACTGGGGGCCACAGGAACTTTTATCACAGGAAGCAACACCAATTCAAATATTCTGTTTGGTTCACTGCAGGAAAATGCTGCAATTGCAATGGGCGTTTCGCCTGCACTGATGTGCGCCTGCCAGTCAATAGCAGCATCTGTTACAGGTGCAATAGGGCCTTCCACAACGTCAATCGTTTCTGCATCCGTTGGTTTAAGCGGAAAAGAAGGGGATATTTACAAGTATTCTCTCGGAACGTGTCTGGCTGCAGTGGCAGCACTCGGAATAATGAATATGATAAAAATTTAAATTGTAAACAAAAACTCCGGAAGACAGAAAGTGATTCTGTTTATCCGGAGTTTATTTTTTTGTGCTTTAATTATTAAAAATCCTCTTCAGCTTCGTCCCTTGCACGGGAGTCCATATCCACCAGGTCATAAATCAGCGGATCGCGAATAAGATGGGACCATACGGTATAAGTTGCTTTGACAAAGTCATCGTTCAGAGGAATCTGTTCCTCAATAAGAGGACAGGAGTATGGCAGTTCCTCGTCGTTATAAACCATCTGAAGAAAACCGTCTTCAGTAAGATAAGGAGCGAGAGGGTATGTACGGCACTGCAGCGGGCGCTTTTCACGGGGACACACAGGAGGCGTCTTGCAGCGTACGAAATAGACAGGGCCGTTCCAGCTGTCAGGGAATTCAAATTCTGCGGCATCTTCAACTGTCCAATCCAACCAGTTGTCTTTTTTATTGTGTATTTTGTGCTCGCCGGGATAGAGGTAGATACCCATTTCCATGTCATCACCATTGGTGTCAGCACAGGTACAGCAGGCAGCGCCGCAGAGTTTACCACAGTCATAATCAATGGGTGAAACTCTGTCAAGAAGTCTGTATATTGCTTTCCATGTTCTTTTTTTGATAGTAGATTTCATAATGTTAAATTATAAACGAAAATGTAAATAATTGCAAGAACTTGAACAAAACCTTAACGCTTTTTTTCACAACAAAATCACATTTTAGTGGTAGAATAACATGTCTTTATGTAGACAATTATGTAAACGTATTAGTAAATAAAAAGAGGTAACAGATGAGACTTGGAATTGATGTAGGATCAACAACGGTTAAACTGGTCCTTATTGATGAAAAAGAAAACATTATTTATCAGCGTTATGAACGTCACATGTCCAGCGTTTTCAGCAAAGTAAGCGAACTTCTGGGCAATCTTTTCGAAGAAAAAGGGGATATTGACGTTAAAACTGTAATCACCGGTTCCGGTGGGCTGGCACTTGCCGAAACCATAGGTGCAAAGTTCGAACAGGAAGTAGTTACCTGTTCACTTGCAGTCCAGAAAATCATTCCCCAGACTGATGTAGTTATTGAGCTTGGCGGGGAAGATGCCAAAATCACTTTCTTCGGAAGTACAGTAGAGCAGCGTATGAATGGTACCTGTGCAGGCGGTACAGGTGCTTTTATCGACCAGATGGCAATTCTGCTTAACACTGATGGCAATGGTCTTAACGAAGCTGCTAAAAATTACAATATTATTTATCCTATTGCAGCACGATGCGGAGTATTTGCCAAGACTGACATCCAGCCCCTTATCAATGAAGGTGCACCCATTGAAAATCTTGCGGCTTCAATCTTCCAGGCTGTTGTAAATCAGACCATCAGCGGTCTGGCCTGCGGACGAAGAATCAGGGGCAATGTTGCTTTCCTCGGCGGTCCGCTTACATACATGTCGGAGCTGAGAAAGAGGTTCACTGAGACTCTGGAACTTGAGCCTGAAGAAGTTATTTTCCCTGAAAATTCAAAGTATTTCGTTGCGCTCGGTGCTGCTTTCATGGCAGATAACTGCGAGCCAGTAAAACTCAGTGATCTTATGGGCAGAATCGGCTCTGTGGATTCGCTGGCAGCGTCATCAACCAAGAGGGTTGAACCGCTTTTCAGAGACCAGGCAGAGTATATGGAATTCAGAGAACGTCACTCACATGCTCAGATTAAAAGAAAGAATCTGGCAGACTGTAAAGGACCTCTGTTCCTGGGTATTGACGCCGGCTCCACAACAACGAAGGCCGCCCTTATTGACCAGGACAAAAATCTTGTGTACTCTTTCTACAGAGGCAACGAAGGAAATCCGCTGGAAACTACTAAACAGCTGCTCAATGAGCTTTACAGCCAGCTTCCGGCAGACTGCTATATCGGCAACACTACAGTAACCGGTTATGGTGAAGGACTTATCAAGGCCGGTTTCAGTGCAGACTACGGCATAATTGAAACAATGGCACATTACAAGGCTGCTGATGAGTTCCTCCCCGGCGTGGATTTCATCCTTGACATCGGCGGTCAGGACATGAAGTGCATGAGAATCAAAGACGGCGCAATTTACCATATTATGCTCAACGAAGCATGTTCTTCCGGCTGTGGTTCTTTCATTGAAACCTACGCCAAGTCGGTGGAAATGAAGGTTGAGGACTTTGCAAAAGTGGGCCTTATGTCACAGAATCCTGTGGACCTTGGTACACGATGCACAGTTTTCATGAACTCCATGGTCAAGCAGGCTCAGAAAGAAGGGGCCACCATCGGTGATATTGCAGCAGGCCTTTCATATTCTGTAATCAAGAATGCCTTATATAAAGTAATCAAGCTGAGAAACCCTGAAGAAGCAGGCGAAAAAATCGTCGTTCAGGGCGGTACCTTCTATAATGAGTCCGTTCTCCGTGCTATTGAAAAGGTCCTTGGCAAGGAGGTTGTAAGACCTGATATTGCTGGAATCATGGGTGCTTACGGCTGTGCGCTTAACTCCATGACAAACTGGGAAGAAGGGCATCATTCAAGCCTGATTCACATGGAAGACCTGATTACTTTTGAGGCAGGAAATTCCAATGCACGTTGTGCAGGCTGCGAAAACAAGTGCATGCTGACAATTACCAGATTCAATGACGGAAGCCGCTATATCACAGGCAACCGCTGCGAAAAAGGTGAGGGCAGAAAAGATAAAAAAGCAGATTTACCAAATCTCTATGAATACAAACTGAAGAGACTGTTCTGCTACGAACCTCTCAGCGAAGAAGAAGCAAAACGTGGCAGCGTGGCCATTCCGCGGGTGCTTAATATGTTTGAAAACTACCCGTTCTGGCATACTTTCTTTACCAGACTTGGATTCCGCGTGGTGCTTTCACCGATGTCCACCAAGGAACTTTACGAACGTGGTATGGACACAATTTCTTCTGATACAGCCTGTTATCCGGCCAAGTTGGTTCACGGACACATTAAGACTCTGGTGGACATGGGCGAAAAGTGGATTTTCTATCCATGTATCAACTATGAACAGAGTGAAGATCCGGACGCTCCGAACCACTACAACTGCCCGATTGTTGCAACTTACCCTGAAGTAATTGCAAACAACATGAATGAAGTCTTTGAGGAGGCAGGAGTGGAATTCACACATCCTTTCGTGCCTTACGATAATGACAAGCGCCTTGCAGTGCGACTTCACGAAATTTTAGAAAGCCGCGGTGTTACTGCTGGTGAAATCAGAGAAGCTGTTGCGGCGGCACGTGCAGAGCAGAATGCTTTCAAGCAGGATGTGGAAGCCAAGGGCAGGGAAGCTCTGGATTACGCAAGAAAGCATAACAAAAAAGCCATCGTTCTTTCAGGCCGGCCTTACCATCTGGACACTGAAATCAACCATGGCATTGATAAAATGATTACATCCTACGATATGGTGGTTCTGTCTGAAGACTCCATCTGCAACATGGAAAAACTGGCAAGACCGATCAGAGTTCTCGACCAGTGGACTTACCATTCCAGACTTTACAAGGCAGCCAACGTTGTAGGAAATCTTGAAGGGGTGGAACTGGTTCAGCTCAACTCTTTCGGCTGCGGTGTTGACGCAGTTACAACTGACGAAGTAGAAGAACTTCTTGAAAAGTCCAATAAACTTTATACTGTACTTAAAATTGACGAAGGTACCAATCTGGGTGCAATCAGAATCAGAATCAGATCTCTCAAGGCGGCTATGGAAGAGCGCGACAAGAACAACGTGAAGCCTCTTCATGACAAAAAACCTTATCAGCGCAAGCTCTTCACCAAGGAAATGAAGAAAGATTATACAATCCTGATTCCGCAGATGTCACCGATTCATTTCCAGTACCTTGAAGTCGGCTTTAAGGAAAGCGGCTACAATGCGGTTGTTATTCCTACAGATGACGAAGGCGCAGTTGATGAAGGTCTTAAGTATGTAAATAACGACGCTTGTTATCCGACTCTGGTGACACTGGGCAAGATGATAAGCGTACTCAAGTCGGGCAAGTATGACCCGGACAAAACTGCTCTTATCATGTCACAGACAGGAGGCGGATGCAGAGCCAGCAACTATATTGCGCTCCTCAGAAAAGCTCTCAAGGACCTGGGTATGGAGCAGATTCCTGTAATTTCCTTCAATGCAGCAGGTCTGGAATCAAATCCTGGATTCAAGATTGATGCTGCCATGGGCAAGAGACTTATTATCGGCGCTGTATACGGAGACCTTTTCCAGAGAGTCCTTTACGCTACACGTCCGTATGAACTGGTGCCGGGTTCTGCTGAAGCAATTATGAAAAAGTGGGAACCTGCAATTTTCCAGAACTGCCGGGATGGTAAACTGAGCACATTCAGAAAACTGATTCCTCAGATTGTTGCAGATTACGACAACCTGCCGCTGCGCAATATAAAGAAACCGAAGGTTGGTGTAGTAGGAGAAATCCTTGTAAAATACCATCCTGATGCCAACAATTATATTGTTGATATCATCGAAAAAGAAGGCGGCGAAGCAGTAGTTCTTGACCTTATCGACTTCTTCCTTTACGGCATGTACAGCAAGAAGTTCAACTATGAAAAGCTTTCTGGCTCATATAAGCAGTACAAACTCAATGCCATAGGCATCAGCCTTATCGAGTGGTTCAGGAAACCGCTGCGTAAGGCCCTCAGAGAAAGCAAACGCTTCGACGAGCCTTCATACATCGAACACACCGCCCATGAAGCATCTGAAATCGCTTCTATCGGCAACCAGTGCGGTGAAGGCTGGCTTCTTACAGGCGAAATGATTGAGCTTATCAAGAGCGGTGCAAGCAATATTGCCTGTCTGCAGCCATTTGCCTGCCTGCCGAACCATGTAACAGGCAAGGGAATGATGAAAGCCTTAAGAGAGCGCTATCCGAAGGCAAACATCGTGGCCATCGACTATGACCCGGGTGCAAGCAACGTTAACCAGCTGAACAGAATCAAACTGATGATGTCCACAGCACATAAACATCTGCAGACATCCTGCGAAGGAGAGTCGTAATAATATGAAAAGTATTATGATTGGCATAAATTTTGTATAAGTTAAAATCCCCTGACCGGCCGACCAGACCGGAAAGGGGATTGTTTTTTAACTATAAATTAAAGTATCTGTCAAACTCAGCAGGGTGTGGAATCTTGGACATTTCCAGGAGTTCCTTTCTCTTGAGAGAGATGAAGTTCTTAATCAGTTCTTCAGGGAAAACGCCGCCTGCTGTCAGGTAGTCGTGGTCAGCTTCCAGAGCGTCCAGTGCATCGTCAAGACGTGTAGGGAGCTGAGTCAGCTTAGCCTTTTCTTCGTCGGAAAGGTGATAAAGGTTGAAATCGTAAGGACCCCAGCCTGCTTCATGTGGATCGATCTGGTTCTTGATACCGTCGATACCTGCCATGAGAAGGGCAGCATAGCAGAAATAAGGGTTGCATGTTGCGTCAGGGTTTCTGATTTCGAAACGGCGGAGGTTAGGTGTCTTTGCGTATGCAGGAATTCTGATTACGGCACTTCTGTTGGAAGTTGCGTAGCCGACAGTTACAGGAGCTTCAAAGCCTGGAACCAGTCTCTTGAAGGAGTTGGTACTTGGGTTTGTGATGGCGCAGAGGGAAGCGATGTGCTTCAGCAGGCCGCCCATGAACCAGTGAGCTTCTTTACTGAGATGTGAATATCCTTCGTCATCGGAGAAAACAGGCTGCCCGTCTTTGAGAAGGAGCATGTGAACGTGCATACCGTTGCCGGCTTCGCCGTAAACAGGCTTAGGCATGAATGTAGCAACTTTGCCGTATTTGAGGGCAGTGTTGTGGATTACGTATTTGATCATCATTGTGGCATCCGCCATCTTTGACATCTGGCCCAGCATAGGTTCGATTTCAAACTGGCCGGAAGCGCCTACTTCAGGATGGTGGTATTTGATTGCGATGCCCATCTTTTCAAGTTCAAGGCAGGCTTCACTTCTGCATTCGTATGTACTGTCAAAAGGCTTTGCAATGTGGTAGTTTTTCTGGTGAGGAACTACGCAGCCTTTGCCCTGTGTAGCGCTGTTCCAAGGTGACTGCTCAGCGTCGATTGTCATGCTGATATTGTTAGGAGCAAGGGACCAGCCGGCCTGATCAAACATGTGAAATTCGAATTCAGGAAGAATCAGCATTGTGTCCGCAATACCGTTGGATTTCATGTACTGCTCTGCAGCCTGGACGATGTTACGAGGATACTGCGCGAGAGGGCGGTTTTCAGGGTAATCAATAATCATTGCGTTTCCTGTGATGGAAAGAGTAGGAATTTCACAGTAAGGGTCGATTACTGCAGTATCAAGGTCAGGGATAAAGACCATGTCACTTTTTTCTACTACTGCATAACCATAGTTGGAAGCATCGAATCCGATACCTTCTCTGATTGTATCAGGTGTAAACTGTGATGCAGGAATTGTTACATGGCGGAACTGGCCGTTGATATCAACGATTTTGAAGTCTACCATCTTTATGTTCTGTTCCTGGATCATCTGCATAATGTCCTGTGGTGTTCTTGTCATTGTTTACCTCCTTAAGACTTAAAAAGTTATGTTAAGTACAGAATACTAGAAAATCATATAGTTTGCAATTTATATTTTCGTAAAAAAACTTGAAAATAGGCGTATGCTATTGTATAATATGTTCGCAAAAATAAAAATAAACTAAGTTAGGAGGTGTCTCCATGGGAAGACACGGTACAATCGCAGGTAGAAAAGCCGCACAGGACTCTAAAAGAGCAGCAATGTTTACTAAGTATGCAAGAGCAATCACAGTAGCAGCTAAAGGCGGCGGAGACCCTGAGTACAATGCAACATTAAGACTGGCAATTGAAAAAGCTAAAGCTATTTCAATGCCTAACGATAATATTACAAGAGCTATCAAAAAAGGTACTGGCGAACTTGCCGGTGAATCATACGAAGAACTTACATTTGAAGGCTACGGCCTTGGTGGTGTAGCAGTAATCGTTGAAGCGCTTACTGACAATAACAACAGAACAGCATCTTCCGTAAGATCCACTTTTGACAAGTATGGCGGAAACCTTGGTACACCAGGATGCGTATCCTACATGTTCTCCAGAAAGGGTATCATCATCATTGACGCAGAAGATGCAGACATCGATGAAGATGCACTTCTTGAAGCAGCTCTCGAAGCCGGAGCAGACGACATGGTTGTTCACGAAGACAGTTTTGAAATCGTGACAGAACCTGGCGTTCTTGCAGACGTACATGATGCACTGGTTGCAGCAGGTTACGAAATCGCTGAATCCGACGTTGAATACGTTCCATCAATGGAAGCAGCACCATCAGATCCTGCAGACATTGCAAAATTAGCAAAGATGATTGAAATTCTGGAAGACAACGATGACGTTCAGAAAGTTCACACAAATTGCTCAATAGACCTTTACGAAGAATAACTTTCGTAATATAATTAATAATAATAAAGATCCTGGGTTACACGTTAAGGACTCATAATTGAACCTACACTTGAGCTTCGGGAGTCCGCAGTCTTTTGTCCGTTATGTCAGGCCCCCATGGTCAGGGGAAGACAGAGGGACATAGCAGGACACCCACCTATCGGAAGATAGGGCATCAATTATCTCCTCAACGGTATTCTGGGATTTTTTTATTAAAAAACAAATACGTTAACGTAAATTGCACTTTGAAAGGAAAGGTAATATTACAATGAACGAAAAACAACTTACAATCAGAGGACTTTTAATCGGTTCAATCGGGAGCATCATTCTTACAATGAGTTCTATGTTTATCGCCCTTAAATCAAGTTCTCTGCCATGGCCGATAATGTTCGTAGTGCTTGTTTCCATGGTATCACTCAAAGTCCTTGGAAACACCAACCTGCAGGAAATCAATGTTACTCAGACAGCAATGTCTGCCGGTGCTATGGTAGCAGGCGGACTGGCTTTTACCATCCCGGGAATCTGGATGCTGAAGCCGGACACCGAGCTTTCCGTTCCGGTGCTCCTTGTAATTGCTCTTGGGGGTACAATTCTCGGCCTGATTTTTACAGCACTTTTCAGAAAGTATTTTATTGAGACCAAAGAACTTCCTTACGCAATGGGACAGGCTGCTGCGGCCACTCTGGAAGTAGGAGACAAGGACATGAAAAAATCTGTCCTGCTTTTTGTTTCCATGGGTGCGGCAGGTATTTTTACATGGCTCAGAGACTGGTCCATGAAGCTTCCTGCAACGCTGCTCAGCAATAAGATGATGAGTTATGGTTCCATGGCCGGAATCTGGCTTTCACCGATGCTTATCTCAATCGGTTACATAATCGGCCCTGTAGTAATAGGAGTGTGGTTCCTCGGGGCACTTATCGGAGATTTTGGTATCCTTTTCGGTGGAGTTGAAATGGGTCTCTGGGACAGCGTAACTGCTGCAAATATCAAATCTTCCCTTGGTATAGGCATGATGGTCGGTACCGGCGTAGGAATACTTGTAAAAGGAATAATTCCAAAGGCTAAGGACATCTTCGGCTCAATGTTCATAAAAGACAGACTTGGCGACAATTTCATCAACATGAGATGGGCACCTTTCGTTCTGGTTATCGTTGCAGCAGCATTCACCTTTATCACTGATATGGGTATTGTGGCATCTGTAATTACAATTCTTGGTGCGTGGCTTGCAACTTCCATGTCCGCACAGTGTGTAGGTCAGTCAGGAATCAATCCGATGGAAATCTTCGGTATAATCATTCTGCTGGGTGCAAAGGCAGTTTCATCAATCGGGGAAACTGAAGCATTCTATGTTGCAGCTGTAGTTGCGATCGCATGCGGACTTGTTGGCGATGTAATGAACGATTTCAAAGCAGGCCATATTCTTAATACTGACCCTAAGGCTCAGTGGCTAGCTGAAGTAGTAGGCGGACTTATCGGAGCTGTTGTTTCTGTGATTATTCTTGCAGTAATCCTCATGGCTTACGGCAGCGAAGCTTTCGGCGGAGAAATGTTCCCGGCAGCCCAGGCCTCTGCAGTAGCTGCAATGGTCGGCGGAATATCACATGTTCCGTCATTCATAATCGGACTTGTAATTGCAGTTATTCTTTACTTTGTAAACTTCCCGGTGATTACACTGGGGCTTGGTGTTTACCTTCCGTTCTATCTCAGTGCTACAGCATTTATCGGCGGCGTAATCCGTCTTGCAGTTGATAAAGTTTGTCCGCAGTTTGAAGAAGACGGGAAGGGCACAATCATCGCATCAGGTCTTCTGGGCGGTGAATCAATAGTAGGAGTAATAATTGCTATTGTCATGGCAATTCAGATATTAAACGCATAAAAATTAAAAAGATGTGAGGAGTTTCAATGAGTGGAAAGATAGTCATCATTGATGGCAACAGTTTAATAAACAGAGCGTTTTATGCAATGCAGAGACCTATGATTACCAAGGAGGGAATTTATACTCAGGGTATCTACGGTTTTATCAACATGCTCAATAAGATTATGGGCGATTATGAGCCTGAATATATGGCAGTTGCTTTTGACCTTAAAGCACCGACTTTCCGCCATCTGGAATATGCGGAGTACAAGGCAGGCCGTAAGGCTATGCCTCCTGAACTGGCAATGCAGATGCCTCTGATGAAGGACATTCTCCGTGCCATGAACATTGAAATTCTTGAGCTTGAGGGTTTCGAGGCCGACGATATTATCGGAACCGTTGCCCGCATGGGTGAGGAGCAGGGGATTGATCCCCTCATAGTTACGGGGGACAAAGACGCCCTGCAGCTTGCAACAGAAAAGACCCATGTGCTCATTACAAAAAAAGGTGTAACTGATTTCGAGCTTTTTGACCATGATAAGATGATAGAAAGGTACAATCTGACACCAACCCAGTTTATCGACCTTAAAGGCCTTATGGGAGACTCTTCTGACAACATTCCAGGTATTCCGGGTGTAGGTGAAAAAACTGGTATCGCACTTCTGGAGCAGTTCGGTTCTGTGGAAAATCTGATCGAAAACACTGACCAGATTTCCAAGGCAGGTCTCCGTAAAAAGGTGGAAGAAAACGTCCAGCTTGCAATTCTCAGCAAGCGCCTTGCGACAATAAACAGGTTCGTTCCTCTTGATATCCAGTTTGATAAATTTAAAGTGGAAGAACCGGATTATAATAAGCTGATTGAGCTTTATCAGAAGCTTGAATTCAACAGTTTTTTAAAGAGATTAAAGGTGGAAGAGCCGGAACCTGAAATGGAACCGGCTGTTTCCGCTGTCGTTGAAAAGCGCGCACTGCGCACCAGAAGTGACCTTGAGGCGCTTAAATCTCTGTCAGGCAAGGAAGTTTACCTTAAAGTATTCGGAGATTATGGTCATGTGAACCGACCTGAAATTCATGGTATATTCTTCATGTCTGATGACAAGGCTTTCTTCGCAGACTGCGTGTCTGTAAGTCCTGCAGAGATTACAGAAGTTCTCAACGAATCAAAGCTTTCATTTACAGGACACGACCTGAAAGATGATCTTTATTCGCTTATGTGCTATGGTCTGACAAATTACGACATCTGTTTTGACACAGCGATTGCAGAATATGTACTTGATGTGGCCCGCAGCAAATATGAGCTTAAGACGCTGGCTCTGGAAAAGCTTCATAAGGTTCTTCCTGAGCAGAGTGATTTTATGGCAGGTGCCGGACAGCTTGATATGTTTGCAGATACAAGCAACTCATATCTTGACTACGGTGCAGTACTTGGCAGCACTGTATTTGCAGTAAAAAATGTGCAGAAGGCTGCAATTTCAGACAATAATCTGGAAAAGATTCTGTATGAAGTGGAACTTCCGCTGATTGAAGTTATGGCTGCCATGGAAGTGGAAGGTGTACGTACAAACAAAGCTTTTCTCGATGAATTCGGTGCAGATTTAAAAGAAAAAATTGACCTCCTTGAACTTAAAATTTACGATCTGGCAGGGACAAAATTCAATATTAATTCACCGGCTCAGCTGGGAGAAATTCTTTTTGAAACTCTCCAGCTCCCGTCCGGCAAAAAGACCAAGCGTGGATACAGTACCAGTGCAGACATCCTGGAAAAAATCAAGGATAACCATCCTGTTGTTCCCGCTGTTCTTGAGTACAGAAACCTTACAAAACTTAACTCTACCTATGTGGAAGGAATGAAACCGCTGATTTCTTCTGAGAGCAAGATTCATGCCCATTTCCAGCAGACTGTTACTGCAACAGGAAGAATCAGCTGCACAGAACCAAATCTTCAGAATATTCCTATCAGACAGGAACTGGGACGTAATCTGAGAAGAGCTTTTGAGGCAGAAGAAGGCTATACCCTTGTGGGTGCCGACTATTCACAGATTGAGCTGAGAGTACTTGCGCATCTTTCCCAGGACCAGAGCCTGATTGACGCTTTCAACAATGGAGAAGATATTCACAAGATGACTGCATCCAGAGTTCTTGGCATTCCTGCTGATCAGGTTACAGTGGGAGACAGAAGCAGGGCCAAGGCTGTAAATTTCGGTGTAATTTATGGTATGAGCGGTTTCGGACTCAGTGAAGAACTGAATATTACCCGCAAGGAAGCCGAAAACTATATTGCTGAATATTTCAGAAAACACGAAAAAGTAAAAGAATATATGGACGGCCAGATTGCCAGTGCCAGGGAGACAGGATATTCTGAGACGATTCTTGGCCGTAAGCGTGCAATCCATGAAATAAATGCATCTGCATATATGGTGCGTCAGCTTGGCGAGCGTCTTGCCATGAATAGCCCGATCCAGGGCAGTGCTGCCGATATAATTAAGGTGGCAATGATAAAAGTATACAGGGAACTCCGGGAAAAACACCCTGATTCCAAACTTATTCTTCAGGTTCACGACGAACTGATTATCCAGGCAAAAAACGATGAACTTGAGGAAATTAAAGAACTTCTTGTAAGGAATATGGAAAGTGCCATGAACCTGTCAGTAAAACTACTTGCAGAAGTCAATACGGGCAGCACATGGTACGACCTTAAGTAAAGAGTAAAAATTATGAAAATTATAGGACTTACAGGCGGAATAGGAACAGGCAAATCAACTGTTTCAGCCTATTTAAAAGAAAAAGGCTGCGTAATTCTTGACGCAGATAAAATGTCACGCCAGCTTACTGCACCGGGTGGAGATGCGCTTCCTGCAATCAGGAGAACTTTCGGTGATGAAGTGTTTTATGACGACGGAACACTTGACCGCAAGAAGCTTGGAAGCATTGTTTTTAACGATGCAGATAAGCTTAAGGCTCTGGAAGAAATCACGACACAGAAGGTAGTGGAACAGACTATTGATGGTCTTGTGCGCCTCCGCAAAGCATCTTATAACGGCATTGTTATTATTGATGCACCTCTTCTCTTTGAATGCGGAATGCAGGTGCTGGCTGAAGAAAACTGGCTTGTAACCGCCGGTCTGAAGGTCAGAATCGAGAGAATAATTAAAAGAGATGGTCTGGACCGCCAGAGTATTCTGGACAGAATAAACAACCAGATGAACGACGAAGAAAAGATGACAATGGCCGACTATGTTATAGACAATTCAGGCAATCTTGAGAGTCTCTATCAGCAGATTGACAAACTGATTGAAAGGGTTAAAACGGTGAATAATGAGTAAACTCAGTTCCAGAAAAAAAATCATGCTTCTTAAAAAAATATTTCCTGTAATATTTGCTGCAGTGTTAATTATCGCTGTGGCTGTTTCCAGTGTGGATTTTTATAAGGAGGAAGTGCTCAATATTGACCCGGATATGGAATATTCTGAGCAGGATACAGTTTACCTCTCATCTGAAAGAATTGACACACTTAACCCTGTAATTTCACAGAGTCAAGATGTCTATTATCTTTCCAAGCTTATATACAGCAGTCTTTTCACATACGATGAAAACCTTAATCTTAAGCCTGAACTGGCCGGTGAATATGAAATCAATACTGAAAAAGCTTACATAAACATCACCTTAAAAGAAGATGTTTTGTTTCATGACGGAGAAGAACTGAGAGCATCAGACGTTGCATTTACAATCAATGCAATGAAAGCTGCGGGAACTGAATGTCCGTATTATGATAAAATTAAAAAAATAAACTCAGCTTTTGCAAGAAGCAAGTATGTTGTGACAATTTATTTCAACAATAATTATAACTGTTCTCTGGATGACCTTGTTTTTCCTGTATTGAATGACGGCGATTACAGAGCAGCAAACCAGTTGGTATATGATAAAGATGATTTCATACCTGTGGGAACGGGGCAGTACAAGTATAAGTCATACAACAGTACCAAGCAGCTCAGGCTTGTTCCGTACAAGGATTACTTTGCTTCTGCTGCAAAAAAAAATATTATTGTTACTATTCTTCCGGACAGGGAGCTGGCTTCAAACATGATGGAAATCGACAGCGTAAGCTGCTATGTTGACAGCGGCTCTGACAGAAAATCAATTGCTTCTGACAGAAATCTCAAGGTTTATGATTTTCCGTCAAATGATGTTGAATTCATTGTTTTCAATACAAATGCACTCTATATGTCCAGTAAAGAAGTAAGACATGCAGTTGCATATGGAATTAATATCAACAAGATTCTGGAAAATTCCTATATGGGTGACGGTATCCTCACTGATACCATTTATTATCCGAACTTCCTTGGTGTAAAGGATACGCTGGATTATTATGAGTACAGTATGCCTGAGGCTATGTCGCTTCTTGCTTCTGTGGGATTTTCAGACAAGAACACCGATGGTTTCCTTGAAGATGCTGCCGGGGAAACAATAAACTTCACCATTCTTGTCAACAACGATAATGCAACGAGAAACTCTGCAGCAAGAAATATAAAGGCTGACCTGGAGCAGCTCGGTTTAAAAAGTACAATCAGTTCTCTGAGCGGCGATGAATATCTTAATGCAATACAAAACAGAAGTTTTGATATTTTAATTACAGGATACACAATCGGTGAAGAATATGACCTGCGTAATTTCTTCAATGGAAAGAGTGAATGGAAGTATTACAACTATGAACTTTTTGAGCTTTCAAGAGAACTTGACAGGCTTTATACTCCTCAGCAGTATGCTGAAAAGTATCAGGAACTTAAAACAAAAATGATGGATGAACTGCCTTATTATCCTGTCTGCTATAAAAAGATGAGTCTGATCGGATTACCTTCATTTGAAGCTGATAAACTGCCTATGTTCAACAATATATACAAGAACTGCAGCAGCTGGAAATGGAGCATTGTTTCTGAAAAAAATAATGACGAGAATTAGTTAAAAAATATTTGTATTTTCCGGCTTAATATGCTATTATTGTAATGTTACGTGCAATGTTTTGCCGGCGTGATGGAATTGGCAGACGTGCGGGACTCAAAATCCCGTGGTGGCGACACCGTATGGGTTCGACCCCCATCGCCGGCACCATCCAGCAAAATAAACAACAACACACTTGAGAGGAGAACAATCAATGGAAGCATTAATTCAGCTTTTACCTTTAGTATTCTTATTTGTGATCATGTACTTCTTAATGATCAGACCTCAGAAGAAAAAAGATAAACAGATTCAGGAAATGAGAAGATCTCTTTCCGTTGGCGATGAAATCGTTACAATCGGCGGTATCTGCGGTAAGATCGTTAAGACTAAAGAAGACACTTTCATCATCCAGGTTGGTGCCGACAAGACTAAGTTTGAAATGATGAGATGGGCTGTTTCTTCTGTAACAAAGCCTTCCACAGTTCGTGAATCTGTAGAAGAAATGAAAGAAGAAGCTCCAAAGAAAGCATTACCTAAGAGATTAAAGAAAACTTCCGAAGTTGAAGAAGCAGAAGCTGCAGAAAAGACAACTGAAGAATAATCAAGAGCTTTATGACCTCGCATCAGTGGGGTCTTTTTTCATAAGCAGAAATATTTTTGTAAAATTCAGAATTTTCTGAAAATTTACTTTACAAACCTGCGTGAGAGTGCTACAATACATTTATCTCAGAAAAAAAGGTAGGTTTTTGTTATGGCTATTAAAATTCTAATGCTCATCGTATTTTTTGCAGTTACCATCGGCATCGGTGTTTACTGTAAAAAGCAGGCGACAGACGTAAGAGGTTTCGTTCTTGGCGGCCGTTCAGTAGGACCGTGGCTTACTGCTTTTGCATACGGTACATCATATTTCTCTGCGGTTATCTTTATAGGTTATGCAGGTCAGTTCGGATGGAAATATGGAGTGGCTGCAACATGGATCGGACTGGGAAATGCTTTTATCGGAAGCCTTATGGCCTGGGCAGTTCTTGGAAGAAGAACAAGAATCATGACACAACATCTGGACGCAGCTACAATGCCGGATTTCTTCGGTAAGCGTTTTGATTCACAGGCACTAAAAACTGCATCGGCAGCAATTATTTTCATTTTCCTTATTCCTTATACCGCTTCTGTTTACAACGGTCTTTCCAGATTATTCGGAATGGCATTCAACATTGACTACTCATACTGCGTTATTGCAATGTCTGTTTTAACAGCAATATATGTAATCCTCGGCGGATACATGGCAACTGCTGTAAATGACTTCATTCAGGGCTGCATCATGCTTGTGGGCATAGCGGTAATTATTGCTGCAGTACTTAATATAAACGGCGGTTTCCTTGGTTCACTGGAGGCTATGGCAAATGTGACAGGAAGCACACCTGCGGAACAGATACCTGGAATATTCAATTCATTCTTCGGTCCTGATCCTGTAAATTTACTTGGAGTAGTAATTCTTACATCACTTGGTACATGGGGACTTCCACAGATGGTAGGCAAGTTCTATGCAATCAAGAGCGAAAAGGATATCAACATCGGAACAATTGTATCAACAGTATTTGCACTTGTAGTTGCAGGCGGATGTTACTTCCTGGGCGGATTCGGCAGACTTTTCGGCGACATTATTGAATACAATCCTGCAACAGGAATTCCTGTATACGACTCAATTGTTCCATCAATGCTTTCAGTACTTCCTGATATCCTCATTGCAATCACTGTAATGCTGGTGCTTTCAGCATCAATGTCAACATTGTCATCACTTGTTCTTACATCCAGTTCTGTACTGACTCTGGATCTTGTTAACGAAACAGTGGGAAAGGAAATGGATGAGAAGAAAAAAGTTTCAACCATGAGAATATTTATCGTTGTTTTCATTGTACTTTCTGCAGTAATTGCACTGATTCAGTACAAATCATCAGTGACATTCATTGCACAGCTTATGAGTATTTCATGGGGTGCACTGGCTGGCGCTTTCCTGGGACCTTTCCTCTACAGCTTATACTGGAAAAAGGTTACCAAGGCAGCTGTATGGGCAAGCTTTGCGGTTGGTGTAGGTCTCACAACCGGCAATATGATTCTCGGTTTCTTCGGCAAGGCAATCATTGCAAGCCCTATAAACTGCGGTGCAGCTGCAATGATTCTTTCACTGATAATTGTTCCTGCTGTAAGCATGATTACAGCAAAACCATCAGAAACAAGAATGGAAGAAGTATTCAGCTGTTACGAAGAAAAGGTGCTTGTTTCCAAGAGAAATGCACTTGAAGATTAACAGAAGTTTTGTGAAGATTTAATGGCGTCCCTTGACATTTATTGTCAGGGGACGTATATTTATGTTCAGATATTTTCAGAGAATAACAGGGGATAGTTGTATGACGGAAAAAAGTAAACGTATAAATAGAGCTGCGAAGATTGGTGCAGCAGGTGCAGTTGGTATTTCAGCAGTTTTAGCGGCGGCAAAATGGGCTTATGGTTACGCATTTAAGCCGGACAGAGCAAAAACCTGTAACCCTTATCAGCTTATCGGCAAGCAGAGCGAAAATTACAAAGACGATATTTTTCAGTCCATTGAAAAGCTGGAGAAGCTGCCATGCGAATGGGTCCATACCAGGTCACAGGAAGGATTTAAGCTGGCAGGACGTTATTACCATCAGCAGGATGGGGCTCCGTTAATGATATTTTTCCACGGATATAAGAGTCCTGCCTTACGTGATTTCTGCGGCGGATTCTGGATTTACCGTGAGCAGGGATATAATATTCTGGTAGTAGATCAGCGTGCTCATGGCAGAAGTGAAGGCAAGGCGCTTACCATGGGAATCAAAGAAAGATATGATTGTGTAAAGTGGGTGGAATTTGCTGTTGACAGATTCGGCAGTGATATAAGAATCCTGCTGGGCGGTATTTCCATGGGTGCAGCAACCGTAATGATGGCGGCTGAACTGCTCCAGGACTGCCAGAATGTAAAGGGTATTCTGGCTGACTGCGGCTACAGCACAGTGGAAGGGGTCATGAAGCAGACTATACGCCAGATGAAACTGCCGGTGGAACCGTCATGGAGACTTCTTAAACTGGGAGCAAAGATTTATGGAGGATTTGATCTTAGTGAATCCAGTGCAGTAGAGTCCCTTAGAAATTCCCGTTTTCCTGTAGTATTTATTCATGGTCAGGCGGATGAACGTGTTCCCGCAGAAATGACAGAAGAGAATGTAGCAGCTGCTGCTGCCGAAAGGATTGTAACCTTTATGGTCCCTGAAGCTGAGCATGGAATGAGCTATTATATTGACCGGAAAGGGTACTATGATACGGTACTTCCATTCATAAAAGAACTTCTGGAAGATGGCATGCAGAAGTAAAAAACAGTAATATTTAAAAGCCTTGGAAACAGGGCTTTTTTCTTTTGTTTTTTTGTTGGAAAATACACGATTTTGCTTGTATCGCAGTGCAAAAAGTAGTACAATATAATGTAAAATAAAATGCCCCTTTATGGGCATATATATAAATTTTTATTGAGAGGTTATACAAAAAATGAATTTAAACGTTAAACGTGGACTGGCCGTGCTGGTTATTATCGCACTTGTTTTTGGCTGGTTCGTATCCCTTTTCGGAATAGGGGAATACACTTCTGTAAAGGATGCTCTGAAATACGGGCTTGACATTGACGGTGGTGTTTACGTGGTTATGGAAGCACAGACAGATGCAACCGGTGATGAACTGACTCAGCTTATGGAGCAGACAAGAGCTGTTCTTGATAACCGTGTAAATCAGCTGGGCGTAGCGGAATCATCAGTTACAATTGAAGGTACTAACAGAATCAGAATTGAAATGCCTGGTGTTGATAATGCTGAGGATGCAATCGCTGCAATCGGCAAGACTGCACAGCTTCATTTTATTCTTGCGGATGGTACAATCGTTGTATCCGGAAGCAATGTAAAAGATGCACAGGTTGGCACTGAAGGTGCAGGATACGTTATTCATCTTCAGTTTGACAGCGAAGGTGCTGAAAAGTTTGCTGAAGGTACACGCAAAGCAATCAGCGGTACTGTTCCTGTAGAAGTTGAAGGAATGATGAAGGATCAGATTGCAATTGTTCTGGATAATGAAATCATTCAGAGCCCTCAGGTAAATGAAGTTATTCCTAACGGACAGTGCGTAATGGAAGGTAATTACACAAAGGAAGAAGCAATGACAACTGCTGCTCTTATCCGTGGTGGTGCACTTCCTGTAGACCTTGTTGAAATCCAGTCTTCAGTACAGACAGCAACAATCGGTGCAGATGCTCTTGAAAAATCAATAATTGCCGGTGGCATCGGTCTTGGAATCGTATTCATTCTGATGATTGTGTTCTACGGCATGCTCGGTATTGTGGCAGACATTGCGCTTGCACTTTACGTAGTAATGTTCCTGTGGGCAATGGTTGCATTCAATGTAGTACTTACACTTCCTGGTATCGCTGCACTGGTACTTTCAATCGGTATGGCAGTAGACGCAAATGTAATTATTTTTGCAAGAATCAAGGAAGAAATTTCAGCAGGTAAAACTATTAGAGTAGCTGTTGATGCTGGTTTCAAGAATGCCCTTACTACAGTTCTTGATGCGCAGATTACTACACTTATCGCTGCAGTTGTACTTTATGAAGTAGGTACTACAGCAGTTAAGGGCTTTGCACTTACACTGATGATCGGTATTGTATTCAGTATCTTCACAGCAGTAATCGTAACTCAGCTGTTCATTTCATTACTTGCAAACAGCAAGAAGTTTGCAAAGAACAAATACTTTGGCGTAAACGAAGACGGTACTCCAAAGCAGCTGCTTAACAAGACTTTTACTTTTATCAGACACAGAAAGATTTACTATATCGTAAGCATTTCAATCATCGTTATCGGTCTCGTATTCGCAATGATCGGCGGACTGAACTACGGTATTGACTTTACAGGCGGTACAAACATCCAGGTGGAAATGGGCAAGCAGGTTGATATCGACGAAGTAAAGGATGTGCTTAAAGAGTATGACCTTGATCCTCAGATTATCTATGCAGGGGAAGGAAATACACAGCTTGTAATCAAGACAATCAAGTCTCTTGAAAATGCTGAAAGAACAGAAGTAGTTGAAGCTCTCGGCAAAGTTTACGGCGTAACTCAGGATGACGTACTTGCATCTGAACAGTTCGGACCATCCGTAGGTGATGAACTGAAGGAAAACGCAGTTAAATCTGTTGTAATTGCATCAATTGGTATGCTGATTTATATTATCTTCAGATTCAGAGCATGGCAGTTCGGTTTTGCTTCAATTGTAGGTGTTCTTCACGACGTACTCATGGTAATTGCTTTCTACGCAATTTTCGGATTTACTGTAAATAACCCGTTCATTGCGGCAATACTGACATTAGTAGGTTACTCAATCAATGACACAATTGTTATCTTTGACAGAATCAGAGAAAACAAAAAGATTTATAATAAAGACAGCAATGAAGTAAACATTGACCGAAGCCTGAACCAGACTCTTAACAGAACAATCATGACTTCACTTACAACTCTCGTAGTTATGATTCCGCTCTGTATCATGGTTTCCGCTTCAATCAGAGAATTTATTATTCCGCTTATGGTCGGTGTAATCGTAGGATGCCTGTCATCAATCTTTGTATGCAGCCCTCTGTACTACGACCTCTGCAGAAGTCAGGAAGAATCCAAATATTTAAGAAATACAGCAAAATCAAAAAAAGCTAAGAAATATTTCAAGTAAACTAATTTAAACAGGAGTTAATTATGTTAACAAAAGCCGAATTTTTAGAAAAAATATTAAGTATTAATTCTAAATATAACACCGAACTTATAGGAAAGGCGTTTGATACTGGTATGAGACTGCACGAAGGGCAGCTTCGTAAGAGTGGTGAACCGTACTTTATTCACCCGATTAACGTGGCAATCATTCTGGCAGAAATCGGTATGGACGATGAGACCATTGTCGGTGGGCTTTTGCATGACGTAGTTGAAAACACTGAATATACAAGAGAGCAGCTGGTTGAAGATTTCAACGAAGATATTGCTCTTCTTGTAGACGGTGTTACGAAACTGGGATCCATCAAATTTGAGTCCAAGGAAGAAATCCAGGCTGAAAACTTCCGTAAGATGTTCCTTGCCATGTCGCAGGACATCCGAGTTCTGATTATCAAGCTGGCCGACAGACTGCACAACATGAGAACCATGGGCTTTATGAAGCCTGAAAAAATCATTGAAAAGTGCAATGAAACCCTTGATATTTATGCTCCTCTGGCATCAAGACTGGGGATTTTCAGACTTAAATTTGAACTGGAAGACCTGGCGCTTAAATTCCTTCATCCTGAAGAATTCCAGGATCTTAAACAGAAGGTAAACAAGCGTAAAGAAGAAAGAGAAGAAACAATCAACCATGTTATCGCAGAAATCAAGGATTCTCTCGATGACATGAATCTGGAATATGATATTTACGGCAGAGCAAAGCACTATTACAGCATTTATCGCAAGATGAAGAATCAGAACAAGCAGATTGATGAGCTTTTTGACCTGATTGCTGTACGTGTAATCGTGGATACTGTCAAAGACTGTTACGCAGTTCTCGGTATTGTTCACACTATGTGGAAACCGATTCCGGGCAGATTCAAGGACTACATTGCAATGCCTAAGCCTAACATGTACCAGTCACTTCATACCACAGTTATCGGCGACAACGGTGAACCTTTTGAAATTCAGATCAGAACCAAGGAAATGCACCGTATCGCTGAATACGGTATCGCTGCGCACTGGAAGTACAAGGAAGGCAACACTTCCGGACAGGCTTCCAATGATGATGTGAAGCTGGCATGGCTGAGACAGTCCCTTGAATGGCAGAAGGACCTGAGCGACCCTAAGGACTTCCTTGAAACTATGAAGGTTGACCTTTTTGCAAGTCAGGTATTCGTATTTACACCTCGCGGAGAAGTTATCGAACTTCCTGCTGGCTCCACGCCGCTTGACTTCGCATTCAAGATTCATACAGCCATCGGATGCAAGTGCGTAGGTGCTAAGGTAAACGGCAAGATGGTAACAATCGACTATACACTGAAACACGGTGATATTGTTGAAATTGTAACATCCGCTAATGCAGCCGGTCCAAGTATTGACTGGCTGAAGATTGCCAAGAGTTCCAACGCCCGTAATAAAATCAGAAGCTGGCTCAAAAAAGAAAACAAGTCAGATACCATTGAAAAGGGTAAGGATCTGCTTGACAAGACTCTCAGAAAGAAAGGCTTCGACCCTGCATTATGTGCAAAGCAGGCCTACCTCATAAAAGCTTTCAAGGCGATGAATTTTGCCAACGAAGAGGAAGCGTTCACTCAGCTTGCCAACGGCGGCACGCTGATGAGCAAATTCTGTAATCTTCTCGTTGGATATTATGCGGAAGAAACCAAGACCGATGTTAAGTCCAATGAAGAAATCATGGAAGAAATCAAGGCTGCAGAAGCACGTAAAGCCAAGGCTGAAAAGCAGAAACGAATCAAGGATAAGGACAGACCTGGCATCATTGTCAAAGGTGCTGACAATCTGATGATCAAGCTTGCAAAGTGCTGCAACCCTGTTCCGGGAGATGACATTGTAGGCTTCATTACCAAAGGCAGAGGTATTTCTGTTCACAGATGTGACTGTTCAAATATTACTTCACTTCCTGAGGCCGAAAAGGCACGATTCATTGAAGTTGAATGGGAAGATATGAAGATGGGCAAGTCCTACAATGCTGATATTGTAATTGTGGGACAGGACCGAAAAGGTATTCTTTCAGTGATTTCCAAGGTATGCGATGATATGGACATCAATATCGCAGGTGTAAACGGTAAGGCAGACAAAGAAGGAAATCTTAATCTTCTGATTACACTTGAAATTGCCAGCACACAGGAAATGCAGAAAGTACTCAGAAATCTGAGAAATATCGAAGGCATTGAACATGTTTACAGAGCAAAGTCATAACTTAATTAAGAGGTAAGTATGAGAGCAGTAGTACAGAGAGTTACAGATGCAGACGTATCTGTAGATAATAAAATAACAGGTTCAATCGGCAAAGGTTTTGTGGTATTGCTCGGCGTGGAAGACGGCGACACAGAAGCTGATGCAGATTATATGGTCGAAAAAATTACCGGTCTGAGAGTTTTTGAAGATGAAGAAGGCAAGATGAATCTTTCCATGATGGATATCGGCGGTGAAATGCTTGCAGTTTCACAGTTCACTCTTCTGGCTGATGCCCGTAAAGGCAAAAGACCAAGCTTCATCAAGGCTGCAAGACCTGAACAGGCCAAAGATCTTTATGATTATTTCACAACGAAAGTGCGTGAAAGGGGCGTGAAAGTCGGAGAAGGTATTTTCCAGGCAGAAATGCTTGTGAGAATCAACAACGACGGCCCGGTTACAATTTTGCTTGACAGCAAGAAATTATTCTAAAAGGAGGAATTACCTGAATGAAAATCAATCATTATCTTACAGGAATTTTAACTGTCAATACCTATATGGTTTATGATGAAAAAACCAAAGAAGGTTTCATCGTGGATCCGGGCGGATACAGTCCTAAAGTGACTGCAGACGTAAAAGAAGCAGGTGTTGACATAAAATATATTATTTTAACCCATGGCCACGGCGATCATATTGGTGGCGTAGCACAGACACTCGAAGATTTTCCTGACGCAAAGGTAATTGCTCATGAAGCAGAAGCTGAAATGCTTGGAAATGCTGCTGTCAACGAATCCAAGAGTTGCTGCAGAAGAGAAATTACTCTGGATGCAGACATTTATGTAAAAGACAGAGAAACCATGAAAATCGGAGAAATGGAGCTTACTTTCCTCCATACACCGGGCCATACACCTGGCGGCATGAGCATCTATGTCGATAAACATATTTTCAGCGGAGATACACTTTTCTGCCGTTCAATAGGAAGATCAGACTTCTGGGGCGGTGACTTCAGAACACTTATCAACTCAATCAAGGACAAACTTTTCATGTTCCCTGATGATACAGTAGTTCTTCCTGGTCACATGGGACCAACTACAATCGGAGACGAAAAGAGGGGAAATCCTTTTGTATAACTTTGTAATCAGAAATGTTTCAAATAAATACGACTGTGAAGAGCTGATCAAAGTTTTCATTCCGGCTGATGATTTCAGAGCCTGGACAGAAGACGAATGGAATGCTCTGACTGATGAGGAAAAGGTTCCGTTCACTGAAGCAGAACAGGTTATCTTCAATGAAGAAATGCATGATGATAAGAATCATGTGAAGCGTGAAATATTCCGGTACATGAGCGGTCTTACCGGCACTCATCCTGCATGGGGCATTCTTACAGGCGTAAGACCTGTGAAACTGACCGGCGAGATTTATGACCGCCTGGGAAGCGAGGAAGCAGTCCGCATGGAACTGGCAGAAACTTATCTGCTGGACGACGAAAAGACCGATCTTCTCATTGATACATACAATTACCAGCAGGAAATCTGCGGCAGACCTGACCCAAAGTCGGTTGGAATTTACATCGGTATTCCGTTCTGTCCTACAAGATGCCTTTATTGTTCTTTCACCTCCAATCAGGTAGGTGACAGTGAAATTGCAAGGTATCTTGAGGCCCTGAAGACTGAAATTGCTTATGTGGGACGGCGCATGAGAGAAACCGGTCTCTGGCCTGAAAGCATATACATCGGAGGTGGTACTCCGACAACATTGACAGCAGAGCAGCTGGATGATCTTCTTGCAACTGTAAAAGAACATATTGATCTTGAAAAGTGCAGGGAATTCACTGTGGAGGCGGGAAGACCGGACACCATCACATATGAAAAGCTGGAAGCGATTAAAAAGCACGGCATTGAAAGAATCAGTATCAATCCTCAGTCAATGAAGGAAAGAACGTTGGAACTTATCGGACGTTCACATAAGCCGGGAGACATCGTGAAAGCTTTCCAGAAAGCTGACTGGGTCGGAATTCCAATGGTAAACGCAGACCTGATTGCAGGACTTCCTGAAGAAGAACCGGAAGATTTCGAAAATACTATGGAAAGAATCCTGGCTCTTGACCCTGAAAACATCACAGTCCATACGCTGGCTGTAAAACGCGCCTCAAGGCTCATTGACGTGGACAAAGACTTCCATTTCAAACAGGCAGAGCGTGTCAAAAGGATGCTGGATATAGCGAAAGAAAAGTTAAAAAATGCAGGTTTCAGGCCATATTATCTTTACAGACAGAAGAACATGGCAGGCTCATTTGAGAATGTAGGTTACTGTAAAGAAGGCACACCTTGCATATATAATATAAGGATTATGGAAGAAAAGCAGACCATAATCGCTCTCGGGGCAGGGGGCATCAGTAAGATGTACTACCCTGAAGAAAACCGTCTGGAACGCGTTCCAAACGTGTCAAACTACGAAATATACATTTCCCGTCTTGAGGAAATGCTCGAAAGAAAAGAAAAAAATATATTTATGGAGGTTATTTAAGCATGTTAACTAATGCACCTAAAGGAACTAAAGACATGATGCCTGATCAGGCGTACAAGTGGCACTATGTAGAAAAGAAGTTCGCTGAACTCTGCAGAAGATACGGTTTCAAAGAAATCAGAACTCCTATATTTGAACATACAGAATTATTCCAGAGAGGTATCGGAGATACCACTGACGTTGTTCAGAAGGAAATGTACACATTCAACGACCACGGTAACAGAAGCATCACACTGAAGCCGGAAGGAACTTCACCTGCAGTAAGAGCTTTCATCGAACATAAGCAGTATGCTGAAGTTCAGCCTACAAAGTACTATTACGACATTCCTTGCTTCAGATATGAGAAGCCACAGTCAGGCAGACTCAGACAGTTCCACCAGTTCGGTATCGAAGTTTTCGGAACTCCTAATATGCTTGCTGACGCAGAAGTAATCAGCCTTGGTTATGACATGATTACTGCAATGGGAATCAATGATATTGAACTGAGAATCAACAGCGTAGGCTGCCCTGTATGCAGAAAGAACCACAGAGAAGCGCTTAAAAAGTTCCTTGAACCTAAATACAATGAACTCTGTGATACATGTAAGACAAGATTCAACAAGAACCCTATGAGAATCATCGACTGTAAGTCACCAATCTGCCATGAACTCGTTCAGGGCGCACCAATGATGGTTGATTATCTCTGCGATGAATGTAAGGATGCTTTTGAAGATTTAAAGAAAAACCTTGAAGCACTCGGCATCGAATACACTGTTGACCCTACAATCGTAAGAGGCCTTGACTACTACACAAAGACTGCTTTCGAATTTGTAACAAACAGCATTGGTGCTCAGGGTACAGTATGCGGCGGAGGCAGATACGACCACCTTATCGAAGAGGTTGGAGGACCTCCAATTCCAGGCGTTGGCTGGGGTATGGGCATTGAAAGACTTATCATGACAGCTGAAGCAAACGGATTTGTTTTCCCTGAAGAAGATGAAGTTGATGTTTTCATCGCTGTTATGGGTGATGCAGCCAAGGCTTATGGACTTAAGCTCTGCAGAGAACTGAGAAGCAAAGGACTTTCAGCTCAGATGGACACTCTTGCAAGAAACATCAAGGGACAGTTCAAGTACGCAGACAGACTTAACGCTAAGTATACAGTAGTAATCGGCGACAACGAAATCGCTGAAGGAGTGGTATCACTCAAGAACATGGCCAAGTCCGAACAGACACAGGTTAAGTTTGAAGATTTATACGAAGCAATTACAAAGTAATTAATATAAAACACAGGAGAAATTAAAGTGAGCAATTTATTAAAAAGAACACACATGTGTGGAACTTTAAATATCAGCAACGTTGATCAGGAAGTTGTTTTAAACGGCTGGGTTGCAAAGAGAAGAAATCTGGGCGGACTGATTTTCGTTGACTTAAGAGACAAGACAGGTATTGTTCAGGTAACTTTTGACGATCAGATTCCTCAGGAACTTTTCGAAAAGGCTGACTCCCTCAGAAGTGAATACGTTGTGGGAATCAAGGGTATCGTCAAGGAAAGAACAGCAAAGAATGCCAACATCCCAACAGGCGAAATCGAAGTATTTGCAACTGATTTAGTGCTTTACTCCGAAGCTGAGACTCCACCTATCTACATCAAGGATGACGACAATGTAGACGATAACCTGAGACTGAAATACCGTTACCTCGACCTGAGAAAGAACAAGATGCAGAGAAATCTTTCTTTCAGACACAAGGTTGTAAAGATCGCAAGAGACTATTTTGACGCAAACGGTTTCACAGAAGTTGAAACACCAATGCTCATCAAGTCCACACCAGAAGGCGCAAGAGACTACATCGTACCAAGCAGAGTGTACCCAGGTTCTTTCTACGCACTTCCTCAGTCACCACAGCTCTTCAAGCAGCTGCTTATGGTATCCGGTACTGACAGATACATGCAGATTGTAAAGTGTTTCCGTGACGAAGACCTCCGTGCTGACAGACAGCCTGAATTCACACAGATCGATATCGAAATGTCCTTCGTAGACATGGACGATGTAATCGCTGTTCAGGAAGGCTTCATCAAGAAAGTTTTCAAGGAAGCAATGGACATGGAAATCCAGACACCGTTCCCAAGACTTACATGGGACGAAGCTATGGAAAGATACGGTTCCGACAAGCCTGATACAAGATTCGGCTTTGAACTGAAGAAGCTCAACGATGTAGTTGCAGGATGTGATTTCAAAGTATTCACTGACGCACTTGCAAACGGCGGAGATGTAAGAGGTATCTGCATCGACGGCGGCAGCGAAAAGTTCAGCCGTAAGGATATCGACAAGCTGACAGACATGACCAAAGCATACGGTGCAAAGGGTCTTGTTTGGATCAGAGTAAACGAAGGAGAATATGCTTCTTCTGTAAATAAATTCTTCTCACAGGAGCAGCTGGCAGAAATCGCAAAGGTATTCGACGCTAAAGTTGGCGACCTCATCTTCATCTGCTCCGACAAGCCAAAGGTAGTATTTGCAAGCCTTGGCTTCCTCAGAAGAGAAATCGCAGGAAGACTTGGTCTTCTTGATGACAAGCAGTTCAACCTGCTCTGGGTTATTGACTTCCCAATGTTCGAAGAAGACGATGAAACAGGCGACCTTAAGGCAATGCACCATCCGTTCACTTGTCCTAAGCTTGACCAGCTTGACATGCTTGATACTGATCCTGTTGCAGTTAAGGCAAACGCTTACGACATCGTTCTCAACGGTGTTGAACTTGGCGGCGGTTCCATCAGAATCCATGACAAGGATCTTCAGGCTAAGATGTTCGAAATCCTTGGCTTAACTAAGGAAGAATGTGACGAAAAGTTCGGCTTCTTAATCGAAGCATTCAAATACGGCGTACCACCTCACGGCGGTCTTGCTTATGGTCTTGACAGACTTATCATGCTTCTTCTGGGCGAACAGTCCATCAGAGAAGTTATTGCGTTCCCTAAGAACCAGAACGCACAGTGCCTGGTTTGCGAAGCACCTGCACCGGTTGACGAAGCACAGCTTGAAGAACTTGCACTGGAACTTGATCTGGAAGACTAAAACAGTAAACTATTAAGGAGAAAAATCATGGCAAAGGAATGTGCTGTCTGCGGTAAAACAATTTCATTACTTGAAAAGTCTGTAAAGCTGAAATATGCAGGCGCACATCTTTGCATGGACTGCGGAGCTGAGGCTGCTGGCCTTTATGCTCAGGCTGATGAGCTGCCTCAGGATGCAGCCGACGGATATATTTCTTCGGTTAAAAAAGATTTTTATGAAGAACTTAACAAAACCAGCTACAGCCCATACGTAAAGAGCATGATAAAGGATCAGCTTATATATACCATTGCTGCAAGAACTGGCCGCAAGGTTTCTATCTGCAAGTATTTCAGAGCAGGATTCGATGAATGCACTGAGGTTATACGTGCCAGCTGCAGTGCTGTGTCTGAGAACTATATCCAGCTTAATCCAGTTATAATCGGTGATGTAAAACAATGTACTTTTGTGTGTGAAAAGATATATTTAATGAGAAGCGACAGTTATGTAAGTATGTATGTCAATCTCATAAACACCGGAGGTATATCAGTAATTACAGCTGTCAGTGCAGGTGGAGGAAACGGTTTAAGTAATATTGACTGGGGTACTGAAAAGGCCTTTGTAAGTGAATTCTGGAAATCAGTGCGTGAAAAAAACCGCGGCTTCATGGAAAAGGAAATCGAGGTGGCTGACCCGTCAAATGTTAAAATTGACCAGTCGATGGCACTGACTAACAGAATAGGTATTCTTGGAGGCACCTTTGACCCGATTCATCTGGGCCATAAAGCTTTAGGCGAAGCGGCACTCAGAGAAGGCGGCATAGATAAGCTGATTGTAATGCCTGCCAGAGTACAGCCTTTCAAGCAAGGTAAGAAATCTGCAGAAGGTCATCATCGTTTTGAAATGTGCAGACTTACTTTTGAAGATGCTGAAAATGTTGAGATTTCAGACTATGAACTCAATAATGAAAGCCTCTCATATACATACGATACGCTTAAGTTTATGCAGGAGATATATCCTGACAAGAAACTCTATTTTATCCTCGGTACAGACTCTTATCTGAAACTTGAGGACTGGTATAAAGGCCTGCGTCTTCTTGAAAACTTTTCTTTTATAGTAGGAGACAGACCAGGATACCGTGAGGCGGAGCTTGACGAGGCTATAAAAAAGTACCGCAGCAAATACGGAACAGACACAATAAAAATTACAGCGGATATGCCGGATATTTCGGCAACTGAGATCAGAGAGGCACTTAAAGCGGACAAGTCAATTGGCCATCTGGTAACTGAAGCTGTAGAAAGGTACATCAGGGAAAATGGACTGTATAACTGAAATCAGATCATATATTGAAAAGAATTTTAGTGATAAGCGAAAAGTACATACTGAAGGAGTGCGTCAGACCGCAATGAAACTTGCTGAACTGTACGGCGTAGACCCGCATAAAGCTGAAATTGCAGCGCTTTTCCACGATATGTACAGAGGCGTTTCTGAAAATTCGCTCAATTATTATGTAAAACATCTCGGAATGGACAAAAAATACATTAACAACGCAAACCTGGCCCACGGCAAGATTGCGGCTATTATCATGGAAAGAGATTTTGATGTTGATGACAAGGACATTGTAAACGCTGTTTCTTACCATACAACAGGCCGAGCAGGAATGTCCACGCTGGAAAAAATCATCTACATTGCAGATGCAGTAGAGCCGGGCAGAGTATATCCGGGAGTTGAGGAAATCCGCAGGATGGCTTTCGAAGACCTGGATATGGCATGTCTGATGTCCATGAAGAGCACTGAAAATTTTGTAAAGTCCGCAGGGAAATTTTTAGATCCGGATACAGTACTCGCAAGAGAGTATTTAGAGAATATTATAAATAATAAATAAAGGAGAAAATAAATGACAATTAAGGAGTATGCATTACTTGCCGGCAAAACATTATCCGACAAGAAAGCTCAGGATATCGTAGTTATCGACATTCAGGGCAAGGCTTCCTTTGCAGACTATTTCGTAATCGCTTCCGGCGGTTCCGAAAGACAGGTCAACGCACTTGTTGACGATGTCGAAGATGCACTGGCAAAAGAAGGCCTTTTCGCAAAATCCATCGAAGGTAAACAGAACTCCGGCTGGGTTCTTATGGACTTCGGTGATATTATTGTAAACGTGTTCACTAAAGAACAGCGTGAAAAGTACAATATTGAAAAAGTTTGGGGCGACTGCAATTTCATTGAAGTGGAGGAATAAACTTAGAAATGAACGAAAGATATAATTTTAATGAAATCGAAAAGAAATGGCAAAACTACTGGGAAGAAAATCACAGCTTCAAAACAGTAGAAGATGAATCCAAAGAAAAATACTACTGCCTGGAAATGTTCCCATACCCATCAGGGAAACTGCACATGGGTCATGTAAGAAACTATTCCATCGGTGACGTAATTGCCAGATTCAAGAAAATGGACGGTTACAATGTACTCCATCCGATGGGCTGGGACTCCTTCGGTCTTCCTGCAGAAAACGCTGCAATCAAGCACGGTACTCATCCAAGCGAATGGACATGGAACAACATGGCAGAAATGCGCGCACAGCTCAAAGAACTTGGTCTTGCTTACGACTGGGACAGAGAAGTTGCAACATGCCACGAAGATTACTACAGATGGATGCAGTGGATTTTCATCCAGTTCTACAAGAAGGGTCTTGCATACAAGAAGGAAAACCCTGTAAACTGGTGTCCTGACTGCCAGACTGTACTTGCAAACGAACAGGTAGTTGACGGATGCTGCGAAAGATGTAAATCACCTGTAGGAAAGAAGAACCTTTCCCAGTGGTATCTGAAGATTACTGATTATGCTGACAGACTGCTTGACAACCTTGAAACTCTTGACGGATGGCCAAACAAGGTTAAAATCATGCAGAAAAACTGGATCGGCAAGTCTACTGGTGCTGAAGTACAGTTTGAAATCAAAGATTACGAAGAAACACTCACAGTTTTCACAACTCGTGTAGATACTATTTACGGTACAACTTATATGGTACTGGCTCCTGAATACCCATCAGTTCTCAAGATGGTTGAAGGTACTGAATATGAACAGCCTGTTAAGGAATACATCGAAAAGGTTGAACATATGAACGATATCGAAAGAACTTCCACAACCAACGAAAAGACTGGTGTATTCATCGGTAAGTACGCAATCAACCCATTTACAAAGAAGGAAATTCCTATCTACATTTCCGACTATGTACTCATGGGTTATGGTACAGGCGCAGTAATGGGCGTTCCTGCACACGACCAGAGAGACTTTGAATTTGCAACAAAGTTTGGTCTGGATATTATCCCTGTAGTTGACCCTGGTGATCCTGAAGTTGATCTTAATAACCTTACTTGTGCATGTGCTGCAGAAGGTACACTTATCAACTCCGGCGAATACAACGGAATGAACAACAAGGAAGCAATCGAAAAATTTGCTGAAGTTGTTGAACAGTGGGGCATCGGTAAGAAGACTGTAAACTACAGACTGAGAGACTGGCTCATTTCCAGACAGAGATACTGGGGTACACCAATCCCTATGATCTACTGCGAACACTGCGGATGGGTTCCTGAAAAAGAAGAAAATCTTCCTGTTCTTCTTCCTACAGACGTTGAATTTACAGGAAAGGGTGAATCTCCGCTTACAACTTCTGCTACATTCGGCAAGACAACTTGTCCTGTATGCGGAGCTGAAGCTAAGAGAGAAATGGATACAATGGATACATTCCTTGACTCCTCATGGTATTTCTTAAGATACTGTGACCCTAAGAACAGCGAAGCAGCATGGGATCCTAAGAAGGCTAACTACTGGATGAACGTTGACCAGTACATCGGCGGTGTTGAACACGCAATTCTTCACCTTATGTACGCAAGATTCTTCAACATGTTCTTCTATGACTTAGGACTTGTAAAGACTGAAGAACCGTTCAAGAATCTGCTCACTCAGGGTATGGTAAACAAGGACGGCAAGAAGATGAGTAAATCCATCGGCAACGTAGTTTCTCCTGAAGAAATCATCAAGACTTATGGTGCTGATACTGCAAGACTTTTCATTCTCTTCGCAGCACCACCTGACAGAGAACTTGACTGGTCCGATGCCGGCGTAGAAGGAAGCTACAGATTCCTTAACAGAGTATACAGACTGGTATACGAAATCACAGAAAAATATCCTGAAATCCCTGCTGAATTTACTGTAAGCGGTTCTGCAGACAAATCACTTAACTACATGCTCAATGCTGCAATCAAGAAAGTAAGTGAAGACGTTGGCGGAAAGTTCAGCTTCAATACTGCAATTTCTTCCATCATGGAACTTGTAAACGAAATGTACAAGTATAAAGAAGGCGAAAACATCAACGTTGGTCTTCTTGGCAAAGCAGTTAAGGATTTAATCCTGATTCTTTCACCGTTCACACCACATATCTGTGAAGAAATGTGGCATCACATCGGACAGACAGAATCAGTTACAGAAATGTCATGGCCTGAATTTGACCCATCTGCACTTGTTAAGGACGAAGTTGAAATCGTAGTGCAGATCAACGGCAAGCTGAAAGACAAGCTTTCCGTTCCAAATAACATGGATAAGGCCGAATTAGAAAAGGTAGCTATGGACAGCGAAAAAGTTCAGGCATTATTAGAAGGAAAAACAGTAGTGAAGGTAGTAGTGGTACCTAATAAGCTGCTGAACATCGTAGTAAAGTAATTTAAAATTGAATAATGTTGATTGCTATCTTTTCATAGATTAAAGAGAAAGAGGACGGAAAATTTATTTATGAGAAGAAGACAACCAAGTAACAAGAAGGTACCTGCCTTCAGAGTAATCCCTATAGGAGGGCTCAACGAGATCGGAAAAAACATGACTCTCCTGGAATATAAGGATGAAATACTGATTATCGACTGCGGGCTTTCTTTCCCCGATGACGAAATGTACGGAATCGATATCGTTATCCCGGATTTCACTTATCTTATAGCCAACAGAGAAAAAATCAAGGGCCTGATTCTTACCCACGGTCATGAAGACCATATCGGTGCGGTACCATATCTGTTAAAACACATTAAAGTTCCGGTTTTCGGAACCCGCCTGACTCTCGGCCTTGTGGAAAACAAGCTGAGAGAACATAATGTCATCGGTGATCTGAAGACAATCAAGGCAGGGGACAGAGTACAGATCGGAAGCTTTGACATAGAGACTATCAGAACAACACATTCGATAGCAGACTCCATCTGCCTGGCGATTACAACGCCGGCAGGTGTGGTTTTCCACTCAGGAGACTTCAAGGTGGACTATACACCTGTTGACGGAGAACCTATTGACTTCTCCAGACTGGCTGAAATCGGCAAGAAGGGCGTTACGCTGATGCTTTGTGACAGTACTAACGCCACAAGACCTGGCTTCACTGCTTCTGAAAAGGTGGTGGGCCAGACCATCGAAAATATCTTCCGCTCAGCCAAAACCCGTATTATTATCGCAACATTCTCATCAAATGTGCATCGTGTACAGAAGATTATTGAAAATGCTGTGAAATACGGACGTAAAGTTGCAGTTTCCGGCAGAAGTATGGAAAACGTTGTAGCTCTTGCGATTGAGCTAGGATACCTTGATATCCCGCCTGGAACACTTGTTGACCTTAAAATGACAAAGAATATTCCTGATGACCAGCTTGTAATCATCACAACAGGAAGTCAGGGAGAACCGATGTCAGCCCTTTCAAGAATCGCCTCCGGCGAACATAAGGCAGTTAAGCTTAAAAAAGGTGACATGGTAATTCTTTCATCCACACCGGTTCCCGGCAACGAAAAGACAGTATCCAATGTTGTAAACAAGCTTTTTGAAAAGGGTGCAGAAGTAATTTACTCTGACATCGCTGATATTCATGTATCAGGGCACGCATGCCAGGAAGAACTGAAACTGCTTCATTCCCTTATCAAACCTAAGTATTTTATGCCGGTTCACGGTGAATACAGACACCTTATCCAGCACGCACGCCTTGCAGAAAGCCTCGGCATGAACAAGGAAAATATCTTCGTAATGGACAACGGTGAAATTCTTAAAGTAAACAAATTCAGAGCACTTAAAGAAGAAGCAACTGTAGAGGCAGATGCAATTCTGGTAGACGGTCTTGGTGTCGGAGACGTGGGAAATATCGTACTCCGTGACCGTAAGCTTCTTTCTGAATCAGGCCTTATCATCGTAGTTGCTGCTATTGAAAAGGAAAGCCAGATGGTGGTTTCCGGACCTGATATTATTTCAAGAGGTTTTGTTTATGTAAGAGAAAACGAAATGCTCATGGAAGAAGCACGCAAGGTGGCAATAGAAGCTCTGGAAAAATGCAGCAAAAAGAAAATGAAGGACTGGAACTCAATGAAGTCTCAGGTAAGAGATGCACTCAGCAGCTATATCTACGAGACAACAAAGAGAAGTCCGATTATCTTACCAATATTCCTGGAGGTTTAATTCATGAATGTTTATGATCAGGCCCATGGCCTTGCTCAGGCTATCAAGGGCTCAGAAGAATTTAAAAGATATGATGCTTTAAAGAAGCAGATCGACAGCAATGAAAGTCTTGCTGCAATGGTCAAGGATTTCCAGCAGAAAAATCTGGAATTCCAGACTAAGCAGATGATGGGTGAACAGATGACCCCAGAAGACATGGCTCAGATCCAGCAGCTTTATGCAATCATGACAAGAGATCCGCTGGCAGCTCAGTATTTTGAAGCTGAAATGCGCTTTTCACTGATGATGAAGGATGTATATGAAATCCTCGGTGAAGCAATCGGGGCGGGTGGTCTCTTTGGTTAATGTAAATGACAACATCAGAACACCGGAAGAACTTCTGCTGATCATGAAAGCAGAGGCCATGGGAGACATGGTTTTTGAGCACATGCTGGACTATATAAAGGTTGGTATGACTGAAATCCAGATTGCCGATGAAATTGAAAAGACTTTCAGGAAGCTGGGGGCAGAAGGGCTTTCTTTCCCGACTATCGCAGTTTCCGGAGTCAATTCCAATCAGCCTCACGGAGTTCCTTCCGATAAAAAAATCTGCGAAGGTGAGTTCCTGACCATGGACATGGGCGCTGTGTACAAAGGTTACTGCGGCGACATGACAAGAACTGTGGCCATCGGATACGCAACCGATGAGATGAAAAAAGTTTACGACGTAGTGCTCCAGTCCCAGCTGGCAGGTCTTAAGGCCGTAAAAGCCGGTGTGAAGTGCTTCGATGTGGACAAAATCGCTAGAGACATCATCACAGAAGCAGGTTATGGTGAATATTATATTCACGGAACAGGACATGGTGTAGGCAGAGAAGTGCATGAACCACCTACACTTAATACTAAAAGCAGCGAATTCCTCTGCGAAAACCAGGCAGTAACTGTCGAACCTGGAATTTATATCCCGGAAAAGTTCGGAGTTCGTATTGAGGACTTGGCAATTGTTACAAACTTTGGTATAATAAATTGCACACAGTCAGTTAAGGAGTTAATCATACTCTAAAGTAGATAAATTATTAATTAAAGAATGGAGAGATAAAAAATGATTTATGCAGGCGACTTCAGAAAAGGTATGACATTTGAAATTAACGGTGAACCACATGTAGTTCTGGATTTCCAGCACGTTAAGCCAGGTAAGGGTGCAGCGTTCGTAAGAACTAAGTACAAAAACATCCTGACAGGTGCTACAAGAGAAGAAGCATTCAACCCAGATGACAAGTTCCCTAAGGCACACATCGATACAAGAAAAATGCAGTACCTTTACAATGATGGTGAACTTTACTACTTCATGGACCCTGAAACTTATGACCAGGTTCCTATTCAGCACGAACTGGTTGAAGATGCCATCAAGTTCATGAGAGAAAATGACGAAGCTATGGTTAAGTTCTTCCAGGGACAGCCTTTCCTCGTAGAAGCTGAAAACTTTGTAAACCTTGAAGTAATTGAAACAGAACCAGGTGTAAAGGGCAACACTGCAACTAACGTTACTAAGGCTGCTACAGTTGAAACTGGCGCTGTTGTACAGGTTCCTATCTTCATCGAAACAGGTGAAAAGATCCAGATCGACACAAGAACTGGCGAATACTTAGGCAGAGCTAAATAAGAAAAATTATTTAGAAGTGAGAGGGGACGGGGAGCAGACGCTTTCTGTCCCTTTGTTTAATTAAATGAGGTATGAAAAGGGTATTATGAAGAAGATTATCATCGCACTACTAATTGTAATATTACTGGCAGCAGGAGCTGTATTTATGTTTCTGGGAAGTTTAGGAAAAGCTCTGGACTCAGATAATACCGAAACTGTCAGCCTTACAATTGAATCTGGTTCCGGTACAGGAACTATAGCCAATGTTCTTTTGGAAAAGGGCATCATTGATAATGTCAATGAATTCAAACTCTGGTCCAGAATCAAAGGCTACGACAGCCAGTACAAGGCCGGCACATACACGCTTTCACCGTCTATGGACTATCAGGCCATTGCAGACATTATCGTAGGGGGAAAAGTAAATACCACAAACTTCACCATTCCTGAAGGTTACACAATTTATCAGACTGCCCGCTCGCTGGCAGATCAGGGGCTTGGTGAATATGAAAAGTTTGTTGAGCTTATCGAGGCAGCTGATTTTGATTATGAGTTCCTTGAAGGGGCACAGAACAACAAGAATAAGCTTGAAGGCTACCTGATGCCTAATACTTACACAATTGATGAAGGAATGAGCGAAGAACAGATTCTTAAGGTTATGCTTAACCAGTTCAGAGAAGACGCTCAGGACGCTTATGATTACTATTACAACGAAGAATGCAATTCTCCTGCACAGGATTTTACCATCAATGAAATCGTCACTGTGGCGTCCATTATTGAACGTGAATGTAAAGTTGACGAAGAAAGACCTCTGGTTGCAAGCGTAATCTACAACCGCCTTGAAAAAGGCATGCCGCTGCAGATGTGTTCCACAGTGCAGTACGTTTTAGGCAAGCAGAAAGAAGTTCTGACAATTGCTGATACAAAGATTGAATCACCATACAACACTTACATCAATCCGGGTCTTCCTCCAGGACCGATCGCTTCTCCTGGTAAGGCAGCCATAGAAGCGGCCCTCAATCCGGCAGACACCGATTACCTGTATTTTGTTGTAAGTGAAAAACTTGACGGCACATCAAACTTCTCTGCAACTTACGATAAATTCTTAAAGGACAAGGCTGCATATGACAAAGCATATTCAGCTGCAAATTAATTTAACATGGAAAGAAACATTACTAATCATTTAGTCACTGAATATATAAATGGGTTTTATGTTCCGGCAACACCGGAGCTTGGTCAGCTCAGAGAAAAATCAGAGGCAGAAAAAGTACCGATTATACTTAAAGAAACAGAAGATTTTCTCAATGTGTTTCTTAAAATAACAGCCCCAAAGCGGATTCTGGAAATAGGATGCGCGGTGGGGTATTCTGCCATGTTCTTTTCAGAGTGCTGCGGCGCTCAGGTTGTGACCATTGAAAAAGACCCGGAAGTGGCAGAAACTGCTGCTTCCAATATCGCCCGTCTCGGTTATTCTGACCGCATCAGAGTGGAGCAGGGAGACGGCGAAGAGGCTGTAAACAGGCTCATTGAAGCCGGTGAAGAACCTTTTGACCTGGTTTTCATCGACGCTGCAAAAAGCCACTATAAACGCTTTTTGGAAGCGTCTCTGCCGCTTTGCAGACCTGGGGCAATCATTGTCTCTGACAACGTGCTGATCAAAGGCTGCACAGCCTCAGACCAGTATGACCCGACAGGCAAATTTAAAACCAATATCAGAAAAATGCGTGAATATCTGGAGTTCATAACTCACGATGAACGCATGGACACCACCGTAATGTCATGCGGCGATGGTCTGTCCATCAGTAAATTAAAATAACTCACACAGGAGAACTTATGAAAAAAATCGAACTGCTGGCACCTGCCGGCGATCTTGAAAAACTTAAAATAGCAGTTCTTTACGGAGCTGATGCAGTGTACTTCGGCGGAGAAATGTTTTCTCTGAGAGCAGGTGCAGGCAACATGACTCTGGAAGAAATGGAGGAAGGTATCGCATTTGCCCATGACCACGGTGTAAAGGCATACCTGACAATCAATATCTACGCACATAACGAAGATATCCAGCCGCTGAGAGAATATCTTGGTAAAATCAAGGATTTTGACCTTGATGCTTTCATCGTCAGTGACCCTGGCATCGTGATGCTGATCAAGGAAATTATCCCTGGTGCAGAAATTCATCTGAGCACCCAGGCAAACATGACCAATTATCAGACTGCTAAATTCTGGCACGATGTTATGGGCATCAAGAGAATTGTTCTTGCACGTGAACTTACATTCAGGGAAATCAATGAACTCCGCGAAAATACTCCGGAAGACCTGGAATATGAAGCTTTTGTGCACGGTGCAATGTGCATTTCCTATTCCGGAAGATGCCTGCTCAGCAACTTTATGATTGAACGGGACGCAAACCGCGGAATGTGCGCACATCCTTGCCGCTGGAAGTATGCTCTCGTAGAAGAACAGCGTCCTGGTCAGTATTATCCTATCGAAGAAGACGGAAGAGGAACATATATCCTCAACTCAAGAGACCTTTGTATGATTGAATACATTCCGCAGCTTATTGAGTCAGGAATTGCTTCTCTCAAACTTGAAGGCAGAATGAAAAGCGTTTTCTACGTTGCTACAATTGTTTCAGCATACAGAAGAGCAATCGATGCTTATTATGCAGATCCGGAAAACTATCAGTTCAAAGAAGAATGGATGACTGAACTCAAGAAGGTAAGTCACAGAGAATTCACTACAGGTTTCTATTTCGACAAGCCGACAAACAAGGACCAGAACTACCAGACAAGCGCATATACAAGAGACTATTCCTTCACAGGTATGGTAAAGAGCTACGACCCTGAAACAGGATATGCAATCGTAGAGCAGCGCAATAAAATGGTAATCGGCGACGAAATCGAAGTTTTCGGACCTCACACAGATTTCTTTGTGCAGGAACTTAAGGAAATGTACAACGAAGAGGGGGAACCGATTGAGTCTGCCCCTCATCCGCAGCAGATTCTGAAGATAAAAATGGAACAGCCTGTGGAACCAAACTTTATGTTAAGAAAGAAAAAGGAGAACTAGGAAAATGTCAAACGACTTAGGCAGTGACCCGCTTCAAACGGGCATAGTGTTAGGACTTATTGTATTACACGGAGTTTTTGTACTGGTAAATGCAGCCCTTGAAGAAGAAGGCCGTAACAGTGAAAAAATCGGCAGCACCAACAAACTGCTTATACTGCTTTGTGCAGTATTCGGCGGCTGGTTTGCCTTTACAGGCTGGATTGAAATGGTTCTTTACTTTGTTCTTCTGGTTGCTTTCGGACAGTATTTCCCAAGAAAAATTGCCCTGCAGCATTCTGACAGCATTGCAGAGAAGACAGAACCTTTTGCAAAAGGAATTGCAGTTGTACTGACACCTGTAACATGGATTCTCATGTTTATGGCAAACATGCTTCTCAAAATATTCAGACAGGAAACTATCGTCAGTGATGGTGAATTCTCTGAAGAAGAAGTAATGTCAATGCTGGAAGTTGGCCAGGAAACAGGTATTAACAAAGAAGAACGCAAGAAGATGATCAACTCCATCTTTGCTTTTGATGATAAGCTGGCATATGAAGTAATGACACCGAGAACCGACGTTTTCTTAATCGATATAGAAGATCCCCTTGAAGAATATATCGAAGATCTGATGACACTGAGGCACTCCAGAATACCTGTGTGTGAAGGTGAAACAGATAATATTATCGGTATTCTCAATATTAAAGACTATCTCAGAAAGGTACATGAAGAAGGCGGAGAAGAGGATATTGAAATCAAAGAAATCCTCAGAAAAGCATATTTTGTACCTGAAACTAAAAATATCGATACACTTTTCTTCGAACTGCAGAAGACAAAGCAGCAGATTGCAATACTTATTGACGAGTACGGCGGTTTCAGCGGCATTGTAACGATGGAAGACATTATCGAACAGGTAATGGGTAACATCGAAGACGAATACGACGAAGAAGAAGAAATTATCGATAAAGTTGATGATAACATCTACCTGGTTGACGGTGATGTAAGCCTTGATGACCTGAATGAAGAAATAGGAGTGGAACTGATTTCTGAAAACAGTGAAACAATAGGTGGATTTATCATAGATATTCTGGGAGAAATCCCGGACGAATCCGACGAAGGCAGAATCGTTGAATTCGAAAATTATCAGTTCAAGATTATGGCTATCAGAGAAAGAAGAATTGAGAGAGTAAAAATTTATGTTCTTGACCCTGAAGCCGCAGAAACTGATGACGAAGAACAATCAGAGACTGACGATTAATATACAGAATCTGTTGTTACACTATAGGAGGTGTTTTAATGAGCGAAAAATTATGTACCTGCAATTGCAATTGTGCAGAAAACAGAAAAGAACAGTTCAAAGAACTGCAGCCGGTTTTAGACCAGTATGCAAAAGTTCCGGGAAGCCTTATCACTATTCTTCAGAAGGCTCAGGACATTTACGGATATCTTTCTGTTGATACTATCAACTATATATCCGAAGCTACAGGAATCAAGCCGGCAAAAATCTACGGCGTTGCTACTTTCTATGCACAGTTCAGACTTCAACCTATCGGAAAATATTTAATTATGCTTTGTCAGGGAACTGCATGTCATGTAAACGGTTCCGAAATGATTGAAGAAGCAGTATGCGAATATCTGAATATTCAGGATGGCGAAACTACTGAAGACGGCCTCTTTACCCTTAACAATGTAGCTTGTCTCGGTTGCTGCTCACTTGCGCCTGTAATGATGATCAGAAGCAGTGAAGGCGACGAAACTTACGGAAATCTGACCAAGGATGCTGTAAAACAGATTCTTGCAGATATCAGAGAAAGAGCATAGGAGGTGTAAGCATGAAAGTTGTAGTAGGACAAGGCAGCTGCGGCGTTGCAACAGGCGCTAAGAAAACTGCTGCTGAATTTGAAAAGCTCATCGCAGAAAAAAATCTGGATGTCAAGGTTGACATTACCGGCTGCGTAGGTACTTGCTATCTTGAACCGATTGTTGACATCTACGGAGACAACGGCGAAATGACAAGATACGTAAAGGTTAAGCCTGAAAACGTTGAAAAAATCGTTGAAAGCCACCTTGTTAACAATACAGTATGTGAAGAACAGGCAATCACTGCAGAAGACGAACAGTTCGTTGCCAAGCAGCAGAGAGTTGTTCTCAGAAACTGCGGTGTAATCAATCCTGAAAACATCGACGAATATATTGCAGTTGATGGTTACAAAGCAATCGAAAAGGTTGTTACTTCCATGACTGCTGACGAAGTAATTGAAGAAATCAAGGTTTCCGGCCTGAGAGGACGTGGTGGTGCAGGTTTCCCTACATGGTTCAAATGGAACGCTGCAAAATCCAGCCCTGGCAAGGAAAAATACCTGGTATGTAACGCAGACGAAGGTGACCCAGGTGCATTCATGGACCGTTCCGTACTTGAAGGTGACCCACATTCACTTATTGAAGGTATGATCATTGCCGGTTATGCAATGGGAGCAAACGAAGGCGTTATCTACTGCCGTGCTGAATATCCTCTGGCTATCAAGAGACTTGAAATTGCTATGGCACAGGCAAGAGAAAAAGGCTTCCTCGGCAAGAACATCTTCGGCAGCGGTTTTGATTTTGACCTCAGAATCAAGGCTGGTGCAGGCGCTTTCGTATGCGGTGAAGAAACTGCTCTTATCGCTTCCCTCGAAGGTGAAAGAGGTATGCCTAGACTGAAACCTCCTTTCCCAGCAGCAAAGGGTTACTGGCAGAAACCAACCAATATCAACAACGTAGAAACATTTGCAAATGTTCCATGGATTATCTATAACGGCGGTGCTGCATTCGGCGCAATGGGTACACAGCAGTCCAAGGGTACTAAAGTATTCGCTCTGGCCGGCAAGATCAAGAAGGGCGGACTTGTTGAAGTTCCTATGGGCCTTACATTGAGAGACGTTATCTTCGGTATCGGCGGCGGTATCAAGAACGACAAGCAGTTCAAGGCTGTTCAGATGGGCGGACCTTCCGGCGGATGTATTCCTGCACACCTTATCGACACTCCTGTTACATATGAAGATATCAACAAGACTGGTGCTATCGTAGGTTCCGGTGGTATGATCGTAATGGACGAAGACACTTGTATGGTTGACATGGCAAGATACTTCCTCAACTTCACACGTGACGAATCCTGTGGTAAGTGTAACTACTGCAGAATCGGTACCAAGAGAATGCTTGAAATCCTTGAAAGAATCACAAGAGGCGAAGGTAAGGACGGAGATATTGAACTCCTTGAAGAACTTGCAATGAAGATCAAGGATGGTTCTCTGTGCGGTCTTGGTCAGACAGCACCTAACCCTGTACTGACAACAATCAAGTACTTCAGAAACGAATATGAAGACCATATTTACAATAAAAAGTGTACAGCCAAGTCCTGTAAAGCACTCATCAGCTTTGAAATCACTGATGCCTGCAAGGGTTGTACATTATGTTCCAAGAAGTGTCCTGTGGGCGCAATCACAGGCGTTGTAAAGGGACAGCATGTTATCGACAAAGAAAAATGCATCAAGTGCGGCAAGTGTCTTGAAACCTGTAAGTTTGGTGCAATAGAAAAGAACTAGGGGAGGAGGAGTAAAAAATGAATAAATTCAGATTAAACATCAACGGCAAAGAAGTTACAGGCTATCCTGGCCAGACTATTCTTGAAGTTGCCAAGGAAAACGACATTTATATTCCTACTCTTTGCTATGACGAAAGAACAAAAATCTACGGTTCCTGCGGCCTGTGCATGTGCGAAGTAGAAGGTAACCCTAAACTTTGCAAAGCCTGCGCTACAGAAATCGCTCCGGATATGGTTGTAAGAACCAACACAGAAAGAGTAATCGAATCAAGAAAGACAAACCTTGAACTTTTACTTTCCAACCATGTAGGTGACTGCAGACCTCCTTGCGTACTTGCATGTCCTGCACAGACTGACTGTCAGGGTTATGTAGGTCTTATCGCAAACGGCGAATTTGAAAAAGCTCTTGAACTTATCAAGGACAAGATTCCGCTTCCTGCAGCTCTCGGCCGTGTATGTCCTCATCCATGCGAAACTGCATGCAGAAGAGGTCTTATCGACGAACCTATTTCCATCGCACAGCTTAAGAGATTTGCTGCTGACATGGACATGGACGGTGAAAAATACGTTCCTGAATGTGCTGAAGACACAGGCAAGAGCGTAGCAATCATCGGCGGTGGTCCTATGGGACTTTCTGCAGCATATTTCCTCAGACAGATGGGCCACGCTGTTACAATCTTCGAAGCAATGCCTAAGGCAGGTGGTATGCTCAGATATGGTATTCCTGAATACAGACTTCCTAAGGCTGTTTTAGACGAAGAAATCGACACAATCGAATCAATGGGTGTTGACATTATCACAAACACTAAGATTGGTGTTGATATTCCGTTCAACACAGTTTACGAAGAACACGATGCAGTACTTCTTGGTATCGGTGCATGGGTGTCAACAGGCGTTGGCTGCCCTGGCGAAGATGCAGAAGGCGTAATCGGTGGTATTGATTTCCTCCGTAAGGTTGTAAGAAACGAAGAAATCAAGCTTGGTGAAAAGGTTGCAATCGTCGGCGGCGGAAACACTGCAATGGACGCATGCAGAACTGCTGTAAGACTTGGTGCCAAGGAAGTTTACAACATCTACAGAAGAACCAAGGATGAAATGCCTGCTGACCACATTGAAATCGAAGAAGCAGAAGAAGAAGGCGTAATCTTTAAGAACCTGACTAACCCTATTGAAGTAATTGCTGACGAAAACGGTCACGTCAAGGAAGTAGTTCTTCAGGTTATGGAACTTGGTGAACCAGATGCTTCCGGCAGACGCAAGCCTGTTCCTGTAGAAGGAAAGACTGAAACTCTTCCTATCGACACAATGATTCTTGCAATCGGTCAGGCAGTTGATTCTTCAATGTTTGACTGCGACAAGACCAAGAAGAACGCAATCGCATACGACCCTGACACATTCATGACCAGCATTCCTGGCGTATTTGCAGGCGGTGACTGCGGTAACGACAAGATTTCCATCGCAGTAGAAGCAATTGCAGATGCACGTAAGGTTTCCGAAATCATCGATGCATATCTTTTCGGCGAAGTAATCAAGTACGAAAAACCTTTCGTAGTTGAAAGAGACGATATTACTGAAAAGACTTTCGAAGACAGAGAAAGAATGTGCAGACCTGAGCTCCCTCAGCTCAGCCCAGAAGAAAGAAAGGATAACTTCTCCGAAGTAATTCCTTGTCCATATGATGTAGAAGACGCAGTAGCAGAAGCTTCAAGATGTCTTGAATGCGGCTGCCACGACTACTACGAATGTAAGTTAATCGACCTGGCTAACCAGTACGATGTACATCCTGAAAGATTTGCAGGCGAAAAGCATGCAATCGAATTCAAGGATGACCATCCGTTCATCGTAAGAGACCCTAACAAGTGTATCCTCTGCGGTCTTTGCGTAAGAGTCTGCGATGAAGTTATGGGCGTTGGCGCTCTCGGTCTTGTAAACAGAGGTTTTGATACTGTTGTTAAGCCTAACATGGAAAAACCGCTTGCTGAATCCGGATGTATTTCCTGCGGACAGTGCGTAAGCGTTTGTCCTGTAGGTGCTCTTCAGGAAAGAACAACCATGGTCAAGGAAACTCCGCTGGTTACTGAAGTTACTGAAACTACATGTTCATACTGCTCAGTAGGCTGCAGCCTGCTCCTTGAATCCTACGGCGACATGCTTATCAAGGCAAACCCTGACAAGGAAGGCGCTGTAAACAAGGGACTTCTCTGCGGCAAGGGCAAGTGGGGCTTTGACTGCTCCATGCTTGAAGATAAGCTGGAAGATCCTTATGTTAAGGAAGACGGAGCATTCAGAGAAGCTGACTACCATGAAGCACTTGTACTTGTTGCCAAGAAGTGTCAGTCAATCGGTGCTAAATACGGCAAGGATGCAATTGCAGTTGCAATTTCCGACAGATATACAAACGAAGAAGCATATGCTCTTAAATTTATGGCAGAAGCAATGGGCGCAAAGGTTCTCTGCATGAACAACCGCGCTTCCGGCCTTGAAAAGGTTCTCGGATTTGATGCTTCTCCTAATACAATCGACGAACTTCTTTCCACAAACCTTATCCTCAGAATCGGTTTCAAGGAAGAAGATTCAAGAGTTATCGCTCTCAAGATGAAGCAGGCAGAAGAAAACGGTGCCAAGGTTATCAACCTCTGCAGCGGTGAAAACAGCCTGGGATTCCTCAAGGAAATCGCAAAGGCAATCATCGAAAGCGGTAAGGCTAAGAAGGTTGCTGGTTACGACGAATTCGCAGCTTCCCTTGAAGGCGTTGTAGTTTCTGAAACTGCAAAGGCTGTTGCTGAACAGTATCTTGCAGCTAAGAAGGCAATGATTGTTTACCAGCAGAACTTCCTCACTGTTGACGGTGCAACACTTGTGGCTGATATTGCAATGCTTTCCGGTCACATCGGAAGCCCACGTGACGGTATCCTTCAGGTTAAGGCAAAGAACAACTCACAGGGTCTCATTGACATGGGAATCACTGCAGGTAAGGAAGCTCTTGAAGGCGTGAAGGCTCTGGTAGTATTCGGTGAAAATGCTGAAATCGACACAGATGCACTTGAATTCCTTGCAGTATGCGATACTCACATGACTGAACTTGCTGCAAAGGCAGACGTTGTAATCCCTGGTACAGGCTTCGCATCAACAAGCGGTACATACACCAACACTGAAAGAAGACTTCAGATGGTTCAGGCTTGTGTTGATGAAGGAATCCTCTTCAGCAACTGGGAAATCGCTGCAGAAATCGCTAATATCTTCGAAGTGCCATGTGGCTGGGAAGACACTGATGATATTTCTGACGAAATGGCTGATATGGTTATCCCTTACAGATACGCTCAGATCGGCGAAATCCTCGGCGGAGTACTCACACCTGCAGAAACAGCTAAGCTTGTAGTTGTAGCTGACGGTCCTGTTGTGGAAGAACTTCCATGCACAGACAGCCTGATGCAGATGATCACAGACAGACTGCCTAAACCGGCAAATCCAACAGCATAATCATTTAATGTGCCCCGGAGTGTGTTGCTCCGGGGTAATTTTTGTGATAAAATTCAAATATCATATATATTGAGTGAAGAATAAAGGCAGGTGGTTAGTTTGGATGGTTTCATTGCTTTTATCACAGCAGATACGCTGACAGTAATCTGGTCAGGATTAAAAGTTACTCTTCTGATTACAGCAGCAGGTCTTTTGCTCGGTACAGTACTTGCTGTCCTGCTATGTGCAGCAGCACGTTCCAGAATATGCATTTTTCGTATTGCGGAAAGAATTTTTTCTGTTGTTGTCCGTGGAACGCCTGTGTTGATGCTGCTCTTACTTTTATTCTATGTTGTATTTGCGCGGACCGGCATGCCGGCGATTATTGTCGCGATTATCGGTTTCGGACTTAATACAGCAGTTCATGTGAGCGAGATTATGAAAAGTGCGCTTTCAGCGGTTGACGAAGGACAGGTAAAAGCAGCCCGGACATTGGGATTTTCTGCATGGCAGGCATTCTGGTATATTACCTTTCCGCAAGCGGCTGCGTATGCGCGTCCTATGTACCGTAATGCCACAATCAATCTTCTCCAGTGGACATCGGTAGTCGGATATGTAACAATCAGTGACCTTACACGTGTAATCAATCAGCTTGGAGCACGTTCTGCCAAGCCATTTTACAGCCTTTTTCTCGGGATAGTCATTTATCTGTTTGCAGGATATCTGATACATCTCATCTTCAACCTTACAGAACGGAAAGGGGGGAGAATACGGTGATAAGAGTAGAAAATCTGAGCAAGTCCTTTGGCAATCTTACAGTATTGCATGATGTCTCGCTGCACATTAAAAAAGGCGAATGTGTGGCCATTATCGGACCGTCCGGTACGGGAAAAAGTGTTTTTCTTTCCTGCCTGAATGGACTTATGACTCCCGATTGCGGAAAAATTTTTGTTGACGGCGAAAATATATGCGATAAGCACACGAACATCAATAAAGTGCGAAGCAGAATGGGAATGGTGTATCAGGCTTTTCATTTGTTTTCACATCTTACAGTAATGGAAAATATTACTCTTGCACCGCGTAAACTTACAGGCCTTTCTGACGAAGCAGCCCGGACTAAAGCAGAAGAGCTTCTTGATATGGTTGCACTCAGGGACAAAGCAAATGCTATGCCGGATGAGTTGTCGGGCGGTCAGAAGCAGCGTATAGCGATTGCAAGAGCAATGGCTATGGATCCGCAGCTCGTACTTTTTGACGAACCGACTTCTGCACTTGATCCTGCCATGGTTGGAGAAGTGCTTGCGTCCATCCGTACCTTTGCCGATAAGGGAGTTACGATGGTTATCGTAACACATGAAATGGAGTTTGCCCGTGAGGTGGCAACCCGTGTTCTTTATATGGATGAAAAGGGAATATACGAGGATGGAACGCCGGAAAAAATTTTCGACGCACCGGAGAAACCCAAAACAAAAGCTTTTATCAGAAAGCTGAAAACTCTGAGATACGAAATAAACTCCAGAAATTTCGATTTTCTTCAGCTGTATACGCAGATTTCTCTCTTTTGTCAGAAATACCGTATCAGTCCGAAGGCAAGTCATTCCATGCAGCTCTGTACTGAGGAGGCTGTGTTTTATCTGTTAAATAATAATCTGGCGGCCCATATTGAGCTGTCCCTTGAGTACAGCGATAAGGATGGTTCCGTAATTCTTTCACTGGACTATGACGGATTACATGGTGATCCTTTCGAAGGAAAAGAAGATATCGGAATTATGTTGCTCCGTGCAAAGAGCAGCCAGATTCAGTATTCAAACGATAAAGATGGTAATCACTTAAAATTAAATTTAAAGACAGGAGGATATTAAAATGAAAAAAGTATATGTAGTTCTTTCACTGTTACTCGTATTTTCATTGCTCCTTTCCGCATGCGGAGAAAACAATGCACCTTCTATTACAGAATGGACAGATCTTGACGGAAAAACACTTGCGGTATTTGGACTCGCAGTGTCTGAAGACGATTTTGCCGAGATGATAAACAGTAAACTTGGAATTGAATTAAAGAGTGGGGTTATTGTTCCAACACCTGCGGAAATGGCGCTTTTAATTCAGAACGGACAGGTGGATGCCGGTTCAACCCACGTTTACAATGCTAAATATATTTGTGCACGTAACGATGATCTTGACTATATCGTTGGAAAAACTATGGCTGCATCAATGGTGTTCGTTAAGGGCAGTGGATTAAAATCAGAAATCGACCAGGCAATTGCAGCGCTTAAGGCGGACGGAACCATTGACAATCTTGTAGACACATGGCTTTCCGATGAAGCAATGAAGTCAGATCCTCAACCCGCAGTACTTGAAACAATTCCAGGTGCAGATACTATTAAGGTGGGAATAAGCGGCGTGCTTGCGCCTATGGACTATGCCACCGCTGACGGCAAACCGGGCGGTTTCAATGTAGCGCTCATCGGAGAAATTTCAAAGCATATTGGCAAGAATGTTGAGTTTGTTAACATCGATCCGGATTCCAGATTCCTTGCACTTTCCAGTGGAACTATAGATATGTTTTTCTGGAACTTCTATAATACGTTTATTACCGAAGATTATGAGATATCTGAGCCGTATTTAGAAGATAATGGTGCGCTTATTATCAGGAAGGCTGCTGATTGATCGAAGAATATTAATTGATGAAAGGGGATTTTGAGATATGAAGAAAAAATATAAATCAGTGGGGATTATACTAGCGGCAGTTGTGCTGCTGCTTGCCGGATATCTTTGCCTTTCCGGAAATGACATGAGCTACAACACAGCACTTAAAGCAAACTGGGAGATCAGCCTGCCATCCGGCGGCAAAGAAATTTTTGTAAAAAAGATACCCGAAGAATCTTTCAACGGCGACGGGGAAAGATACAGGGTTTACATGTATGATGAAACGCCTGTATTTGACAAGGCCATGGTCTGGTCTGATAATGTGGCCAATGAAAGCCGCTTCCTCGAAATCGTGGAGAACATGCAGCCGGAATATGCACCCGACTTATCAAAAGACAATGTGCGCTGCTTCCATATGACAGGAGACAGCGACGCCAGAAACAAGCTCTGGGTTATTTATGATGAAGATACAGGACTTGTGTTTGTGGTTGAGGACTTTTTTTAGTATGTAACTTAAAGTATCGTGACATTTCCCTTGTAAGACGGTAAAATTGCCTTACAAGGGAGGTGTTATTTTGTTTGGAGAAAAACTGAAGAAACTGCGGCAGAATATTGATATGACACAGGAAGAACTTGCTGATAAGCTCAATGTATCAAGGCCTGCTGTGTCAAAATGGGAGACAGGAAAAGGTTATCCAAGTCTTGAGAGTCTGAAAGATATCGCAGATCTGTTTGGAATAAGTATTGATGAGCTTATTTCAGATGAAGATATAAAAATAAAGAAAAAGATAGGTGTGAAGGTACGGAGAAGGACTATAATAATACTCACTGCTATTGTTTTAATCATTGCAGGAATATGGTTTTTCAGGGCATATATATACGGTGTGCCTGTGGACGAGTACGTGACAGATATTGAAATAACTGAAACACATACATTTAAAGAGCCAGGTGAGCCTGTTTCAAGAGCAACGGATTACAGAATCACATGTGAGTTCTGGGACAGCAGCTTGTATGTTTATGGACATCATAAAATAAAAGAAACAGAGCAGGGATATGAACTGATTGTGTACGGCGTAAAACCTTCAGTTTTCAATGAAGAAAAAAGATTTACATTTGATATTTATCTTGACAGAAGCGTACTGAGAATAAATAATATTTACAGGATTTATCCCGAAGGGACCATTGCCGGTGATGAGAACTGGATAAGATACGAAAAACTTTACTGGTTAAGAGGAACCAGAATGGCTGATAAAGAGTCTGTTGAAGAAATCATTACTTTGATGGAAATTGACAGATATATTCTTCCTTATGAAGTAGAAATCTATGATAGTAGTCTGAACTTTAATTTTGAAGAAAACGAGTCTCCGGGAGAATTTCTTTATAGATATATTGTTGTAAACAACTATTTTGAAACTCTTTTTGTTTTAATTGAAGATCTTGAAAGAGTCGATTATACGTTGCATGTTGGAAAAGAACAATATACACGAGAAATAAACCATGTACAGCAACTGCCAGGGGGACAGTGGGAAATAATAAGTCTTAAGGCAGACAATCCGAAAATTATTGAAACCATTTTCAGAAAAAGGCGCTTGACTTTGCCGTAACGTAATAGTTTATCATAATACTATCAGGAGGTAACAGCATGGAATACAGCATTAAAGAGCTTGCTAGGATTGCAGGAATCAGCACGCGTACTCTCAGATATTATGATGAAATCGGACTTCTGAAACCGGCATATATCAACGAAGCCGGATACAGGTTCTACGGTTCGGATGAAGTGGCCGTACTTCAGCAGATTCTTTTTTACAGAGAACGCGGACTGGAACTTAAAACTATAGGGAGAATAATTCACGACAAGGACTTTGATATGCTCAGTGCCATGGAAGAACATCTTCTGGAGCTGGAAAATGAGAAGGCAAGAACCGAGGCTCTCATTGAAACAGTTAAAAAAACCATTGAACATATGAAAGGAGAAAGGGAAATGAGCGATATGGAAAAATTCCAGGCTTTCAGAGAAGAAGCAGCAGAAAAATACGGCGAGGAAGAAGTAAACGCATCTTATGAAAAAATGTCCGGACTGACAGGCGCAGAACTTGAGCAGTGGAAAGACCTTGAAAAAGAAATCCTCAGCAGACTTGAAGAAGCAGTAAAATCAGGCATCGGTGCTGACACTGAAGAAGGAAAGGAAATCGCGCAGCTTCACAGACAGTGGCTCAGCGTTCCGCTTAAACAATACACACCTGAAATGCACAGAGGCATTGCAGCGATGTATGTCTGTGACGAGCGTTTTACCAAGTACTATGACAGAAACGTAAGCGGATGTGCACAGCTTCTGAAAGATGCAGTGCATAAGTGGATAATCTGAAAAAATTTAAAAATATTTTGATTTTCATGTAACCTTTTGGCCTCCAGAACGGAGTATATTATGTAAGTGATCACAAACAAAAAACATATTACTTAAGAAATTCTATTTAAACCCTAAGGAGGAAAATCACATGAAAGCTATGAAGAACTTATTACCATTATTACTCGTTGTTTGCATTATGTTAGGACTCTCCGCTTGCGGTACTTTAGTTTAATATAAACGTTTAAAGTACACAAAAGGGGAAAAAGTTTAATATATACAAATACATAAGTAAGTAGGAGAGACCTTGCAGGAGCAGGGTCTTTTTTTTTATTTTTTGCATGTCCATATTCCTGTCATAAAAACTTGTCCCCGTCATATTATTTACTAAACCAATGAAAAGGGGGATAACAATGGAAAATACAGAAGCTTTCAGACAGATTATGGGCAAGCTTCCGCAGTCGGTGAAAGAGGAAATGGAACTTTTGCCTCAGTCTGTAATAAATGAAATAGAAGAAATTCGCATGAGGTGCGGTCAGCATGTCAGGCTGCAGGGACAGGGATGCGAAAAAATAGTATCTCACATAGTAACGGCTGATGATCTGGTCAAAACGCTGAACAGCTTGGTCAAGTATTCATATTATGCTTATGAAGAAGATCTGGCCAAGGGTTTTATTACCATCGAAGGCGGTCATCGTGTCGGTGTATGCGGAAAGGCAGTAGTAAAAAAAGGTCATACTTCACTTATTAAAGAAGTAAGCTCGATGAATATCAGGTTCTGTAAGGAAATCCGAGGGTGCTCAGAAGATCTGTCAGGATACCTTATAGATGACCGTGGTCTGCCTGTAAGTACTCTGATTGTGTCACCGCCGGGCTGCGGAAAAACAACTTTGCTTCGTGATATTACGCGGCTTCTCAGCTATAAAGGAATTAAAGCAGCAGTCTGCGATGAGCGGTCGGAAATTGCAGGAATGTATGGTTCAGTTCCAAGTTTTGATCTGGGACCGAGGACAGATGTACTTGATGGTGCACCTAAGGCACAGGGGATTGAGATGCTCATCAGATCAATGTCACCGCAGGTTATCATAACTGACGAAATCGGTAAAAAAGAAGATATAGCTGCTATTGAGCAGTGTATTTCATCAGGCGTTGCTCTAATAAGTTCAATTCACGGTTCATGTCCGGACGATGTCAGTTCTTCAGTACTGGGCGGACTTGCAGGCAAAGGTTTTTTCAGGAATATAATATTTTTGTCAGGAGACAGAGGGCCGGGAACGGTAAAAGAGATTATAAATGTTTAAGTTCGCAGGACTGATGGGACTGGTGCTTGGCACAGGTTTAATCGGAATTATGAAGTCTTTCCAGCTGAAAGAAAGAATCAGGCTGCTGGAAGATTATCTGCAGATGATACTTGACGTGAAAGGATATATAAATTACTTCAGGGAACCGCTTATTCAGATTTACAGAAATGAAGGCAAAAAATGCGGTTCTGAGGGGTTTATGCTTTTCGACAGAGTTCGACATGACCTGACACAAAAAGAGGCTGAAATCAGCCAAATATGGGCTCTGAACGTGGATAAGATATACGGAAGTACATGCCTTGGTCCGGAGGACATCGAACTTCTGAAATATCCGGGTTTTTTCATAGGGCAGACTGATTATGAAAATCAGCTGGCCAGATTTGAATATCTGGAAAAAAGACTGGTTGAGCAGATTGAAGCTGCCAGGGAGAATTATGTGAAAATAGGTCCTCTTTACAGGAAACTTGGCTTCTTTGCCGGAGGCCTTGCAGCCATATTTTTTATATAACGTGGGGAGATAAATGATGAATTTTGAGGTTGATATATTGTTTAAAATAGCGGCCATAGGAATTGCAATTGCTTTGCTTAACCAGATTCTGGCCAAAGCAGGACGTGAGGAACAGGCCATGATGGTTACTCTGGCAGGTGTAATCATTGTACTGGCCATCGTATTTAATATGGTCAGCGAATTTTTTGGTGTTATTAAGGAATTTCTGAGTTTCTAGGACAGGAGCAGTGTCAAAATATGTCAGAAATATTAAAAATATGTGCAATCGCAATGGCAGGCATAATTCTGATTGCATTGATTAAAACTTACAAACCAGAATTCACAGTGGAAATCATTATATGTGTGTCAGTGATAATTCTTTGGGCTGCAGCGGACAGCCTGATATATGTTTTTACATACATGGAGAATCTTTATGGGCAGCTTAGTTATGGAAAGGAGTATTTTCCTGTAATTATCAAGGCTCTTGCCATCGCTTATCTGACTGAATTTACTGCGTCTTTATGTGAGGATGCAGGACAGAAGTCCATAGGTACCAAAGTCGAACTTGCAGGCAAAATTGCGGTTTTCTTCGTGGCCATACCTGTTTTTACTTCGCTTCTTGATCTGCTGACAAGCCTTATGTGACAGGAGAACCGGTGTAATGGATTATGGGAAAATTGTAAAAGAACAGCTTAATAATGTAATGGACAGTGAGCAGGCAGAGGGTATAGAGCAGCTTGAGAGGCAGGCTTCTGATCTGAGCAGGGGATTATCAGACCAGTTTACCTTTGAGAATATAATTGATGCAACTCTCAGCGGCGAAAGTATTTTTGACAGCGGACATATCATAGAAAGTTTGAAGGACCTGCTGATGTATGAAGTCCGGTGTGCAATGATTATCGGTGTGGAAATACTTACAATATGTATCGTAATAGGTCTTCTGAACAATCTGTCATCTTCTTTCGGAAAAAAGTCTGTGTCAGAAGTAAGCCTTCTGATATGTACCATGATAACCATTGGAATTTCAATGAAAAGCTTCGATGCGGCCTATGAACTCTGCATTGATTCAGTGTCTTCCATGGTCAATACCATGGAAATACTGACACCAGTTCTGATCGGAGTACTGATTGCAACCGGCAACATTACTTCAGGTACTGTTCTCAGTCCTGTGATAATCGGTTCGGTGACAGGAACGGGGATTCTGCTCAAAAAGATAATACTTCCTGCCATGTTTGCAGCATCTGTACTTGCCCTGATAAATTGTTTAACAGAAAAAAATTATGTAAACAGACTTTCTAAACTTATAAGGAATCTTGCTGTAGGTATCACAGGTCTTGTACTTGCCATTTTGTCTGGAATTATAACAGTTCAGGGCCTTATTACAGAAACGTCAGATGGTCTGCTTATCAACACTGCCAGATATTCGCTAAACACTTTCATACCAATTGTTGGAGGATTCACGTCGGATACAGTCGAATTATTTATCAGATGTATGGGGTCAATTAAAAATATCGTAGGTGTTTTCGGCATACTTACACTTATAATGCTCATCCTTGTGCCGCTTATAAAAGTTCTTATTATAGCACTGATTTATAAAATCACCGCAGCAGCGGCAGAACCTATAGCTGAGAATAAAATTTCTGATGCGCTCAATGATATGGGCAGCTGTCTTGTGTCAATGGCAGCCATAATGTTTTTTGCGGCACTTCTGTTTATTATTTTCATAAGTATAATCGTTGGAACAGGAAAAGCGGGGTAAGACTGTGAACGAGATTTTGCAATGGGTGAGAGATATTTTTCTCATAATTATATCATTATCTTTTTTCAGAATTCTGGTACCGGACTCAACCATGTCCAGATACCTTAATTTTATTTTTTCTCTGATAATACTGGCAGTAATATTGGAGCCGGTAATTAAATATATTTAGGAGTGAGATTATGTTTGACAAACTGGTAAAAAAGGAAAAGCTTATAAGGCTTATCACCATACTTCTCGTCGGAAGCATACTGATTCTGACACTTAATGTACTTACCACCAGCAAAGACAGCCGGAGACAGATTATTGATCTGGACGGTGGTACTGAAGAAAGGCTTTGTTCGGTTCTTTCAGGTATAAATGGTGTCGGTAAGGTGGATGTGATGATTGAGTATGATGAAAATTCAAGAGTAAGCGGTGTAATTATAACTGCAGACGGAGGGAATGACCCGGTGGTTGCCAATGACCTGACCAGAGCAGTTACAACACTTTACGGAATACCGGTTTCAAGCGTAATAGTTTTTGAAAAAGAACAGGAGGAATGATTTTGGAAAAGCAGACTTTTGAACATAATTTTAAAAAGAAAAAGTTCAGTTATAAGGATATAATTTATAAAGGCAGAAGAGCTGCTGCACTGGCTCTTGTTGTTGCTTTCGGTGCAGGTATCGCACTTACGTCAGGTTCAAACACTGAAATCCCGGTTCATGATGGAGACGTACTAGTAGACAGTCTTGCAGTTTCTGAAGAAAACGCACCTGCAGAAGGCAGCTTTGAAGAAATGCGTGCAGCCCTTGAACTTGAGCGTAACAAGCTGATTGCAACGCTGGACAGTACCATAAACACCAGTAAAAACGATGCAGAAAAATCTAATGCTTCGAAAGAAAAAGAACGTATTCTGTCAACTATGGAGACGGAGCTGGCAGTGGAAAGTCTTATAAAATCCAAGAATCTGCCCGAATCCTACGTTGTAATCACTGAAAACAGCGTCTGCGTCACTGTTGACAAGCAGGAACTTGATACAAACACAGTAGCAAAAATCTGTGATATCGTAATGCGCGAAACAGGTAAATCTGCGGATAAAATAGTAGTCCAAAGTAAGTATTAGGTCATTGAAACTGCTGCGCTTTTCTGCTATAATATTTTAGATAAAAAATATAGTGGGGAAGTAGCGTAGTTATGGGAAATGACAAACAGGATTTATTAAAAATTTCAAAGGAAGTTGTCAGCATGGCTGCATCAAAAGCCACTTTAAATGTCCCCGGTGTCAACCAGGAAAAAGGTCTGAAAATCACAAGTACCAAAGAAGGATTTGTAATTGATGTTCATGTAATTGCAGACTTCGGAGTGAAGATTCCTCAGCTGGCATGGGACATTCAGAATTCAGTAAAAGAGGCTGTCATTTCTGCCGCCAATGTGGCAGTAAAGGCTGTAAACATCCACATTCAGGGTGTTATGATGCCTCGGGAAGGTAGTAATATAAATGGCTAGAAAAGAAGCAAGAGAATTTGCAATGCAGACTTTGTTCCAGATCGATGTGCATAAGGACTTTGAAAATCCTGATATTGAAAAATATATCGGCACTAAGAAGCTTGGAAATCAGAAGGAATACGTAAAAACTCTTCTTACTCAGATCTGTGCAAATATTGCTCAGGTTGATGAAAAAATCAATGAATGCAGTGAAAACTGGCCGACTGTAAGAATGGCTAAAACCGACCTGGCAATCACAAGAATTGCTGTAGGTGAAATCCTTTTCTTTGAGGACATTCCTAAAGCAGTTGCAATCAATGAAGCAGTCAACCTTGCTAAGGATTACGGCACAGAAACATCACCTAAGTTTATCAACGCAATCCTGGGAAAAGTGGAAAAATAAATGAGCAGACTGCTTTCACTCGGAATTGATACCAGCAATTACAAGACTTCCGTGTCTGTTGTTGATGCAGAAGGAAATATATTATACAACCATCAGAAACTTCTGGAGGTTAAAAGCGGAGAAAGGGGCCTCAGGCAGTCTGAGGCGCTTTTTCAGCATGTTCAGAGACTTCCGCAGGTTATTGAAGAAGCTCTGGCTGATGAAAACATCCGTGCAGATATAGGCAGTGTTTCAGTTTCCACTCGTCCAAGACCTGTAACAGGTTCCTATATGCCTGTTTTTACGGCAGGAGCAGGCTATGCGCGGGCAGTTGCTTCGGCCCTGGGAGTTCCTCTTTATGAGTTTTCTCATCAGGAAGGTCATATTGAAGCGGTAAAACATTACTCTGAAATGGCTGAGCTGGACAAGCTTATCTGCTTTCATTTCAGCGGCGGTACCACTGAAGCGGTTCTCGTGGATAATGAAACCGGAGTTTTCGAAATTGTTGGCGGCTCCAGAGACCTTGCTTACGGTCAGGTTCTGGACAGGCTGGGCGTAGCACTCGGACATGCTTTCCCAAGCGGAGCATCACTTGATGAAATCGCTTTCTGCGCTCAGAAAGGAGGCATTAAGCCGGACAAGTCCATGCTCACAAAGATTAAGGTCAATGACTGTTTCGTCAATCTTTCAGGCATTGAGACCCAGTGCCAGAGACTGGTGGGCAAAACAAGTGAAGAGAACCTTGTAAACACTGCATTTTTCAGACTTTCTGAGTCTGTGGCTGAAATGACAAGGCAGCTTTCGTCAAAATATAAAATAAACAACTTTCTTTATGCAGGCGGGGTTTCCTGCAGCCGGTATATGCGGAATTATCTGGCAGCAAATCTTGACCGAAGCATAAATACAGCCTTTGGGGCACCGGAGCTCAGCTCTGATAACGCCATAGGCATTGCACTTCTGGGAGGAAAGAAAATATGGCTTTAAAGCCCGTTTCTGTTTCACAACTGAATGACTATATCAGCCGGGTACTGATGACAGACCCTTTGCTGGGAAACATTTCGGTTACAGGCGAAATTTCCAATCTGAAGTACCACAGCACAGGCCACGTTTATTTTTCTATAAACGATGCCAACAGTAAGATCAACTGTTTCTTTCCGTCCAGCTATGTCCGTAATCTGAATTATGAACTGGGCGATGGATTGGAAGTAATCATAAACGGGTATATTAACGTATATAAAAAAGGCGGAACATATACTCTGTTCGTACGGTCAGTTACAGTGGCCGGTGAAGGAAATCTGGCAATGGCTTTTCAGCTTATGAAGGACAAGCTGGACAGTGAAGGTCTTTTCGACCAGGCACATAAGAAGCCGATTCCTGCATTTCCGCGCAGAATTGGTATTGTGACCTCTGAAACGGGGGCAGCAGTACAGGACATACTGAAGATAATCACCAGCAGAAATAATCTGGTGAATATAACAATTTTCCCTGTGCAGGTTCAGGGAAACGGTGCAGCAGCTGATATTGCTGCTATGCTGGACAGAATCAATGCTGATCCTGAGTGTGCAGACATTGATACGCTCATTGTGGGCCGAGGTGGCGGTTCAACTGAAGACCTGTGGGCATTCAATGAAGAAGTGGTGGCCAGAGCAATTTTCCGTTCAAAAATCCCTGTGATCTCTGCCGTAGGCCATGAAATAGACTTTACAATTTCAGACTTTGTGGCGGATAAAAGGGCTGAGACGCCTACTGCTGCAGCTGAAATGGCAGTACCAGATCTTAGTGAAATAAGACGCAGACTTGAAAAGTCCAGGGACGACCTGCTGGTTCAGCTTAACAACAAGGTTAGATTTGACCAGCTTACCATGGACAATATTATGGCTGATATCCGCCGTAATCTGGAAATGCGAATTTACCAGTATCAGCGGCAGCTGGAAACTGCAAAACTTATTCTGGAAGAAAATAACCCGAAAAATATCCTTGGAAAGGGCTACTCAATTCTTGAGGACGGGGCCGGCAATGTTATTTCCTCGGCAGAGGATTTTGTACCAGGCCGTTCATACAAGCTGACTTTCAGGGATGGCAGCGTGGTTTTTACTTATAATAAATAAAGAAAGGCGTGAATGATATGAATTTTGAAAGTTCAATGGCAAAGCTTGAAGAAATGGCTGAGCTTATCCGTGACGAAGAAACTTCACTTGATGAAGCAATAAAATGTTACGAAGAGGGAATCAGATGCTACAATATCTGCAGTGAAATTCTTGAAAACGCCAGACAGACTATAGAAGTTTACGACAGGAGGAATGCAAATGGACAGAAGTTATGATGATTATAAAAAGATAATCGATGAACATCTTTTAGACTTTATACCTAACATTGACAATAAAAGCATTACACTGTATGAAGCGATGAAATACAGTCTGGTTGCAGGCGGCAAGCGCCTCAGACCAGTTCTTCTGCTCGCTGCCTGTGATTTTGCTGGCGGAGATATTTATGAAGCAGTACCTTACGCATGTGCCATGGAATACATTCACACATATTCACTGATTCACGATGATCTTCCGGCAATGGATAATGATGACCTTCGCCGTGGTCTGCCTACAAATCATAAGGTTTACGGTGAAGCAATGGCAATTCTGGCTGGTGACGGCCTTCTGACAACTGCATTTGAAGCAATCTATAAAGATATGATGCTCTACTTTGATGAGCCTGACAAGATGGTAAAGCGTGTAAAGGCTGCCAACGAAATCGCCAAAGGTGCAGGCTGCCGCGGTATGGTTGCAGGTCAGGTTTCTGATATTGAAGGTGAAGGCGCTGATTTTTCCAATGAAATGCTGGAGTATATCCACATCAACAAGACAGGAGCGCTTATCCGTTCATCAATCAAAGCAGGACTTTATCTTGGAAATCCAACATCATATATGCTTGACAACCTGGACCATTATGCAGAAAACCTTGGTCTTGCTTATCAGATTGCCGATGATATTCTGGATGAAGTTGGGGATCCTTCAGAACTGGGCAAAGCCACCGGCTCTGATAAAAAGAAAGATAAGAACACATATACTTCTATCAACGGCCTTGAGGCTGCATACAAGCGCCTTGACCAGCTGACTGACAGTGCCGTTGAAGCAATTGCACCATATTACGACAACGCTGAATTTTTCAGAGATCTGGTGCTTCAGTTAAAACGCAGAAAAAAATAGGGTTTGAGATATGAAAAATTTACTTGACTACAATTTCCCGCAGGATCTGAAGTCAATGGACTACAAGGAGCTCGATCTTCTCAGCGCCGGAATCAGAGATTTTTTAATAGATAAAGTCTCTGCAACCGGCGGACACCTTGCTTCCAATCTTGGTGTAGTGGAACTTACAATAGCTCTTCATAAAGTCTTTGACAGCCCTGTGGACAAAATCATATGGGACGTAGGTCATCAGGCTTATGTTCACAAAATACTTACCGGCCGCGGCGACAGATTCGACACTCTTCGTCAGTTCAACGGTCTCAGCGGTTTTCCGAAAGCGAATGAAAGTGCTCATGATGCCTTTGATACAGGACACAGCACCACATCAATTTCCGCAGCAGCGGGAATGGCAGCCGCAAGGGAAATCAAAGGGGAAAAATACGAAGTGGTTGCCGTAATCGGAGACGGTTCAATGACCGGTGGAATGGCATTTGAGGCCCTCAATAATATCGGAGATTCAAAGTCTAAGGTTATTATTGTTCTTAACGATAATGGCATGTCCATTTCGCCTAATATCGGCGGACTCAGCGCTCATCTCGGAAACCTGAGAACATCCCGAGGATACCTTAATATAAAGAATTTCATCAAGAACAGAGTCGGTTCCATTCCTAACGTGGGCCGTAACATTGCAGATGTTCTTGCCGGATTTAAAAATGATATTAAATACACCGTACTTGAAGAAGGCGGCGTTCTATTTGAAGAACTTGGATTCACATATTTTGGTCCTGTTGATGGTCACAATATTTCTGATCTTGTAAACGCTTTCACCCGTGCCAAGAGTCTGAACGAACCGGTAATTATCCATGTGCTGACTAAAAAAGGCAAGGGGTATAAGAATGCTGAAAAGGATCCCGGGAAGTTCCACGGTATCGGTGCTTTTGATAAGGAAACAGGAGAACTGCTTAAAAAATCTTCCGGACCATCATATTCTGAAGTAATGGGTAATTATCTTCTTGAAAAGGCCCGTGATGACAACAGAATCGTTGCAATTACTGCTGCAATGGGTGATGCGACCGGTCTGGGTCCTTTTGCAAAAGAACTGCCTGACAGATTCTTTGATGTTGGCATCGCAGAGCAGCATGCAGTGACATTTGCTGCAGGCCTTGCAAAATCAGGCCTGAAACCTGTCGCTGCCATATATTCCTCTTTCATGCAGAGAGCTTATGACCAGCTGGTTCACGATGTATGTATGCAGAACCTTCCTGTTGTATTCTGTCTGGACAGGGCAGGAGTAGTGGGAGCCGACGGGGAAACTCATCACGGCGTATTCGACCTTTCTTACCTGATGTCCATGCCTAACATGACAGTGCTTACGCCAAAGGACGGCAATCAGCTGGAAGAAATGATGGACTATGCTCTAAAGCTCAATGGTCCTGTTGCTATCAGATACCCAAGAGGCGAGGCTGTTTATGATAAAACAATTATGTCAACCAATCCTTGGGCTATACGCAATGTCCGTGCTGAAAAATGCGGAAGAGTTGATATCTGGGCATGTGGTAAAATGGCCCAGTGCGGAGAAGAAACAGTAAGAATTCTGAAAGAAAAAGGTATTGAGGCAGGCCTCGTAAACGTTGGAATTACAAAGCCTCTGGACATCAGTGCATATGACAGCAATGCCGAATTGCTGGTAACAATTGAAGATAATACACTTGCAGGAGGCTTTGGTCAGACCATGGCAGCAGCCCTTGCAGAAAAAAATACAAAAGTACTCACTTTCGGCTGGCCGGATCATTTTGTGGAGCAGGGAAGCTTTGCGCAGCTTGCAGATAAATATGGTCTGACACCTGAGAAGATTGCAGAAAGGATTTGTGAACACATTGAAGGAAAGGCTTGATGTTTTACTTGTAAAAAAAGGTTTTTATCAGTCACGGGAGCGTGCCAAAGCTTCAATCATGGCCGGAATCGTCTATGTCGACGGCCAGAAAAGCGACAAAGCAGGCAATATGATCGATGAAAATGCTGAAATAACTGTAAAAGAAAATATTTGCCCATATGTGAGCAGAGGTGGCCTGAAGCTTGAAAAGTCAATGAAAATCTGGCCTATCAATCTTGAAAACACTCTCTGCATGGACATCGGCGCTTCCACCGGTGGCTTCACCGACTGCATGCTCCAGAGCGGTGCACGCAAAGTTTATGCAGTTGACGTAGGCTATGGCCAGCTTGATTACAAGCTCAGAATTGATGAGCGCGTTGTCAACATGGAAAAGTGCAATATCAGATATCTTGATTTTGACACTATTGAATGGCCTGTAGATTTTATCAGTATTGACGTATCTTTTATTTCTCTGAAACTTGTTTTCCCTGTGGCATCCAAACTTCTGGGTGACCATGGCAGCCTTGTCTGTCTTGTTAAGCCTCAGTTCGAAGCAGGGCGCGAGCAGGTCGGCAAGAAAGGAATTGTCAGAGATAAAAAAGTCCACAAGGAAGTTATCGAAAATGTTGTAAAATACGCTCTTGATAATAACCTTAACCCTGTTGGCCTTACATACAGCCCTGTGACAGGTGCCAAAGGCAACATTGAATATCTGCTTTATCTTTCCAAGGAGCCTCAGGAAGAAGGACTTGTGAATGATGAAGTAATTGACGACATTGTTAACGCCTCCCATGAGGAGTTAGAATAAACATTTTATGAGATTTTAGAAGGAGATGATTGAAATGAAATTATCACAGAAAATCCAGGCAATGGAATTATCCCCAATCAGAAAGTTTGTTCCATACGCTGACGCAGCAGTTGCTGCAGGAAAGAAAGTTTATCGCTTAAACCTTGGCCAGCCAGATATCAAGACTCCTAAGGCTTTCTTTGACACAGTACAGAACTTCAGCCAGGAAGTTTTAGCGTATGCTAACTCCCAGGGTGAAGCAAGCCTCCTTGAAGCACTCGTTGGATACTACAAGAGAATCGGCCTTGATTTCGAAAAGAAAGACCTTCTCATCACAAACGGCGGTTCTGAAGCTATCAACATGCTTATGACTGCAATCCTTGACAATGATGACGAAGTTATCATGGCAGAACCTTTCTACACTAACTACAAGACTTTCGTAGGTCAGGCAGGCGGTAAAGTTGTTGCAATTCCAACAACTGCTGAAGACGGATATCAGTACGCTGTAAGAGAAAAAATCGAAGGCGTAATCACTGACAAGACTAAAGCAATCTGCATCATCAACCCTGGTAACCCAACTGGTAAAGTTCTTACTCAGGAAGAAATGCAGCTCATCGTAGACATCGCAATCGAACACGATCTGTTCATTATCGCTGACGAAGTTTACAGAGAATTTACATATGACGGCAAAGAAATGTCCACATTCGGTGCATTCAAGGAAGCAGAACAGCATGTAATCATCGTTGACTCCGTTTCCAAGAGATTCTCCGCATGCGGCGCAAGAATCGGTTCCATCGCTTCCAAGAACGAAGAACTCATGGGCAACCTGATGAAACTCTGCCAGGCAAGACTTTGCTGCCCAACTCTTGATATGTTAGGTGCTGCTGCACTTTACAACCTTGACCCTGAATACTTTAACGACATCAAGGCAGAATACGAACACAGAAGAAACGTATCCGTTGAAGCTCTCAAGGAAATCGAAGGTATCAAGTTCGGTATTCCTGAAGGTGCTTTCTACATCACAGCACAGCTTCCTGTTGACAACGCAGAAAAATTCTTAATCTTCCTGCTTACAGAATTTGATGTTAATGGCGAAACAGTAATGTTCGCACCTGCAGGCGGTTTCTTCGGAACTCCAGGCGTAGGTCAGTCCGACATCAGAATCGCTTACGTTCTCAAGGCAGAAGACATGAAGGCTGGTATCAACATCATCAAAGAAGGTATCAAGGCTTATAACGCGCGTTAAAAGCTAAAAACCGCGCGTTTCATCGGTTCTTACCTTGCGGCAACGCCGCTGAGACGATCGAAAGAACCGATATAACGCACGTTAATTAAAATTTATAATAATTCAAAACATTTTATTCAGTAATTAAGAAGGAGATTTTTTATGAAGTTATCGCCGATGATGCAGCAGTATATGGACATCAAGGAGCAGCACCAGGACTGCATCCTGTTTTTCAGGTTAGGCGACTTCTATGAAATGTTCTTCGAGGACGCTAAAATTGCATCCAGAGAGCTGGAATTAACCCTGACAGGTAAAAGCTGCGGACAGGAGGAAAGGGCCCCGATGTGCGGGGTTCCTTTCCACGCAGCTGAGAGTTACATTGCAAAGCTTGTAGATAAAGGCTACAAGGTTGCAATCTGCGAGCAGACTGAAGACCCTGCGCAGGCCAAGGGCATTGTAAAGAGGGAAGTTATCCAGATTGTAACTCCCGGCACCCTCACATCCCAGACCATGCTCAGAGAAAAGGAAAATAACTATTTAGCCGCAGTTTTTGCTGACGAAAATGCAATGTCTGTGGCTTATTGTGATGTTTCAACAGGTGAACTTTACCTGACTGAGTATAAAGGAGACGATATTTACGAAGTTCTTCTCAATGAACTTGTAAAAATCAAGGCTAAGGAAATTATCTGCAGCGAAGATTTTGCACAGAAATATCCTGTGGATGAAATCAGACATATCACAGAAGCATATGTGAATATTCTCAGCGATACTTTCTTCTCGGAAAAGGGAGCAGAATACGCAATAAAAGCTCAGTTCAACTGTATTTCCCTCACAGGACTGGGGCTTGATTTCAGGCCTTTTGCAGTCCTTTCTTTAGGTGCACTCCTCAGCTATCTTGTTGAAACTCAGAAACAGAATCTGAAGCACATCACACATATAAACCAGTACGAAATCGGTACTCATATGGCCCTGGACAAGGCCACCATCAGAAACCTTGAAATCACTGAAACCCTTTATGAAAAGAAGGTTCAGGGTTCTCTTCTTGGCATTCTGGACAAAACCCACACAGCCATGGGCAGCCGTAAAATGCGCCAGTGGCTCCGTGAACCGCTGAATAACGCAGCGGAAATCAATCTGCGTCTTGATGGTGTTGAAGAGCTTTTTAACGACCTTCTCATGCGCAATAATATAAAAGAAAACCTTAAACACATTTATGACTTTGAGCGTCTTGTGGGCCGTGTCGCCTGCGGAAACGCCAACGGAAAGGATTTAATCGCTCTGCGCAATTCAATTGCTGTACTTCCTGAAATCAAATCTGATCTTGGAGCAGCCGGAAGCGAAATCCTCCGTACAATCAACAATGAAATCGACTGTCTTACAGACGTTTATGATATTATCGACAGAGCAATCTGCGAAGAACCGCCTTTTACCATTAAAGAGGGCGGACTTATCAAAGATGGTTATTCAGAAGAACTGGACAACCTGAAATATTCAATCAAAGACGGCAAAGCCTGGATTTCCAACCTTGAAAATTCTGAGCGCGAACGCACAGGAATCAAGAATCTTAAAGTTGGCTACAACCGTGTCTTCGGTTACTATCTTGAAGTTACGCGTTCATATTTCGACATGATTCCTGAGGACTATATCCGCAAGCAGACACTTGCCAATGCGGAGCGTTTTATCACACCTGAACTTAAAGAGATGGAAAACCTTGTGCTTAACGCAGAGGCAAAGATCAATCAGATGGAATACGAGCTTTTCGTTGAAATACGCGGCTTTATTCAGGGATATATCGAGTCAATCCAGCGGACTTCAGCTGCAGTTGCTGCTCTGGATGTGCTGGCATCATTTGCACATGTCAGTGAAAGACTGGGCTATATCAAGCCGGTAATAGATGAATCACTGGAAATCGAAATCATCAAAGGCCGTCATCCAGTAATTGAGCAGACAGTGTCAGACGGACTTTTCGTGTCCAACGACACTTACCTGAATAATAACGACGCAAGCATGCTCCTCATAACAGGCCCTAACATGGCCGGAAAATCCACATACATGCGCCAGACTGCCCTGATAGTTTTAATGGCTCAGGCAGGCTGTTTCGTGCCTTGTGAAAGGGCGCGCATAGGGGTTGTGGACCGTATTTTCACACGAATCGGTGCGTCAGATAACCTTGCGCAGGGTCAGTCCACTTTCTTCGTAGAAATGAGCGAGCTTTCATATATTCTCAACAGCGCCAAAGCCCGCAGCCTGATTATTCTTGATGAAATCGGCCGCGGTACAAGCACTTACGACGGACTTTCTATTGCATGGGCCGCTGTGGAATATCTCTGCAATGAAAACACACATATCCGTACGCTTTTTGCAACTCACTACCATGAGCTTACATGCCTTGAAGAAGAAATTCCGGGTGTAAAGAACCTTAATGTTGATGTGGCAGAGCAGAACGGCAATATTGTATTCCTTCATAAGATTATCGAAGGTTCAGCAAGCCGCAGCTATGGTATTCACGTTGCCAAACTTGCCGGAATTCCTAAATCACTTCTTGAAAGGGCAGAGGAGAAACTGGCTGAGCTGGAAAATGGTGCGGTTGTGCATGAAAAAATTGTCGAAAAAGTTGTGGTCAAATCGAAAAAAGTCGAAGAACCATCACTTCAGATTTCAATGTTTGACTTTGCACCAAACCCTGTTGTAGAAAAGCTCCGTAAGCTTAATCTTATGGAAATTACGCCTTCCCAGGCATTTAAGATATTAGAAGAATTAAAGGAAAACATCGATGATTAAAGTTCTCGACAAACAGATCGCTGATAAAATCGCAGCCGGTGAAGTTATTGAGCGCCCCATTTCAATCGTCAAAGAACTGGTTGAAAATGCTGTAGACGCAGGTGCTGACTCCATCGTTGTGGAAATCAGGAACGGCGGCAAAACTTACATCAGAGTAACCGATAACGGCTGTGGCATCCCTTATGATGAGGTTGAAACAGCCTTTCTTCGTCATGCTACCAGTAAAATTGAAACAGTAAAAGACCTGGATGCAATCGGAACCCTCGGTTTCCGCGGTGAAGCTCTTGCATCAATTGCTGCGGTTACAAGAACAGAACTCATCACTAAACCTGCAGCGCAGAAAACAGGCTGCCGTGTGGTTCTTCAGGGCGGGGAAGTGATTGCAAACGAGCACACTGGCTGTCCTGACGGAACAACCATCGTTGTAACCGACCTGTTTTACAATACACCGGCAAGACTGAAGTTTATGAAGAGCGATTCCGCAGAAAGCGGTCTTATCATCGACTTCATGAGCCAGATTGCCCTTGCTTATAAAGACATTAAATTCAGACTTATCAACAACGGCAGAATTCTGTTTTCAACCATTGGCGATGGAAACAGACTCAATACAATCGTCCGTGTCTTTCAGGATGTTGATGCCAAGAACGTGGTTCCGCTGTCAATGGAAGAAGGCGGACTGTCCGTAGATGGCTATATTTCAACACCTGCAATGAGCAGAACTACTCGTGGAAGCCAGATTTTCTTTGTAAATGGTCGCGTTGTAAACAGCAAAGTGATTGACCGTGGTGTAACTGGAGGATATAAAGAAAGGCTTTTTGAAGGCCGCTATCCTGTAGTTTACCTGTTCCTTCGTGTAGATCCTTCAACCATAGACGTAAACATTCACCCGAACAAAAGGGAAGTCCGCTTTGACGACGAACAGCTTATAGTGGACTTTATTTCCCGGGCAATCAAAGCAGCCCTTGCAACAAAGGATGCTGTCGTTGATGCGGGAAATCTTTTCAATGGCCGAGAACCAAAGATTTCCGGAGAAAAAGTATTCCAGCGTGTATTTGAAGGAATAAAGGAAGATCAAAAGGAAAAAGAAGAACAAGTTGACATAAAACAGTTATTGTCCACTGTTGACAATCCTGTTTCAAAGGTATGCGAGCCTGTGTCGGATTTTGTCGAACCCAAGAAGGAAGCGCAGAAGACCGACCACAAACCTGAAACCAAAGTAGTCAGGATTGAAAAGGTTACTTCGGTACCGAAACCTGTCGAAACGCAACCTCATCTGGAAATTTACGAACCCATGCTGAAACCTTTTGATTTCAGCGAACTCCAGGTTACAGGCGTTGTATTTGACACTTACATCACTGCTGTTGACGGCATGAATTTTTATCTGATTGACCAGCATGCAGCACATGAACGTATCTTCTATGAAAAACTCGTAGGAGAATACGAAAACGCCGATAAAGTCCGCCAGCCAATCATGGTTCCTATCATGGTAAATGTGTCACTGGCAACCAGCGAAAACAAGTTTGACTGGCTGGATGCTCTGGAAAAAATGGGTTTCACCATAGCAGAATTCGGGCAGAATACCTACAGAGTGTCTGAAATTCCAATGTTTATGGAACTTTCCGAAGCAGAGGATTTCATCCATGAATTTATTGAAAATATACAGAATTCCACAAATCTTTCAAACAGCGTGGTTATAAACAAGCTTATAATGATGTCTTGCAAGGCGGCAGTGAAGGCCAACGACAAGCTGAGCAGCGCTGAAATCACGGCCCTTATCAAGGACCTTTCAGCCTGCATCAATCCTTTCAGCTGTCCTCACGGCAGACCCACATTCATCAAACTGAGCCGATACGAAATTGAGAAGATGTTTAAGAGAGTATAAGGAGCAGATATGCGCCAGATTATTGTAGTTGCAGGCCCGACGGCCGTTGGAAAAACTAAATATGCCATTGAGATTGCCAAGGCTTTTGACGGCGAGGTTGTATCATGTGATTCCATGCAGCTCTATAAATACATGGATATCGGCAGTGCCAAACCTACGGCTGAAGAACAGGCTCAGGTTAAGCACTGGCTGGTTGATGAAATTGATCCAAAAGATTCTTTTTCAGTAGCAAGATATCAGGAAATGGCCAAAGCCTGCATTGAGGATATTTTCTCCAGAGGCAAAACACCTGTAATCGGCGGCGGTACCGGACTCTACCTTAATTCACTTCTTTTCGAAATGGACTTCAGCAATGCACCTCAGGACGATGAACTGCGTCAGACTCTGGAAAATGAAGCAGAACTTTTCGGTCCTGAATATCTTCACAACAAGCTGAAAGAAGCAGACCCTGTAGCTGCCGAAAGAATCCATCCTAATAATATCAAGAAGGTAATCCGCGCTCTTGAAGGGGCAATCAGCGGCAATACTATCACTGATTTTAAGAATTGTCAGGAAAAATGTAAGGATTACGACACAATCTTAATAGGATTGACAAGAAACAGGGCAGAGCTTTATGATAGAATTAACTTAAGAGTTGATATTATGGTAGAGCAGGGGCTTTTCGAAGAAGTTGAAGGACTGCTTCAGATGGGCCTTGAGGAAGCTGATATTTCCATGAAAGGTATCGGCTACAAGGAAATCATAGGGTATTTTGATGGTCTCTATACTAAAGAAGAGGCAATCGACCTTATAAAAAAGAACAGCCGCCATCTGGCCAAGCGTCAGCTGACATGGTTCCGTCGCTACGATGATATGACATGGTTTGACATCAACGACTACGAAAATGACGAAGCCGCAATAGAGGATATCATAAAATGGGTACAAGCACAGAAAACAAACAGATAAAAATTCATAATAAAAGTGACAAACCCGATAATATTATAAAGAAGGAAAATGATATTTATCTGGAATGCGAGGAACTGGAAAACCAGCTGCCTAAGTTTATGCGTGGCTATTTTGCATATCTCCGCGGCAATGTTCTTCCCAAAACCAGACTGGCGTACCTCCATGATGTAAAGTTTTTCTTTAAATACCTTATTGAAGAAACTGATCTGACTGAGGCAGAAACTACTGATAAGATCAAACTTTCCGACCTTCAGAAGATCAAAGCAATCGATGTAAACATGTTCATTGATTACTGCAGGAAATACAAAGTTGAGACTGACAAATCAGTATATATTTACGAAAACAACAATAAATCACTTGCCCGCAAGCGTTCATCAATATCGGTAATGTTCAAACAGCTGTACAGAGATGAACTTCTGCCAAAGAATATTACAGATGGTTTTGACCCGATAAGAGTTCCCAAACCGGGGGAAAGAGAAATCAAGGCACTCCAGGATGACGAAGTTATGATAATGCTTGATGCAGTAACAACCGGCACCGGCCTTACCAACCACGAGCGCAGTTACTGGGAAAAAACAAGACTCCGCGATAAGGCGATCCTCATACTTTTCCTTACATACGGCCTCCGTCTCAGCGAGCTTCACCAGCTTAATGTTTCCTCTTTTAACTGGAACAGAGGCGAATTTATAATTTACCGCAAGAGGGGTAAAGAATCCCTCATGCCGCTTAACAAGTCAGCAACAGCAGTACTGCATGATTATATAGATAACGAAAGAGCTGAAGATACTACGCTCGCGGACGAACACAAAGACGCACTTTTCCTCTCGCTGCAGGGAAAGAGGATGACAGAGCGTCAGATCCGCGAACTTGTAAAAAAATATACTTCCATTGCACTTCAGACAAGCCGCAAAGCAGGCTACAGTCCTCATAAACTGAGAGCCACGGCAGCCACAAGCCTCATAGGCCGGGGCAACTCGATTTTCGATGTGGCAGCACTTCTGGATCACGAGCAGGTTACAACAACCCAGCTCTATGCACGCCAGAAAATAAATATCAAACGGGACCTTGTCAAAGACATGGAATGGGAAGACGAACGAACAGAAAAATAGGAGAATTATACCAATGAACTTAACACAGCAATTTTTAAAAGAAGAATTCAACATTGACGAAAGGGTTCTGAAACTTGTTGCAGAAGCTGAAGAAGAAGTACGCGGCGAGTTTGACAGACTTGACGATATTATGGCATACAACCAGTACAAAGTGCTGAAGGCTTTCCAGCAGAACAGAATCCGTGAAATGCACTTCGGATGGAAAACAGGTTACGGTTACGATGATGCAGGCCGCGAAGCACTTGGACAGACATTTGCAGATGTTTTCCATACAGACGCTGCGCTGGTAAGAACAACTTTTGTAAACGGAACACATGCACTGGCTACTACTTTACTTGGTATTCTGAGACCTGGTGATGAACTTATCTATGCTACCGGCGAACCTTATGATACACTTCAGACTGTTATCGGTCTGACAAACTACGAAAAAGGCAACGGTTCACTCAGAGATTACGGCGTTACTTTCAAGCAGGTTGATTTACTGCCTGACGGTTCAATCGATATCGAAGGAGTAAAAGCTGCAATCACAGACAAGACACGCATGGTTACTGCTCAGCGTGCAACCGGCTATTCCTGGAGAAAAGCAATCTCCATCGACGAAATTGAAAAGCTGATGAAGGCTGTCAGCGAAGTAAATCCGGACATCATCAAGATGGTAGACAATTCTTACGGTGAATTCCTTGATACAAGAGAGCCTTCCGATGTAGGCGCTGACGTTATGGCGGCATCTCTTATCAAGAATCCCGGCGGCGGCCTGGCACTCTCCGGAGCATATATTGCAGGACGTCAGGATCTTATTGATATGATTCAGTACCGCATGACCTGTCCTGGTATCGGCGACGAATGCGGTCTCATGTACGGACAGACACGTACTTTATTCCAGGGATTCTTCCTGGGGCCTAAGGCAGCAAACGGAGCCTTAAAAGGTGCTGTTCTCTGTGGCAAAGCCTTTGAAAAGCTTGGTTTTGAAGTATCTCCGAAGGCGGGCGATGTACGTTCTGACATTGTTCAGGCTGTTAAATGCGGTGATCCGCAGAAACTGATTGCTTTCTGTGAAGGTATTCAGGCAGCAGCACCTATTGACAGTTTTGTTTCACCGGTTCCGGGAGATATGCCTGGCTATGAAGATAAAGTTATCATGGCTGCAGGTGCTTTCGTGCAGGGTTCCACAATAGAACTTTCCGCTGATGCTCCTATGCGTGATCCTTATATCGCATACTTCCAGGGTGGTCTTACATACGAACACTCCAAGTTCGGTGTAGTCAAAGCAATAGATACACTTTTAAAGAAGAACTTAATTGAACTCTAAATAGTTCAGAGGGGAACAAATGGGTATTGAGAACATAAAAAAGGCGAAAACAGAGAGCCGGCGCAGACTTATAATTTCAATATTAAAAATACTTTTACTGCTTGCAATAGTCGTCGGAATACCGCTTTATATCTGGTTTTATCATGGGGATATTATCAGCCGATGGAAAAGCGTAGATGACGTTGTCGCCTTTCTGAATCACTATGAAACTGAATCAATACTGATTTATATAATTCTTCAGATTATTCAGGTGGTTATCAGCGTTATACCTGGTCAGGTATTTCAGATGGCGGCAGGGTATCTTTATGGTTTCTGGGAAGCTTTGCTCTTCGCCATGACAGGGGCAGTGCTCGGAACAATGATTTCCTTTATGCTTGCCAAACTCCTGGGCAGAGATTTCCTGCACATACTTTTCGGCGAGGAAAAGATTTCATATTATATTGAGCGTCTTAATTCGAAAAAAGTTTACGTAATTGTTTTCCTGGTATACCTGATTCCTGGTATTCCAAAAGACATGGTAAGTTATGCTGCCGGTGCTTCAGAAATCAGGTTCAAACCATTTATAATTCTTTCGGCCATCGGTCGTCTGCCAGGTATGGTCGGAAGCCTGCTTATGGGAACAATGCTTGAAGAAGAAAGATTCGGTTTTGCCATAGTTATTGGCATCTTCGCTGTTATTACGTGCATATTATGCCTTATTTTCAGGGAAAAAATTATGGCGTGGATAGACAAAGTTTATGGCAAGCTTTCTTCATAAACGTTGAAATTACAACAGTTATAAGCTTATCTATGAATCATGGACTCAATTCTTTGATTAATAGGTAGGCTTTTCTTTTTGCATGATTTATTATATACTTACAGAAGGGAGGATTGAGTATGAACAGTAAATTATTCGGCGAAAAAATTTCAGCTCTGAGAAAGGCGAAAGGTCTGACACAAGCTCAACTGGCTGAAAGCCTTAATGTAAGCAATAAAACTATTTCCCGTTGGGAGACAGGGGAGGGGTATCCGGAAATTTCCCTGCTGATGCCTCTGGCAAAAGCACTTGGAGTAACAGTTGATGCTCTGCTTTCAGATGATGAGGCAGACGCAAACCCGTACCAAAGCGCTGAGGAAAACAGTTTTTCTGCGTCTTCAGCGTACAGTGGCACATATAACAAAGGAAAAAAAGAATATAAGCACAGAGATATTCCTGTAGAATGGCCGGGAATGCCGTTCAGAAATCTTAATATAAATAAGTTTAATGTTATTTCAAACATACTGCACATGACATATTTTGTTGTATTTACCTTCCTGCTGATAGATGCATCTGAATATTTCCAGTACACAGATAAATCATTTAACAGCGGGCTTGGTAATCAGCATATGGGCAATTTCGGCAGCGGAGATTTTCTGACAGGTCATACAGGAAGTATCTGGCTTATGGCCATGGCAGCAGCTTTTATATTATTGATGCTGTTTAATATTTTAAGTGCAGCAAAAGAAAAAATGAACACAGCTCTTATCATAAGAAACATTGCCATCACGACAGTTGCTTCATTAATATCTGTTTTTTTCGGTCTGTCATTTCACACCGGCCAGATCGAGGTGAACTATATTACAGGCCTCGCCAAAGAAAAAATATACAATTTCAGTGACGCGGATATATTTACCTGCGACTTTATAAAGCTTGATTCTCCTGTGATAGCAATCTGCGGGATTGCAGCGTGTGTTCTGTTTGCAGGCTCAGAACTTGTCAGGGTTTTTATCGCTTACAGAAAAAATAAGAAGATAAAATCTGAACCCAGAAGATCAGAATATCCAGCATTATGGCATTCACTTACAATATTCAACAAAATTGCGTTCATATGTGTTGCAGTAAATATAATTGTTATATTGCTTTCAATTCTTTTAATTCTTCCATTCGGATATATTCCGGCATTTGCACTGATGGTTGTCATTACGCCTGCAATTGCAAAGATAGGTTTGATTTCGGCCATTGCAGGGTTGGTACTTGGATTGTTTGACGTATATGACAGACAGAATGGGGGAGCCGTAGTGTTTATAATAATAAATATTATTTTCGTATACATATTGCCGTTTATATCTGCAATTTTAGCTATGACTTTCGGAATTGCATATACCGGTGCAGAACAGATAATATCATCGGTCGATGTAGTTGAAGAAGTATATAATATACCGATTATTTAGAGAACCATTTCAGGCGGGCAGAAATGCCCGTTCTTTTTTTGCGTCTTTTGCGAACAAATGTTTAAAAATATATTGACAAAGAACGTTCGTTTTGGTATATTATAGAAAAGAACAAATGTTTTGAAAGGGGTGTGAACCTGATGACAAAGACTTACAGAATAACAAACAGATTCAGATTTACTGCATTCGTTGTACTTACGATTATTTTACTCACTACAGTAATTAACTTTGCGCTGGGTTTAAACACCGCTGCCAGCTTAACAATTCAGGAATATATGTATTTAGATGTTATGCCTGGTGATACATTATGGTCAATTGCACAGACATATATGGCTGATGATCTGGATGTTCGTCAGGCTGTTTATGAACTCTGTGAGCTTAATAATATTTCTGCAAGCAATTTATATGCTGGCATGACAATTCAGGTCCCAATTTATCACTAAAATAGATGAAGGCGGCAATCGTTGAAATTTCAGCGTTTTGCCGCTTTTCAGCCCAAAACTTCAAGGTAATCTTGGTCGACCCGTACTAAAAAAATCGCTTAAAACGCAAAATAGAGCCTCGTTTTTTCACGCCTTCAGACTCCACAGCTCAGATTTGCAAATTGCAAAGTCTTCACTAAAAAGATATATAAATGGAGGTAAAAAGTATGAACGAGGAACTTAAAAAGATGATTGATGAGATTAGGAATGATATCAATGGTTTAAAAGAACAAATGAAGATGCAACAAATCTTAAACAAGTATTATGAAGAATCTATCAATTATATTAATGAGCGATATCACGAAGATGTTAAAGGCAAATTTATAGAATTAAGATTAAATATTATTGAAAAGAAAATAGCAAATTTATAAAAATGACAGGTCTAAATTGATTGCATTATTATTATGTGAGATATTCAGATCTGTTTTAAAGGTTATAACTATTCCCAAAATTACAATTTAAGGAATAGTTATCTATAACAAAAATGAACAGTCTTCTTTGCTTATATGCGCATTTTCGGCTGTTCAGATTGAGTATTAATTAATAAATCTAACTCTTTCAATTACTTCGTCAATAGAATTATACATTTCAAGATATTCTTTTGTTGACTGTTCATCTTCAGGATCAAACTGTACGTCTGTTGGATAAATAATTACATAAACAGCTTCATCAGTTTCTTTTAGTATCTCGTACGATGGACATTCTTTATATATATCATCTGTAAATCTTGCGAATGTGCACAAATGACCTCCACCCCATTTTTCATATGATTCAGCATGATATAACTGAACAACATTATCATAAGGAACGATAAAGTCCCACTTGTTGTTCCAGCTCTCAGGGAATTCAATATGAATCTTTCCTGTACCACATGATTGATATTTAGGCATCTTACTAATATCATCTTCTGCAGGAACAGTTCTACATGAAGTAAAAAGAATACAAACTAAAAGAACGAAAAATAAAAATCTGTGTTTATATGCCATTATAATCCCTCTTTATTTTATAATTCTAAAGAATTGTTCTGTGACTATCCAGATAACTCTGCAGAATAATAACTGCAGCCTGCTTGTCGATAACCTTTTTACGGTCTTTGCGGCTGACATCTGCATCGATGAGCACGCGCTCTGCCATTGCAGTAGTGAAGCGTTCATCCTGCCATACGATTTCAATGCCTTTCATGCCTGTTGAACGCATTTTGTTTTCAAGCATTGTACGGAATTCATAAACTTTTTCAGTCTGCGGGCTGTCTGTACCGTCAAGCTTTTTATTTAAACCGATTACGATTGTGTCGCATTCGTATTCTTTTACCATATCAAGAATCTTGCCTGTATCCTTGCGAATCCCTACTCTTTCTAGCGTCATAATGCCCTGGGCAGTCATGCCAAGCGGGTCAGATACTGCAATTCCAACGGTTTTATCGCCTACGTCAAGTCCGATTTTTCTCATTTATATGTTTTCTCCTTTCTCTTTCAGATTCTGCAATGCAGAATCGCAAGCATTCCTTCCTTACGGCAACGCCGCTTAAATAATCTAAGGAATGCTTAAATAAACTGAATATTAAGTCCGTTCGGATCCTCTACAAAGAAAAACTTCGTAGCAGGGTTTGGTGAAATGATTGGTGTCGGATGTAAATCCTTTGCTTCAAGTGCCTTCTGATATGCAACCACATCATCAACATGGAAGCCTACGGAAATGCTGTCGCCTACAGGTTTTGCATCAGCGTTTTCAATGAGTTCGATACATGTTTCACCTGCAGCATTTGCAAGGAAAGTGATTTTCATTGCTCCGTCAAACTGGTTCTGGATTTCCAGACCACAGATTGTTTTATAGAAATTGATTGATTCTTCGTATTTATTTGTGTGAATTGTTACGTGCTGCATCTTCATAATTCTCTCCTCCGCATCTTAAAAATGTTTATTATATTCTATTTCTCTCTTGTTTACATCATAAAATGAAAAATTACAACCTTCTGGCATCACCAGCACAAATGGTTTGTCACTGTCGATGTCGATTGTCTGCAGTACTCTGCCCGAAACAGCAATTTTTTCAATCTTTGCATTGTTCATGGACATTATAATCTGTTCATCTGCTCCGTCAAAAGAATATACACCAACATTATCTTCAATTTCAGGCACACTGCCTCCCGCTCTGAAATGATAACCGTAATCCAGACCAGGACGATTTAAATACACATGGTAATTCCAATCATCATATTCTTCGTTGTACAGAAGAACTCCACCAAGCTCTTCACCTACATCGGTGACTGCAAGCCAGCTGTCGTCTGTTTTACTTGCAAGACGCGCATCTTTTTCAAGATTTTTTGCACTTAAACCTATATTATCTGCAAATAAGAAATATAACAAAGTGAACAGTATTATGAATACAAGAAAGATAGTTGCAATTTTCTGCGAAATTTTCATATTATCCCCCCTCAAATCTACAAGTATTCCTTTATCTGATTCAGCTTATTAATTGTAAAATCAATAGCTCTTCCTTTGGTATCCCCTTTCCCTGCTCTGTCAAACCAGCATGTCTTCAGTCCGCTTCCTATTCCGCCTGCCATGTCTGATGTCAGTGAATCACCTATAATCATGATTTCTGACGGAAGGATTTCTGCATCTCCCCTTGCCTGCTGCTTTGCGTTGAGTTCAACAAGTGCTGTATCGAAGAATTCTTTTGCAGGCTTGGACACACCAATTTTTTCAGATATAAAATTATGTCTGAAATAGTCAAGCATCCCTGCCAGTTCAAGCCTGTGAACCTGCTGATTGTACGGACCGTTACTGGCTGTGCAGAGAATGTACTTACCCGACAAATATTCAAGCATATCCATAGCGCCTTCCACCGGAATTGCACTTTCATTGAGGCATTCGCGGAAATATTTTTCGAAAATAGTTCCATCGAAGTCAATATTTCCGATTGCTTCGAATACTTTGTTGAAACGAATCTTCTGGAGTTCCCCGAAAGTCAGGCTGCCGTCTTCAATCTGCAGCCAGAGTCCTCCGTTTACTGTTTCAAATGTGTCATGCATCCAGTCTTCGTACTTTCTCAGACCGAATTTTTCGAAACCGCTGCGCAGACTTTCCTTCACATAAGCATCGAAGTCAAGAAGTGTGTTGTCTATGTCGATAAAAATGGCTTTGATCATAAATATTCTGCCAGTCCCCTTTCCTGCACAAAAAACAAGCGGACAAAATTACTTCTGCCCGCCTTAAAACTACTTATTAATATACGCCTTAAGCATTTCCGCAATAAGCTCGTCTCTGTCAATACCCTTGATAAGAGTACGGGCATTGTTATAGCTTGTGATGTATGATGGGTCACCTGAAATCAGATAGCCCACAAGCTGGTCAATAGGATTGTAGTCCTTTTCTTCCAGCGCTGCGTATACTTCTTCGAGAATCTGCTTATTGGTCTTCTGCATCTTGAATGCATCAAACATTTTAGTATTTCTGTCCATTCCAGGTCTCCCTTCAATTATTTTTACAATCGCTTCAGCGCAATACTTTCTGAAACTATTATACTATTTTAATAAGCTTTCTGCAACAGCAAATGCATCATTAATTTTTGATGGATCCTTTGCGCCGGCCTGTGCCATGTCAGCTTTACCGCCGCCGCCGCCACCGCAAGCTGCAGCAATCTGCTTGATCATGTTGCCTGCGTGGAGTCCCTTTTCAAGGAGGTCATCAGTAATTGATACAAGGAATGTTACCTTGCCGCCGGAAACTGTTGCAAATACCATTACGATGCCCTTGTGAGCAGCCTTGATATCGTCAGAAAGTCCTCTTAAATCGTTGATATTGTAGTCAGCAAATTCCTTGGTAACAAGTTTTACACCGTTAATTTCCTTAGCATTTGCAACCATTGCATCAACTTCGCCGCCCATTGCAGCCTTCTTGATTTCTTCAAGTTCCTTCTTCAGTGCCTTGAGTTCTTCTGCTGTAGCCTTAACTTTGTCAGCAAGAGCGTTCTTGTTGCACTTAAGTGGTTCACATGCTTTTTCGATAATCGCTTCAGCCTTGAGAGCTTCTGCAAGTACGTTTGTACCAGTAGTTGCTTCGATTCTTCTAACGCCGGAAGCAACGCCGCCTTCGGAAAGAATCTTGAACGCACCGATTTCACCGGTATTCTTAACGTGAGTACCGCCGCAGAGTTCCACAGACCATCCGCCTGCGTTTACTACTCTTACAACACTGCCGTATTTTTCACCGAAAAGTGCCATAGCGCCGGCTTCCTGAGCTTCTTCCATGGACATTTCTGTGCAGGAAACTTCGAGGAATTCATTGATTACGTCATTTACCATCTTTTCAACTTCTGCAAGCTGTTCCTTAGTCATTGCTTCGAAGTGAGAGAAGTCGAATCTGAGAATCTTTTCGTTTACCATGGAGCCGGCCTGCTGTACGTGTGTACCGAGAACCTTACGGAGAGCCTTCTGCAGTAAGTGTGTTGCAGTGTGGTTTCTCATTGTGCAGTTTCTCTTGATGTGGTCAACATGTGCAAGAACTTCATCGCCGACCTTGATTTCGCCCTTGATAACTGTGCCGGCATGATAGAAGATGCCATCCTTCTTTTCAACTTTTTCAATTCTGATGGAACCGTCTCCTGTTGACATAAAACCGTTATCGTCTACCTGTCCGCCGCCTTCTGCATAGAATGGAGTCTTGTCCAGGATAACCTTAACTTTTGCACCTTCGGAAGCAGTTTCAATCAGGCCGCCTTCACCGATGAGTGCGAGAACCTTGGCATCTGTAATCTGAAGGTTATCGTAACCTACAAATTCAGTCTTAGGAACGTTGAGTTCAAATTCAGCATCCTTCCATGCTTCATCTTCCCCTACCTTACGGCTGGATCTTGCAAGTTCCTTCTGCTTCTTCATGTTGGCTGCGAAACCTTCCTTATCAGCAGTAAAGCCTGCTTCAGCAAGGATTTCTTCTGTAAGTTCAAGCGGGAATCCGTAAGTGTCGTATAACTTGAACACTTTTTCACCGTCGAGAACTGTCTTGCCGGAAGCTTTTAATTCTTCCACATATTCTTTGATTATTTCTTCACCCTGTCCGATTGTAGCAGCGAACTTTTCTTCTTCAACTGCGATAATCTTCTGAATGTAATCTTTCTTTTCAACTAATTCAGGATATGCTTCTCCGGAAACTTCGATAACTCTGTTGGAAAGTTCAACAAGGAAAGCACCTTCGATGCCGAGGATTCTTCCGTGTCTTGCAGCTCTTCTTAAGAGTCTTCTGAGTACGTAGCCTCTTCCTTCATTGGATGGCATGATACCGTCAGCAATCATGAAAGTTACTGATCTTAAGTGGTCAGTGATAATTCTGATGGAAACGTCTGTAGGAGCCTGTCCGTCCTTATATTCAACGCCGGACTTTTCAACTACACCATCGAGAATGTGTCTGATTGTGTCGATATCGAAGATGGAGTCTACACCCTGCATGATGCAGGCCATTCTTTCAAGACCCATACCTGTGTCGATATTTGGATGTTCAAGGTTGGAGTATGAACCGTCTTCTTCCTTGGAGAACTGTGTGAATACATGGTTCCAGAATTCAAGGTATCTGTCGCAGTCACAGCCTGGCTTACAGTCAGGGCTTCCGCATCCGTATTCAGGACCTCTGTCGAAGTAGATTTCGGAGCATGGTCCGCAAGGTCCGAGACCGATTTCCCAGAAGTTGTCTTCCTTACCTAATCTTACGATTCTTTCTTCAGGCATACCAAGTTTCTTCCAGATTTCAACTGCTTCGTCGTCATCCTGATAAACTGTTGCCCATACTTTATCAAGCGGCATCTTAAGCCATTCTGTAATGAATTCAAGACCCCATGTGAGTGACTGTTCCTTGAAATAGTCGCCGAATGAGAAGTTACCAAGCATTTCAAAGAAAGTACCGTGTCTTGAAGTGATACCTACATTGTCAATATCGCCTGTTCTGATACATTTCTGGCATGTTGTCATTCTCTTGGCAGGAGGAGTTTCAACTCCCGCAAAGTAGTTCTTTAAAGGTGCCATACCTGAGTTGATGATTAAAAGGCTCTTGTCGTTCTGCGGAATCAGAGAAGCACTCTTACCTGCATAGTGTTCCTTGCTTACGTAAAAGTCTCTGAACAGCTGTCTTATCTGGTTTAAACCTAATTTTTCCATATGTTAATTTCCTCCTGAAATTTTAAACAATCTAACCAAATTATTTTACCACATGCCTTGCAAAAAGTCCATTTATTTACCTAAAAAATCCAACAAAGCTTCCTCAGAAATCGCACCGATGTGGGCATTTACAACATATCCTTCTTCATCCACCATAAAAGTGAGCGGAATTGAGTAAACACCGTAGGTCTGAGTAGCAATAAGATCACTGTCAAAGTAAACCGGGAAGTCCAGTTCGTTTTCTTCTACGAAAGATTTTACACTTTCAACAGTATCACGCTGGCCGTCGGTCTGGTTTATCATAAGGAATTCCACTTTGTCGCCATACTCTGCATATGCTGTTTCAAATGCAGGAAATTCCATTCTGCACGGACCGCACCATGTAGCCCAGAAATTTACGATTACAGGCTTGCCCTTGAAATCAGAAAGATAAACTTTCTCGCCGTCACCGTCATAAACATAAAAATCTACTGCTTCAAAAGGCTCGAAGGAATTTTCCTGCTGGCTGCTTCCGTCCTGGTAACCTGCGTCATCCTGCCCTTTCACTAAAAAATTATATCCGGCTGCTGCGCCCGCGAAAAGCACAACAAGTAAAATAACCAGAATCATTGTCTTCTTGTTTTTCATTATCCTTTACCCCTTCCTGTATAATTCTATGAGAAAATCGCCATAATTCTGTTCATCATTCCGAAAATCATCATCACACCTACTGCAATAAGGAAAATACCGCAGATTTTATTGATAATTCCATAATGTTTTTTAATGAAATCAAAGCTTCCTTCCAGCTGTTCGATAAGTACAGCCGAAATTATAAAAGGAATGCCAAGACCTGCTGAATATGTAATCAGCAGCATCAATCCCTTCATTATTGTTCCTGCCGCCGATGCCATCATCAGTGCGGAACCAAGAAATGCGCCTACACAAGGTGTCAGGCTTATGGAGTAAATCATCCCGAAGAGAAATGCTGAAAACACGCTCTTTACCTGAATCTGCCTGCTTATTCCTTTAAAAAACGGCAGATTGATAACTTCCAGATAGCTCAGTCCGAAAATTATTACGATAAGGCCGCATACTACATTTACAGCAGTCTGATGCTGCCCCAGGAAGCTTCCGAAGGCTCCTGCAAAAACGCCCATGGCGCTGAAAACCACTGTAAACCCAAGGACGAAGGCAATGGCGCCAGGCAGTACGTTCTGTTTTTTTCTGCCTGTTTCATCATCTCCTGCCGCGCCGGCAAAGTACGATATGTACAGCGGCAGAAGCGGCAGCATGCACGGCGATATAAAGGAAATTATACCTTCTAAAAATGTGATCAAATACTGCATGTTAATCCTCCCAAATCCTTTTGTTTTTTACATCAGAGGAGCCACAACTTTAAGCAGCTTCCCTGCTATCTTTATACCCGGTTTTTCGTTTTTTATAGAATTTTTTGTTATCTGTGTACATTTTTTCAGTGTGTTCTGGAAATCAGACTCAATGTCAGGAATGCAGTCTGTTCCATACATGTAAGCTGCACATTCAAAATGATGGTACAGGCTTCTGTAGTCAAGATTAATAGTCCCCACAACAGCCTTTATATCATCAGCAACGAAAACCTTTGCATGAACAAATCCAGGTGTGTATTCGTAGATTTTTACACCTGCTTCAATGAGCGAAGCGTAATGGGTCTTTGCCAGTGCAAAGGCAGTTTTTTTGTCCGGAATTCCCGGCAGAATAAGGCTGACATCTACGCCCCTTTCTGCGGCAAATTTAAGCGCAGTTTCCGTTTCACCGTCAAGAATCAGATATGGTGACATTATATGTACATAATTCTGCGCCCTGTTGAGAATGTCTATATAGACCATTTCGCCCACTTTTTCATCGTCCAGCGGACAGTCACCATAAGGAATAACAAATCCTCTGGCAGGTCTGATGTTTTCCGCAGGATATTCAAGGAATTTCCTGAATTCGGGCTCTTTTTCGTCTACATTCCAGAGCTGCAGGAACATAAGGGTAAAACTCTTTACAGCCTCACCTTTCAGCATAATTGCAGTGTCCTTCCAGTGGCCGAATCTTTCGTATTCGTTGATATATTCATCTGCCAGATTGATACCGCCCGTAAAGGCTGTATGACCGTCAATTACTACGATTTTACGATGGTCACGGTAATTATAGTGTGTTGAAATAAAAGGTGTTACAGGTGAAAACATTTTGCAGTTTATACCCAGCGCCTTCAGTCTCTTGGGATAATTATGAGGAAGCGTTGTAAACTCACATGTTCCGTCATACATGAGACGAACATCCACGCCTTCGCTTGCTTTGCGCGCAAGAATATCAAGAACTCTTCCCCACATAATTCCTTCATCGATGATAAAATACTCAAGGAAAATAAAATGTTCGGCCTTTTCAAGCTCGATAAGAAGCTGGTCAAACTTATCTTCTCCCTGCGGAAAGTATTTTATATATGTATCTTCGTATACAGGAAAACATCCTGCTCTGTTTATGTAATTGCTCAGGGCAGCAGTCTCAGGGCTCTGTTTTTTCAGATCATCAGCCACAGCCGGATTCTGACAGAGCAGACCGTCAGTTTCAGCTATAAGCTGCTCCACACGTGCTTTTACTGCCCTGTGTCCCACGTCTGCCTTGGTATAAATAAGCATTCCTACCCCGAAAACAGGTACAAGCATTATAAGCACAAGCCAGGTAATTTTGGCAGTAGGATTGATTCTGCTGTTTATGAGATACATCATAGTTCCGCCGTACAGAACTATGGTTGCAATATAGTAATGTGCTGTAAAGTCAGAGAAAAAACCGAAAATACTTATCAGAACAGCCAGCTGTATAAGAAGAAGAATTGTAAACATTCCGCCACGGCTGAAAACAGTTCTCCATATTCCACGTTTACCTTTTTCAAGAAGTCGCATACCTACGGTGTCATTGTTTTGGTTTTCCATTAATATTTCCCCTTAAAATTCAAAAAATCTTCCGAGTATATTATACCACAATCTCAAATAAATAAAAACCCGCAGATATGAATACCCGCGGATTTTTACAGTTCTGAATTTTACATCTGATCTTTTAAAGTTCTGGCCATCTCCGTCATGTCATGGCGCACATTGCATAAGTTATCTTTTACATCATCCATATGATGAAAAGTGTCTCTGAATTCGTTTTTCAGCTCACGTTTTGCGCTTGGTTTCATGGACGAATATGCCATCATTGCAGCAGTTCCAGCTGCCGCCATTGCTATAGCCACACCTGCAGCCTTTTTCATATATCATCACCCCTTCAGCAATATTATCTGCCGGATCTGTGATTATATGCAAGAACAATTAACCAGTTCATAGGCTGATACATCGAGTTTACCGCCAAGATTTTTTGCAAAACTTTCAGGTAATGCAATCAGCTCTTCTTTTTTTGCTTTAGGCAGTTTTTTTATGTAGTATTCAAGCCGTGAAGCAGTTTCCCTTGATTCAGATGACCATACTGCTTCAATTTTAACAGCCTGTCTGCTTCCTGTGTATCTGGCACACTTACCGGGCAGTCGTCCTGCATGTTCATCAAAACGACGCTGCACATCGGTTGTTATGCCGGTATATATTGAGTTATCCGAGCATCTGAGCATATATGTATAGTACAATTTTCCGGGTCCTTTCAGTTTTTTTCGTCTAATTCATTGGAGTTTTGCTGAATTTATTATATAATATAATTTCAGATTAGTAAATTTCTACGGAGGAATTTTTTAATGTTTGAACTTTTATCCGGCTTCGGTGCCCTCATAATTTACTTCATAGTCTGTGCATCCTCTGCTGTAGTTATAAAATTTCTTATTAAAGTACCCCACGAAGTATTCCGCAAACTTCTGCACCTTATACTTCTGGGCTCACTTTTCGTTTTTATATTCTGCTTTAAAACATGGTGGATTTCGGCACTGGCCTCTGTAATATTCGCAATGGTCGTGTACCCTATTCTGGCATGGGCAGAGAAAAAATTCAAAGGCTACTCCGGTCTGCTGGAAGAACGCAAAGGCGGCGAAATCAAAGCCAGCCTGCTTCTTGTTTTTACCATGTTTGCAGTTGTAATGACCATCTGCTGGGGTTTATGCGGTGACAAAATCCTTGCCCTTGCAAGCATCTGTGCCTGGGGCTTTGGTGATGCTGCAGCAGCACTCATCGGCAAAAAATTCGGCAGGCACCCTCTCGAAATAAAAAAACTGGGTGTTAAAAAAAGCTGGGAAGGAACATCTGCAATGTTTACAGTTTCCTTTATTTCAGTTTTTTTAAGCATATACTTTCATGGGGGATTCACAACAGTTCAGTCCGTTATAATTGCGGTAATTACTGCTGCAGTCACTGCTTACATTGAACTGATAACCAAAGGCGGAAATGATACAGTTACATGCCCTCTGGCCGCAATGTCCGTCATTCTGCCGCTCACATATATTTTCGGAGGTGGTTTCTGATGAAAGAAGAAAAAGCAAAAAAAGAAAAATCAGGCAGCCGGACTCTCCTCATGTCGGTACTTATGAGTTCACCGGGACCTCTTGTTGTAGGTCTTGGACTCCTTGTGGGCCAGAGCTCAACTCAGCTTGCAGACTTCGTCCGCAGGAGCGCAGAGCTTCTTGCAATAATTCTTTCTTACATAGTTTACACCCTTACCAATAAACAGGGATACACCGATCTGCAAAAAAAGGCCCGCCTTGAAAGAATGTCCAATCTTTTTGTCGGAGGTGCAATGATTCTGGGCGGTACTGCCATGATATTCATAACCCTCTTTTCAGAAAACACTGAAAAAGGTAACGTAATTCCAGGCCTTTCAATTGCAGTTATGGGGGTAATTGCAAACTCGCTGTTCTGGCGTAAATATACAAAACTCGGAAAAGAAACCGGCAATCAGATTCTTAACGTTCAGGCACGTCTTTACCGTGCAAAAACCTTTGTAGATGGCTGCGTGACCATAGCGCTCACAACGGTTGCCGCATTTCCTGAATCTCAGGCAGCTTTCTATCTGGATTTTGTAGGTTCAGTAATAGTTGCCGTCTACCTTATTTTCTGCGGATTCAAAACAATTAAAGAAAGCTGCTGAAATGTAAAATAAAAACATTTTCATTTCCGGCACTTCACTCTTTTCGCATAGTATAATGTGATATAATTTAGATGTATGTGTATGTATAAGGAGGTTTAACAATGTTTAATAATGATTTTTTCAGAGATCCTGAAAATGCTCTTGTGCGTCCGTATAATGACACACTTATCATCGACAGCCACGGCAGCAAAATCTATGCCCGTATCCACATTCCGGCTTTTTATGATGAAACAAGCAGATGTCCTGTGGTTCTTATGCTCCACGGATATCCGGGAAATGAAAAAAATATCGACATTGCGCAGAACCTGCGTATGGCAGGCTATGCAACAGTAACCTTCTCATACAGAGGAGTATGGGGCAGCCATGGTGAATATACTTTTGCTCATTTGATTGAAGATACCCTGGTTGTAGCTCAGCATATCCGCGACAATGCTGAAGAATTCAGATTTGACACAGGCAGATTCTATGTCCTCGGACACAGCATGGGCGGTTTTGCAGCTGTAAACTCACTTGCTGCAGGACTTGAAGTTTCAGGCGCAATACTTATGGCACCATGCAACATGGCTTACAAGTATCTTTACGAATACGAAGCTTTCTACAAGCTTATGGAAAGCCAGAAAGGCGGATATTTCAACACTCCTTCTGACACATATTTAGAAGAAGAAGTTCAGGAACATGCACAGCAGTGGCTCTTTGAAAACGCTGCGGACAAGCTGGATCTTACGATTCCATACGGTTTCATCGGCGGTAAGCTGGACGGTCTTACACCTCCGGAAAAGCACGCCAGACCCCTTTATGAAATTCTTGTTTCCAGAGGCGCTGATGCTAAGTATACTGAACTTGATGATGGCCATGACTTCCCTGCTTCCAGAGTTGCTCTGACCAATCAGATTATTTTTTATCTTAGAGAGATGGAGAAAAAACAAGATGAAAAGCACTAAAAAAATCAATTTAACCGCACAAATCATTATCGCACTTATTCTCGGTATTGTTGTTGGTCTTGCGATGCAGAATCAGCAGGATTTTGCCAACAGCTATATCAAGCCATTCGGAACAATTTTCCTGAACCTTATCAAGACAATCGTTGTTCCTCTGGTATTATTCTCAATCACACAGGGTATTATCTCCCTCAAGGACATCCGTAAAGTAGGTTCCATAGGCGGCAAGACAGTTCTTTACTACATGACAACTACTGCATTCGCAGTAACACTGGGTCTGCTCTGCGCTAATGTTCTTCAGGTAGGTAAAGGATATATCCTCGACTCTTCTGCAGTAACTGAATACACAGGTGCAGAAATGCCTTCCCTGATGGACACATTCGTCAACATCTTCCCTTCAAACATCATCAACCCTATGCTCAACGCAACAATGCTCCAGGTTATCGTAATCTCCCTTTTCTTAGGTTTCGGTATCATCGCAGCAGGCGAAAAAGGCAAAGCAGTTGGTGAATTTATAGACAGCATGTCAGAAGTGTGCATCAAAATCATGGGTATGATTATCAAATTATCTCCTATCGGTGTGTTTGGTCTCATCGTTCCTGTAGTTGCTGCAAACGGACCATCCGTACTTCTTCCGCTTCTCAAGCTCATTGCAGTTGCTTATGCTGCAAGTATCCTTCATGCTGTGTTAGTATACTCCGGCACAGTGAAACTTGTCGGCGGCAAGAGCCCTCTTGAATTCTTCAGAAAAATGAGCCCTGCTATGCTCTTTGCATTCACAAGCGCAAGTTCCGTAGGTACTCTTCCTTTCAACATTGAATGTACTGAAAAACTTGGTGTAAACAAAGAAATCTCAAGCTTCGTTCTTCCACTTGGTGCTACAATCAACATGGACGGTACTGCAATTTACCAGGGTGTATGCGCAATCTTTATCGCACAGATCTTCGGTATCGACCTTACATTCGGTCAGCAGATCATGATTATCCTTACAGCTACACTCGCTTCCATCGGTACTGCAGGTGTTCCTGGTTCCGGCGTAATCATGCTTACAATGGTACTTCAGAGCGTTGGTCTTCCACTTGAAGGTATCGGTCTCATCGCTGGTGTTGACAGAATCCTCGATATGGCAAGAACAACTGTAAACATTACAGGTGACGCTGCATGTGCAGTATGCGTAGATGCACTTGAAAGAAAAAAAGCTGACAGACAGAAAAAATAAATACTAATTTTCATAAAAAAACTGCTTCGGTCAGATAAGACTGAAGCAGTTTTTTTATACTTAATAATGAGGAGAAAACTATTTTATACCCAGCCCTGCTCTCTCATGGCCTTTACAACCTTACGGAAGCCTGCAATATTGGCTCCCATAACATAATTATCAGGCTGACCATAGTCGGAAGCAGCGCTCTGGACCTGAGCCCAGATATCTTTCATTATTTCCTTAAGTTCCGCATCCACATCCTCGAAGGAACGACGCTTTCTCATGCTGTTCTGTGACATTTCAAGAGCTGAAACTGCTACACCGCCTGCATTGGAAGCTTTGCCCGGAAGGAACCACACACCTTTTTCGAGAAGATAATCAGTTGCTTCTCTTGTGGTAGGCATGTTGGCACCTTCACATACAGCATAACATCCTCTTTCTACGAGACCTACAGCATGTTCAGGTTTGATTTCATTCTGAGAAGCACATGGAAGAGCGATATCACATGTAACTTCTTCCCACACACTCTTGCCCGGATGATAAGTTGCAGTAGGAACTGCTTCAACATATTCGCTGATTCTTCCGCGGCGTACTTCCTTGATTTCCTTGAGCACATCCACCTTGATTCCGTCCGGGTCATAGATATAACCGTTGGAATCGCTGACTGTAACAACCTTTGCACCCATCTGCTGTGCTTTTTCAACAGTGTATGTTGCTACATTACCTGAACCGGAAACAGCTACTGTTTTTCCGGCAATTGTCATGCCCTTGGATTTAAGCATTTCTTCTGTAATATATACCAGGCCATATCCTGTAGCTTCTGTACGGCCAAGAGAACCGCCATAAAGAAGGCCTTTACCAGTAAGCACCCCTTCAAACTGGTTGGTGATTCTCTTATACTGGCCATAAAGATAACCGATTTCTCTGGCACCTACACCGATGTCACCTGCAGGAACGTCTTCGTTAGGTCCTATATATTTAAACAATTCAGTCATAAAGCTCTGGCAGAATGCCATGATTTCTCTTTCAGACTTACCCTTAGGGTCGAAATTTGAACCACCCTTGGCACCGCCGATTGCCTGACCTGTAAGAGCATTCTTAAATGTCTGCTCGAAGCCAAGGAAGTTCATAATACTTCTGTTTACTGTAGGATGGAATCTGAGACCGCCCTTGTAAGGACCAAGGGAGCTGCTGAACTGAATTCTGTAACCTCTGTTAATCTGCACTTCGCCATTGTCGTCTACCCAGAGAACCTGGAAGGAAATGCTTCTTTCAGGTTCAATCAGACGTTCAAGAAGTTTAACCTTGCGGTATTCCTCTTCGTGTGCTGCAACTGCTGGTGCGATGGAATCAAGGACTTCCTGTACTGCCTGATGGAATTCCGGCTCTCCCGGATTAAACTTTTTTACTCTCTCCATTACCTCTTCTACATATGTCATTAATATACCCTCCTCTGAATTTTTATATTATATTTAATTTCATACACGAGAGTATAAATGAAAAGAATTTGTTTGTCAATAACAATGCAGACAGAAATATTGTATACATGTTTTGTTTAAATACAACAAAAAAGTGGCATTTAATGCCACTTAAGATTCTGCAAAGATTATATATTATCGTATAAAGCCTCCGCCAATAACTTTGTCTCCGCTGTATATTACAAGGCTTTGTCCTGGGGTTGCTGCACGCTGAGGCTCTTCAAAAGTCAACATAATATTGTTTCCGTCAACTTCAAGTTTTGCCTCTGACGGCTGTGCTGCATAGCGCACTTTTGCCTTTACATCCTTTCCATCCCAGTCTGAAGCACTGCCGGATGTAAAGAAAACATCCTCCGCAGTTACATACCGGCTGAAAAGATCATCGTTGTCGCCTATGGTAATCCGGTTGGTTTCAGTGTCCATCTTTGTTACAAAGGCCGGCTTGCCTATGGCAATACCCAGACCTTTCCGCTGACCGATTGTATAATTGAGGATGCCCTTGTGTTCACCAAGAACTTTTCCTTCCTTATCGACAAATTTCCCCGGCTCAGTATCAAATCCTTTGCGGCGGATATATTCAACGTAATTGTCTGTCGGGTCGATAAAGCAGATTTCCTGGCTGTCCTTTTTTTCTGCGTTTTTAAGGCTTTTTTCCCTTGCAATGTCCCTGATTTCCTCTTTGTCACAAAACTCGCCCAGAGGGAAAATTACGCGGCTCAGAACATCCTGTCCGAGACGGTACAGCATGTATGACTGGTCTTTGCGCTCGTTTGCTGCACGCCGCACATAATATGCTCCTGTTTCTTCGTCATGAGCAATTCTGCAGTAATGACCTGTTGCGATATAATATATGCCAAGTCGGTCAGCAGTTTCAATGAGCTTTCTGAATTTAATCCACGGATTGCAGACAACACATGGGTTTGGAGTTCTTCCCCGCAGATATTCACTGCAGAAATTTCCTATTACTTTTTCGCTGAACTCTGCAGATACATCTTCGCATATAAGTTCAATTCCAAGCTGGTCAGCTGCCGTCTGCGCATCAGCCTTGCCCTGCTCATTGTTTCCAAGAACATCAAAATAGTAGCCTGTTACTTCAAAGCCTTTGTCTTTCAATAACAAAGCAGCGGCAGTGCTGTCCACCCCGCCGCTGAGACCCAACAATATTTTATTTTTGTCAAGTTTAATGTTTTCCATAATAATTATTCTTCTTCAGGAACATCGTGATCGTGTTCGTCTTCATCTTCATTAGGATCATAGCCTTCTAATGCAGCATAAACCTTGCCGTTCTTCTGGGCATAATCATAGATTGCGTTCTTGATTGCCTTGTCAGCAAGTACGGAGCAGTGAACCTTTACAGGTGGAAGTCCGCCCAGTTCATTGATGATTTCCTTGTTTGTAAGTGCAAGTGCTTCTTCGATTGTCTTGCCGATAATCATGGAAGTTGCCATGCTGGAGGACGCAATTGCGCTGCCGCAGCCGAAAGTCTTGAACTTTGCATCAACAATTGTTTCATCTTCAACCTTGATCTGAATCTGCATCATGTCACCGCACACAGGGCTGCCATAAGTACCTGTTCCGTCAGGATTTTCAAGTTCACCAACGTTTTTAGGGTTCATGAAGTGTTCCATTACTGTATCATTGTATAAAGCCATTTTTATTACCAACCTTTCTGTGCGTTTACCGGTGAAAGCATTCTGAGTTTTTCGACGATATTCTTCAGATTTTCCACCACATAATCTATATCTTCTTTAGTAGTAAAGTCACCAACTGTGAATCTTACTGTACCGTGAATCATTTCCACAGGCACTCCCAGTGCACTGAGAACGTGTGAAGGTTCCAGAGACTTGGAAGAACATGCTGAACCTGTTGAAACGCTGATTCCAAGGTAGTTGAGCATGAGCAGGATGCTTTCACCTTCGATGTACTTGAAAGTGATGTTAGCATTGCCCGGATGTCTTGCATCCATAGTTCCGTTTACATGAGTATCAGGAATTTCGTTTAAAACTCTTTCTACCAGATAGTTTCTCAGTTCGGAGCAGTGCTTTACATGTTCATCAAAATGAATGTCTGCAAGTTCTGCTGCCTTACCGAAGCCAACGATGCCTGTAAGATTTTCAGTACCGGCTCTGCGGCTGTTTTCCTGAGCACCGCCGTGAAGGTAGTTGGAGATTCTCAGTCCCTTTCTGATATAGAGAGCGCCTTCGCCCTTAGGACCATAAATTTTATGTGAGGACATGGACATCATATCAACGCCCAGGTCTTTTACATCGATAGGAATGTTTCCCAGAGCCTGTACAGCGTCTGTGTGGAAAAGTACTTTGTGTGCCTTGGCAATTGCAGCGATTTCCTTAATCGGCTGAACTGTGCCGATTTCATTGTTTACCATCATAACGCTGATGAGGATTGTCTTGTCAGTAATTGCTGCTTCAAGCTCTTCGAGACTGATTCTGCCGTCAGGACCGATTCCGAGATAAGTAACTTCGTAACCCTGCTTTTCGAGGAATTCACAGGAATGAAGCATTGCGTGATGCTCAATCTTAGTTGTGATGATGTGGTTTCCCTTTTCCTTCAGCTTGTCCGCTGTGCCGAAAACTGCCCAGTTGTCAGCTTCAGTTCCGCCTGCTGTAAAGAAAATTTCCTTAGGGTCAGCATTGATGAGTTTCCCGATGCGGGCTCTTGCTGTGTCAATTGCTTCTTTGGACTCAAGTCCTTTATCATATAAACTGGAAGGATTACCGAATTTCTCAGTGAAATAAGGAATCATTTCCTGTAAAACTTCTTCTTTTACCGGTGTAGTTGCCGAGTAATCTAAATATACATTTCTCATTTTATTGTTATACTCCTTTGTCAGTATAAATTGACCCTAAATATTATACCAAATTTTTCAGAAATTTAAACACTAAATACTAAAAAAATTGCACAAGTTTATAACTTTTTTCATCTTTTTCCATGATTACGCTGTAAATACCCTCGATTTCTTCTTCTCCGTCCGTACCTGACACCTCCCATGCGATGTTCACTACGGCACAGACCAGTTCTTCGTCTGAATTTGTAATCTCAATATCCCTGATTTTATATCCGGTAACTTCCTCAATGTCTGTCTGGAAAAACTCTCTCATGGCCAGTATATCTTCTTCAAGCAGTCTCCCCTTTTCCACCTGCCCGATACGTGCAAGCGCATCATAGTAATTTATCTGCCCGCAGAAATAACCGTTAAGCACGTCGGTTCTTTCCCTTATCAGGTCAGCCATTTCCCCTTTTATGTCTGACCCCGATGACAGAAAAATTACGATTAAAGCAGCCGTTAAAACAGCCAGAATCTTCTTTTTTCTCTGTTTCATAATATTTACCCCCTGGTTCATACTATAAAACAAAAGACCCGAAAAACTTGTCGTAATTCCGGGCCTGATTATTTTTATTTAGTTAGCTTTTCTGCCGGCCAGATGATTGCCATCTTTGTCTACAACTTCAATGTTTTCAAGCTGAGACTTCACATTGGCTCTGAAAGCGGCGATATACTCTTTGTAAAGAACTTTCTGCTCTGCAGCCTCTTCCTCTGTGAGACCTACAGATTTTTTCTTGCGGGAAAGTTCGTTGATTCTGTCAATCATTTCCTGTGTAATTGCCATTATATTCTCCTTAAAAAATAATCCTTAAGAAGTATACCACAGATCCGGCCAAAAGCCAAGCTTTTTAGAGCATTTCAATGAAAGCAGCGATTCTTGTATTGAGCTGGCCTACATCTGTCTGTGAGTAATCAGTTTCAACAGCAAGGTATGGAATATCCTTCTGTTCAGTTACATACTTCTTGATTGCCAGAGTTTCAACGTTGTAAGTATGACAAGCCTGAAGAGTCATTTCCAGAACGCCGTCAACCTTGTATTCGTCAATCAGTCTGCCGAGAAGTTCAAAACGGTTGGTGTCAGGAGTCATTACAGAGCAGCCGATGTCAAGATATCTTCTTGCAATTGCTTCGTAAATATCTTCAGCTTCAACATCGATATTTTTGTCGATGGACTTTGCACCTGAGCAGTTTTCGTATGTAACTACAACGCCGCCGTTTTCTTCAACTGCGCGGATAACCTTTTCAGTTGCGCCGCCGATAGGACAGCCTGTGATAAGAATTCTAGGCTTCTTTTCAAGCATCTTGCCTTCTGCATATTCTTTTTTGATCTTTTCTACAAGAGCATCAACTTCAGCAGGAATGAGGCTTCTGTCGAACTTGAAGCTGCTTCCGTAGAGAACTTTGAAAAGGTCGTAACCTGTAATAGGACAAGGGTCATTTTTCATCAGTTCATAAAGACCTTTAAGTGAAGATCTTACCTGATTGTTTGTCTTACATGCCTGGCGGAGCTGATTTTCAGTAATTTCAACGCCGAATTTAGATTCAAGATACTCCTTGAAACAGATGATTTCTTCTTTCCAGAGTTTAAGCGCTGCTTCTCTCTGAGTATTAGGAAGTTCCATGATGAAAACATCCTTGAATTCGCCCATGTATTCGTACATCTTCTTCTTACCATCGCAGGTTGTTTCGCCTACAACAACGTCAGAGAAATAGAAGAACGGACACTTGTCAGTCTTTGCAAAACCGTAGCTGGACTTGATCAGCGGGCAGAGATTCTTAGGCAGGTCTTTTTCAGCATCAGCAATGGTTTCGTCAGATGTGGAGCAGAGGCTCACAGACGCCGCACCCATAGCCATAGGAATTTCCTGAGGAAAGTATGTGCAGTATGAACCGATAACAGGTACGTTTTTTTCTTTTAATTCTTTAACAGCCAGGAAAGAGTTTTTTCTTGCATCAGCAAATTCTTCAAAAACCTCCGGTAATTCTTTAATTATTTCCATGATAACCTCCGTTATAATTTTATTTTAGCTGCAGCCAGTGCCGCGCCCAGTGCCCCTGCGTAACGGGCCTGTGGACTGGTTATAACCTGGGACTGCAGTTTCTTTTCAAGAGCTTTACATACATATTCACAGTCGCAGAGACCGCCGGTAAGGCACACAGCCTCACCTTTTTCGTGAAGTCTGCTTGCCTGGGAAGCAACCTTGCTTACGATTGAATCCACCACCGCAAAAGCAATATTTTCCTTAGGCTCACCCCTGCCGATAAGGCTGATTACTTCAGACTCCGCAAAAACTGTACACATGGAGCTGATTGTAACTCCGCCGCCTGTTTCTGCAAGTGTGCAGAGTTCGTCAGGTCTCATGCCCATGGAATTTGCCATGACTTCGAGGAAACGGCCTGTACCGGCAGAACACTTGTCGTTCATGATAAAATCTTTTACCATGCCCTCTTCGATTCTGATAATCTTGGTATCCTGACCACCGATGTCGATAACCAGAGCATCCTGTGAATGATTTATTTTAAGCGCCCCCATGGCGTGGCAGGTGATTTCTGTGATCATTTTATTTGCATATGGCACGGAAACGCGGCCGTAACCTGTTGCAACACAAGGACTTGCATCAGGGTCAATTCCTTCTGCAAGTAATTTTTTCTTAATTTCTTCTGCTGTGTCCACGCTGCTCCAGCCTGTGGGCTGCACCATTTCGAGACACACATTTTTCTGCTCATCTAAAACTACCACTTTCGCACAAGTGGAGCCTATATCTATTCCGATGTAGTTCATATATTTCCTCGTTTACTTAACAGAACTTGTGTCTGTTTGGGTTAATCTGGTTTTCAAGGGGAACAATGTCGTGATATTCTGCATTGTTTTCTTCAATACATCTGCGTACAGCGTCAATATCTTCTGCCATAATCAGCAGAGACATACCGCATCCCAGCTCGCCCTGAATTGATCTCGGCGCAGGCGAAATGCGGGAACGTATGCCGTTCCCGCGGAGTAATTCATGTAACGCCATGCCCTGAGTATAAGTCTTAAATAAAATATAATAGTTTATTTCTTTCTTATCGCTCATTTTATGTACCGGTTTTAGCCGAGCATTTCGATGAATGCTTCGATTCTTGTCTTTAACTGTTCGGAGTCTTCGTCAGCGTAGTCTGTTTCGATTCCAAGTACAGGGATTCCTGCTTCCTTAAGAGCAGCTTCTACTGTGTAGCCTTCTGTGTCGTAGAGGCAGCAGAACTTCAGGTTAACATCGATTACGCCGTCAACCTTGTATTCTTTAGCAAGACGGATGATATCGTCAACTCTGCCGGAGTTAGGAGTGAAGCATGCACAGTTGATTCCCATGTATCTTTCAGCGATTGCTCTGTACTGTTCATCTAATGTAGCCTTGCCTTCTTCAACCTGTCCTTCGAAGTAACGTGTACCTGTACAAGTTTCTTCACAAACTACTGCAGCTCCGCTTGTTTCGATGATGTGGTGGAGTTTCCAGTTAGGAATAGCCATTGGAGTACCAGTGAGCATGATTCTCTTTGTTCCTGCAGGGAATACGGAAACACCGTCAGCGATTCTCTGTTCAAGTTCGTCAGCCAGCTTGTTGCACATCATAGCGCATCTTGCAGGGTCATCGAAGAAAGCAATCTGGGACATTAAGAGAGCGTCCTTGCCGCTGATAGGAATGTTTTCAGCCTTTCTTGCTTCGTAAACTCTTGCCATTGCTTTTCTCTTTTCGTTGATGAGCTTGATAGCAGCTTCAAGAGATTCCGCAGTGATTTCCTTGCCAGTAACTTTTTCAACGATTGCAGCGAAATCTTTGATTTCTTCTGTCCACTTAACGATGTCTTTTTCTCTCTTCATCTGAGGGATATCCATTACGTGCATAGGAACGTCTGTACCGAGGATTTCCCAGGCTTTCTTCTTGCCGTCGCAGGTTGTTTCACCAACGTACATATCAGCAATTCTGAAGAAAGGACAAGTCTTGCCAAGTCTTGCACCTACAGATGCTTTGATTAAAGGACAGGTTCCCTTAGGAAGAACAGCTTCTCCGTCTGGTACCCAGAACTGGGAACCGCCGCAAAGGCCTGTAACGATACCGTTAGCTGCGATTACGACTTCGTCAGGAACATATACGCAGAAAGTACCGAAAACTTTCTGTCCGTTCTTCTGTGCTTCGATAAGTTCAGCAGGTCTGATACCGTGGATATCAGCAACTACCATATCCCAGAAAGCCATACCTTCTGGTCTGTTTTCCTGTGAAAGGTAAACATCACCGTAAGCTACAGGTAAAACTGCACATAAATTGTCGTGGTTTTCAAGGTCCATGCCAAGTTCTTTCCACATTTCAACATAATTTGCCATAGTTAAAATCTCCTATTCTTCTTCTGATAATCTGGGTAATAACGGCTGTATTTTAAGAGCGTAAAAAACTGGCCGGTTACGCTCCTGTAAGTTCTCTTAAAGCTGCAATTGCAGTGTCCACTTCTTCTTCAGTGTTATAATGTGAGAAGCTGAAACGAACTGCGCCCTGCTCCACTGTTCCCAGAGCTTTGTGCATAAGCGGCGCGCAATGGGCCCCCGGACGTGTTGAAATTCCGTAAGTTACAAAGAGTTCATCACTCACATCTGATGAATCATATTCGCCCAGATTGATTGTAACAATCGGACATCGTTCAGTACCGCTGAAGTCACCGTAAATCTTTATATTGTGAATGTCCTTGATGCCGTTGTAGAATCTCCACATGAGAGCCTGTTCTTTTTCGCGGATTGTATCAATGCCTGTTTCCATAAGGTATTCCAGGGCAGCATCAAGACCGGCAATTCCATGGCCGTTAAGAGTTCCCGCTTCAAGAGCTGTCGGCATATCGTCAGGATGTTTTTTCAGATAAGTCTGCACACCGCTGCCTCCGCATTTAAGAGGATTTACTGCCAGACCTTCGCGCACATAAATCCCGCCTGTGCCTTGAGGTCCAAGCAGACTCTTATGACCTGTAAAGCACAGAATATCAATGTTCATAGCCTGTACATCTATAGGGAAAACACCTGCAGTTTGGGAAGCATCTACGATAAAAATCAGTCCGTGCTTCCTGGCAATCTGACCGACTCTGGCAACATCCACCAGGTTTCCTGTAAGGTTGGAACCGTTGGTGCATACAATTACCCTGGTGTTTTCTTTAATAAGTTTTTCAAAATCATCATAATCAATTGTGCCTGTCCTGTTGGACTTGACAATGGAAAGCTCTACGCCCTTCTCTTCCATTTCATACAGAGGTCTGAGCACAGAATTATGCTCAAGTTCTGTCGTAATTGCATGATCTCCGGGCTCCAGAACCCCCTTGATTGCAATATTCAGAGCCTCAGTCGAGTTGGCAGTAAAAGCAATCTGCTTGGCATCTTCAGCATTGAAAAATTCCGCAAGTTTGGCACGTGTGCCGTAAACTGTTCTGGCTGCTTCAAGGGATGCTTCATGCACGCCTCTTCCGGCATTTCCAAGGGAATTCATGGCGTGAATAACTGCATCGGTAACCTGCTGAGGTTTTCTCATTGTTGTTGCTGCATTGTCAAAATAAATCAAATTTCAACACCTCTTTTCCTGATTAAAGTATAAGGCCCTGCAACATTTCAGTCCAATTGAAAAATAATTTATAGTTTTTTTAACCTATTGATTGTGTCAATGGAAGTTTGGCTCTGTGGAAAATTTTTTGCCATAAAAAAACAGCCCCGGAGGACTGTTTTTTATGATTTGATTTTAACCCACCTTACGTTCAAGTCTCAGCTTGTCAGCAATAATGGCGATGAATTCACTGTTTGTCGGTTTGCCTTTCTGCTGCTGGACTGTGTAGCCGAAGAGGGATTCAAGGGTCTCCATCTTGCCTCTGTTCCACGCAAGTTCAATAGCATGGCGGATTGCTCTTTCCACGCGGGACGGCGTAGTATTGTTCATTGATGCAACCACCGGATAAAGTTCCTTGGTCACTGCACTCAGCAGATCCATGTTGCCTACAACAAGGGTAATTGCATCTCTCAGATACTGGTATCCCTTGATATGAGCCGGAACTCCTATTTCATGGATAAGATTGGTTATGTCAATTTCCAGGTCGTTGTTAAGTAATGAATCTCTGAGAACAAGTGATTTTTTAAGGTTTGTCTGTCCGATTTCCGGTCTGAAAATATCGGTCACTTTATTTTCAAGCTGATTGATTCTCTTTACAAGCAGGCTCATGTTTACCGGTTTTACCAGATAATACTGAGCGCCCATTGACATTGCTTTCTGAATGATTGAATCCTGTCCGATTGCAGAAGTCATAACAACCCGCGGATATTTTGGCAGGTCCATATTGTTGAGAGTTTCAAGAACGCCCAGACCATCCATGTGAGGCATGATAAGGTCAAGAACCAGAACATCAGGACGGCGCCCGTTCTCAATCATTTCCACTGCTTCCAGACCGTCATTGGCCACAAACATAATTTCCATGTTATCCTGACTTCTCAGGTACTCTGCAACTACATCACAAAAATCTCTGTTGTCGTCGACAATTCCAATAGTAATTTTCTTCATTTTTTTCTTTTCCTCCTGTTTATTGCTTTATTCAGTTTTACAAACACACATCTGCCAAAATAAGGCAAATTTCTTTCACGAGATTATTGTACTATAGATTAAAAATCTTGTGGACGCTTTTTTAGTACAAGTTGTTACAGGGTGTAACAAAATCAGATGTTTTTTTCACATTCTTCAATCATCCACTCCACAAATATGCCGTATCCTTTTGTCGGATTGTTTACAAGTACATGTGTAACAGCCCCGATAATCCTGTTATTCTGTATAATCGGACTGCCGCTCATGCCTTGCACAATTCCTCCGCTGCTGGCAAGAAGTTTTTCATCAACTACTTCTATTTCCATTCCTTTGCTTTCCGGTTCTTTCTGTGGATTAACCTTTGTAATTTTTATATCAAATTTTTCAACATTGCTGCCATCAATTGTGGTCAGTATATAGGCATCTCCTACCTCAACCTGATCCTGCCGTCCCATTACCATTGGCTGTGCCAGCTGAAAATCCCTGAAATCGTCAGCCTGGGAATATATTCCGAACTGGGAATTGCAAACCACATCTCCGATAGGATCTTCATTACCGTAGAAAATTCCCCTTATTTCTCCCGGTTTGCCTGCTTCACCTTCCTGGATTGATTTAACTTCTGTGCGCAGAAGCTGACCATTGCCAGCCTCAAGAAGTGTACCGGTCTGATTTTCGTAGATTCCATGGCCTAGGGCTGCGAAAAGATTGGTCTGCGGATCATAAAAGGTCAGTGTTCCGATTCCTGCGATTTTTTCCTTGACCCAGACACCTATTTTTTTCTCACCGGTTTCCCTGTCAAGCACAGGCTCAATAAAAACCTCAAGTTCCTTTTCTTTGCGGAGTACTTTCAGTTTAAGTGGGTTGGAAGACGGTGATAATTCTGCTTTATTGACAATTTCCGACACATCCTTGGCATAATAAACCGGCTCATCGTTGATTGACAGAATCATATCACCAATCTGAAGACCTGCACTGTAACCGGGGCTGACTACTGAATCTTCTGTCTCTATTTCTTCCAGGCCCACAACAAGAACACCTTTCACATTCATTCTTATTCCGACAGACTGACCGCCGGGTACAAGGACACGCTCACTTATGACCTGTACAGCTTCCTTTGCTTCATCGGTATATTCGGCTGCAAAACCAGCAATTCCAATAATCGACAGCGTAAACACAAAGATAATCAGAGCGCTTTTAATTTTTCTGTTCATGATGCCACCTAACTTTCAAAATCCTGAAGAAGTACGGCAAGCTGCTCCTGGGTATCAACCCTGTAACCTTCATCGAAAAGTTTCTGATCATCAGGTCCAAGCACATCATAAATTATTTCTGTCGTTTCAAGTTCAACCTGATTACCGCTTTCATCGATAAAAAATACTTTGATTTCGCTTCCGTCTCTTCTGACTAAATAATATGTGGCACCAGCCTGTGCAATGTCTGGTTTTTCTTCATCTTGCTGGCCGATTTCATCTTCATCCTGGTTGTTTTCACCGAAACGTCCGATAAAATCTCCCGGATTGTACACATCCTTATTCTCCGGTTCTGTTACATTCTGGCTCTGCTCATGGATATCCTGATTTCCGGCTGAAGATGGCTGGTCACTGTTCTGCGGCCAGGCAATTATAACGATAATCAGACATAAAACCACAATAATGGCGGCATATATAAAAGTTCTGTAATTTTTCTTTTTTCTCTGTTCGATAAACATTTCATCACCTCGTGACTAGTGTTTGCCGGACTGGAAAAATTTATACAGTGATATAGTCTTTTATGCTTTCAAAAGTTTTTTCACCAATGCCCGTAATGTTCATAATATCTTCAATTTTCCGGAACCGTCCGTTGGTATTTCGGTAATCGATGATTCTATCAGCCTTGGACGGACCTATGCCCGGTATGGTCTGCAAAGTTGCCGAACCTGCAAGGTTCAGATTAACTTTGCCGTTGGTAATGCCGGACTGTGCAGATTGTGAACCTGAAGACTCCGAAGCTGCAGCTGACGGTTCTCCGAGAATTCCGACAATGATTTTCTGTCCGTCATAAACAATCTCTGCCCTGTTGAGACTGTCCACATCAGCATTCTCTGTCAGCCCGCCGGCCATCTCAATTACCTGAAAAAGCCTGGTCTGACTGCCTACCTCATAAACTCCCGGATTTACAACGGCACCGCTGACGTCCACATACATTTTGGCTCCAGGATTTTCGTTGTATTCAGTTGTTTCACTGTTTCCGGCATAATCCGACATGCCATCAACCACAATATCTTCCTCTGCCCCATAAAACCAAAAAAATAAAACAGCAACGCCTATCACAAGGGGCAGGGCTGCTGTTTTTAGTAGTTCTTTGTGATCCGTGAAAAACTTCTTCAGGTCACTGAAATTTTTCACAGAAGGTATTTCGATTTTTTTCATAGAAAAGCCCCCTTTTCTTACATTATTTTACAACACAATCAAGAGGGCTGTCAATATTAAAATTGTAAATTACTTACAAAATATAAGTTAAGGCGTTCAACTTCCATTTCGTGTCTTGGAGTTGTGATTCCGGCACTTTCGCAGAAACTTGCGATTACAAGTTCAGGGCTGCAGTTGGACTGGCTTCCGCAGTCAAGGAGAGCCTTAATCATGGCAAACTCTCCAACCTTGCTGATTTCAAGGTGTCTGAGCATATTTTTGATGTTCACAGGTGCCATTTTTTTAGTCTTTTTCTGGCGTTTAAGAGTGATGATTTCTTCCTGAGCAAGATACTTTTCAAGGGCTGCCTTCAGTTCTTCATCAGTCATTTCTGAAGGAATCCAGATTTTGTACTCTGCTGCATCAGCATCGGCCGCCAGTGACTTTACATCTTCACGGAGTTCCTGACAGGAAATAATTTTGATTCCTTCCGGCATCTCACCTATCATTTTTTTCATGATGTCTTCAGTGCTGTGATGCTCCTGAGTTTCAAACTCGATAAGCTCGCAGCGGCTTGCATATCCCAGGGAAAGAGGCTGTGCGAAGCCCATCTTAGGGTGCGGATTGAAGCCCTGCGAATATCTAAGAGCCAGACCTGTCTTCTTGAACGCACGTCTGAAAACTCTCATCATATCCAGATGGGAAGTATATTTTACGTAACCATCTTTGGAAAATTTAATTACATATCTGTTAGTCATTTTTACCTCCCAGAATTCCGTCCATCTGACATTTTACACGTCTGTTGATTCCGCAGCCCACGCAACCGTGTCTGCAGTCCTGAGTAGTCTGTTCAGCGACTGCCTTCTTTGCTTCATTTATGAGGAACTTCTTTGAAACGCTGCAGTCGATGATATCCCAAGGAAGAACTTCGTCAAAGCTGCGCTCTCTTGTAGTATAGAAGTTTCTGTCGATACCGCTTGCTTCAAAAGCTTTTTCCCAGGCTTCAGGCTTGAAGTGTTCGCTCCAGCCATCAAATTTACAACCGGCTTTGTGAGCCTCATAAAGAAGCTTGCTGCATCGTCTGTCTCCCCTTGCAAATACTGCTTCGTAGGAACTTGTTGTATTATCGTGGTAGTTGAATGTAACACCTTTGATTTTAAGCTTCTGGATAAGATAATTATGCTTTTCAGCAAACTCTTCAGCAGTGTTCTGCGCCGCCCACTGGAAAGGTGTATCAGCTTTAGGCACAAAGTTTGAAACGCTGACAGTAAGTCTGAATCTGCCGCCTGCGCGTCCGTTCACCTTGAAATTAAGGTCCATAATCTTACGGGCAAGGTCTGCAATACCATCAAGGTCTTCGTAAGTTTCCGTAGGAAGACCAATCATGAAGTAAAGTTTGATGTGCTGCCAGCCCAGTTCCAGAGCCTGTTCGATTGATGTAAGGATATCTTCTTCAGAAACGCCTTTGTTGATAACGTCTCTGAGGCGCTGAGTTCCAGCTTCCGGAGCATAAGTAAGACCGGACTTCTTGAACTCTTGAATCTTATTGAGTACTTCAAAAGCGAACTTGTCAATTCTCAGTGATGGCAGAGAAAGTGAAACATTTTCGCTCTTTGTGTAGTCGATAAGCTCCATAGCAAAGCTTTCAAACTCGGAATGGTCGCTTGTTGACAGAGAAAGCAGAGAAAGCTCGTCATTACCTGTGTTTTCAAGGCTCTGACGGCAAAGGTCAAGAATTCTGTCCTTGCTTCTTTCTCTTACAGGTCTGTAAATCATACCGGCCTGGCAGAATCTGCAGCCTCTGGTGCAGCCTCTGAAAGTTTCCACAATTGAACGGTCATGAACAGCTTCAACCATTGGAATAATCGGCTTTACAGGAAAATCAACGCTTTCAATTTCACTGATCATTGCACGCTGAACAGTATCAGGTGCGCCATCATAAAGTTTACATAATTTATTTATCGTTCCATCCTCTTTATATTCCACTTCATAGAACTTCGGAACGTAGATGCCTTCCATTTTGCAGGCTTCGCGAAGGAATTCTTCACGGTCCATGCCTGCTTTTTTGCATTCTATGTACTTTTCAACAACAGCAGGAAGTGCTTCTTCCCCGTCGCCGATTACAAAAAAGTCCACGAAATCAGCCAGCGGCTCAGGATTGTATGCACAAGGACCACCTGCACAGATAAGAGGATATTCTTCTCCTCTGTCCTTTGAATAAAGCGGAATCTGCGCCAGATCCATCATATTGAGCACTGTTGTGTATGACATTTCATACTGAAGCGTGAAACCAAGCAAATCACAGTCTTTAAGCGGCGTCTTGCTTTCCAGGGTCATCAGCGGCATCTTTTCTTCTCGGAGCAGAGTCTCCATGTCCACTGCAGGCGCAAAAACTCTCTGGCAGTAAATATTTTCTCTTTTATTGAGCTGATGATAAAGAATCTGCAGTCCCAGATATGACATGCCGATTTCGTACATATCAGGGAAAGCAAATGCAAAGTTGGCATCAACTGCAGCCGGGTCCTTAACAACTGAATGTACTTCCCCGCCGATGTATCTGCCCGGTTTTTCAACTCTTTTAAGTAAATGATCCAATTTATTCATGTTATTCATTAACTAATTCTCCTCGTCAGTAAACAGGCTGTCCACAGACCTGCCTATAATTTTTTCTATGTCTTCAATAAGCTGGGCAAGTATATCCCATCTGGCCCTGATTCTGGCTTCTCTGGCAGGATCATGACCTGGAATCTTTGCAATAAGATATTCCATGCGCGGCATAAGTCCCACATACTTGTCTTCACAGACCAGCTTGTCCGCAAGACAGACCATATCGCACTCAGTAAGCTTGTCTGCGGTGCCGATTGTATAGTACATGTGGTCGCGCACTATATCTGCCTCATCTCTGTATCCGAGAGCTTCAAGTGCTTCAGCTCCGACCGCACCGTGTTCATCACTTGTTCTGGCCACATCATGAGCCAGTCCGGATCCCCTTATAAGGTCCAGATCGAGGCTGTAACCGTGTTTTTTAAGCTCTTCAGCAAGTTTTACGGCAACATGGGAAACTGCCCCGCAATGGCCGATTACGTGAGCCGGAGTTCCGAACTGTTCATATAAAGTTTTTACTTCTTCTTCGGAAATGCGTTTCGTCATAATCAGTCCTTTCTGCAGGAAAATTTCATGCCATAATATTGTACCATAAAACCACTGAAAATGCTCGTTTTTTTCGCTATTATGCATAAATTTTTAAAGTATTTTCTGCATCTTCTGTTTCGTAATAAAAATCTTTGCCGGATGTATTGTCAAAGGTTCCGATTATGTCCCCTTTACCCACTCTTTCGCCTGTCAGAACTGAAATCCGGGACATGTTACCACAGACAGAAATCTTTTCATCATGACTGATTTTAACGTACATTCCGAGTTCATCGTCTATACCTGCCGAAATTATCCTTCCGCCGGACGGCGCATAAACAATCTGTATTCCATCCGGATCAGCTTCTCCAAGTATCTTGCTGTACTGACCGTTATTGTTGGCCGCAATTACTGCTGCCGTTACAGCTTCATGTGCATTTCCTGCTTCTGTAATCAGTTCTGATGCTGCCTGCTTTATATCTTCTGCCGTATAATGAACCTCAAGCAATGTTTCAGTCCATGTTCTGATGTCTTTAATAAATCCGGCATCAATCATCCCTGCAGATTTTGCAAAGGAAAAAATCATAAGGCATATTATCGTCTGGGCAACAAATTTTTCTCTGAAATTCATATGGTCACACTCCTTTTTTACTAACTTATGAAGCGCAGTCCTTTTAAATTCAACAAAAAAGCAGAACAACCGGCTGCGGGTCCGGTTGTCTGCTTCCCTCTAGGAGTATATGTTTGTATTTATGAGAGAGTTATTAGTAAAATTTCATGATGAAGAATTTAGCTTTTATACTATTATATATAGCAAGAAGTGTGCCATCTTTTTTGGCCTGTTTGGGCGGCAAATTGTTTCATCATGGAACATTTTTCATGTGTTGCAATTTTACATTGCGTTCATGTTGAAACAAAAAAACAAACAACCTTGTGCGGGCAAGGTTGTTTGTTTTTCCTTAAAGGAGAGTTTGTATTTATTGAAAGTGTTTATCTTGCAAGGAATCCGCGTTCTCTGAAAACATAGCCTACTTCATCTCTGGTCTTTGCCATCATAAGCTTGTTGCAGTGTTCTACCCATGTATCTTCACACTTACCATCGCCTCTGTTAATGTAGTATTCCTTAACTTCAGCATCATACTTTGCAACCATTTCATCGTTGCCTTCTTCAGTATAAGTGTCAATCTTGTGTACAACGGCCTGCGGAAGTCTTGGCTTGAGGCCCGGATTGTCGTCAGGATGTCCGAGACAGAGGGCGAATAAAGGTGCGACCTGCTCTGGAAGCTCGAATGTGTCGATGAGCTTCTGAACATCATTTCTGATTCCGCCTACAATTACGCCGCCAAGGCCCATACTTTCAGCAGCTGTGAATGCATTCTGTGCTGCTAACGCAGCGTCGATAACAGCAACAGTGTAGCATTCTGTATTTGTTAATACATCTTTATCAATTCCGTCAAAGTACTTGCCGCTTCTGTGCAGGTCTGCGCAGAAAAGAAGTACAAGCGGCGCAGTCACAGTCCACTTCTGACCGCCGGAGCATTCCTTAAGAACTTCTCTCTTGGCAGGGTCACGGACTTCAATGATTGAATATGCCTGGAAATGGCTGGATGTGGATGCCATCTGTGCGCACTGCACTATTGCATCAACCTGTTCCTGTGTTACGCCTTCTTCAGTAAACTTTCTGATGGAAGTGTGATTTAAAATCTGTTTTACAACTTCGTTCATTTTCTGCCTCCTATTTTTTCAGTTCTTTTTTAGCGGCTTTTGCGTCAGACGCATTGCTCTTTCTGTTCTTTACAAGCATCCATGATGTAAGCACAACAGCTGCAATCCAGATGCCTTTGCTTAACGGACTTTCAATAAATGCCATCGGATCCATGGAACTTCCGATAAGTGTGCGCTGGAAGTTTGTTTCAATTAAGCTTCCAAGTACAAATCCGAGAACCATTGGCGCCATGCTGAAACCTGCTTTTACAAGAAGGAAACCTACTGCCCCGATAATAACAATGAGGAAAAGATTGTAGTAGTTTGCAGATGAAGCATATACACCGCAGATGCAAAGTACAATTACAAACGGGAACAGAATGGATGATGGTACAGCAAGGATATATGGGAAGAATTTGCTGCCCAGCAGACCGAATGCCCACATAGCCAAGTTTGATATGATGAGTACTATAAAGAAGAAGTACAGCATATCAGGATAATTGGTTACAAAGGTTACCCCTGGGGTCATTCCGTGAATCATCAGCGCGCCGAGGAGAATTGCGGTAACGGAATCCCCCGGGATACCTAATGTTGTAAGAGGAATCATTGCGCCACCGGTAACAGCGTTGTTGGAAGATTCACATGCAATAATACCCTCCGCTGCACCGTGTCCATACTCTTCAGGATGCTTTGATGATCTTTTAGCTTCATTATATGCAATCCATGCAGAAATTGTCGGACCAGTACCTGGAATTGCACCAATAACAGTACCGATGAGGCATGATTTAAAAAGAATCCATTTGCAGTGGATATAGTCCGCAAGTCTAGGCTTATAGAATGTAAAGTCTGTAATAATTTCTTCTTTTTTCTTGCCGATCTGTTCTGCCTTGGCAAATACTTCAGTAAGTGCAAATAACCCGATGAGACCTGGGATGAGTGAAATTCCAGCCATCATATTTACTGAACCAAAAGTAAATCTGGTCATACCAGTAATAGCATCCTGTCCGATCATTGCCATACATAAACCAAGGAGACCGGATGCAATGCCCTTAGGAAGGTCTTTTCCGGAAACACCTGCAAGACAAGTCATGCCAAGCATTGCAATTGCGAAATATTCGGGTGCTCCGAAGAGATAACCCATTTCGCCGATAAGCGGAGCAAAAAGCATAAGTACAAGTGCTGAGAAAATACCACCCATCATTGATGAGGTTACTGAAAGTGATAATGCTTTACCAGCCTGTCCTTTTTCTCTCATCGGATAGCCTTCTACACATGTGGCAGCATTACCCGGCGCACCAGGTGTGTTGATAAGAATTGCAGGGATAGAGCCTGCATAGTAACCTCCGCAGTAAACACCAAGCAGGAAACCGAAGGCTGTGTATTTGGATAATGCGAAAGTAAGTGGTGTAAACATTGCCAGCGCAGTTGTTGCTGTAAGGCCAGGTATAGCTCCGAACACGATGCCCACTAAAACACCGAGAATCATGAAAATCCATACCTCAGGACTTGCCAGATGTGCAAAGCCGGCAGTAAGATTAGTTAATAATTCCATTGTCATTCTCCTTTTTCAAAGCAGTTCTCATTAGAAATTCACATTCATAAATTCCACGAAGAACAAATACAATACCAATGTTCCTGCAATACTGATTATTGCAACCTTTTTCCAGTTTCTTTCTCCAAAAAACCACATCGATACGAACAGAAATACCGGAGTTGTAAGTAAAAATCCTACTGCTTTCAGCGCAATAATATAAATAATCATTAATGCAACTACAACAGCAACTTTTACGAGGTGCATTTCTGTTACTTTGTTAAGCAATGCTTGAACACCCTCATCTTTTTTCATCATTTTAATCAGTGTTCTTACAAATATGATTGCTCCGCATATAAAGATAAGTGCAAAAACTGCACGTGGATATGTTTTTACAGAAACACCTGCTGCAGCTGATGATTCCTTCCAGGTAGAAGTTTCATACCATCCCCATAGTGAGAAAAGCATTAACACTACACCTGATATAATGTCTATATATTTCTTTTTCATTGTCTTCTCCTAACGCTCGTCTACATAATTTTCGTTAGTTTATAATTTTAAAAGGTTTTAAATTTTGTGCTGGTGCGCACAAAACACACCAGCACATTTTAAAATATTATTCAATTACGCCTAAATCTTTAAGAATACCTTCGTATAATGCGAAGTCATCGCCGATTCTTCCTGCGAAATCAGCTGCACCGATATAGGTCATTGGGAACTTAAGAGATTCAAAGTTCTTGATTACATCTTCATTTTCCATAGCAGTTCCGATTGCACTTGAAAGAGCTTCAGTTACAGCAGGATCCATATCAGCAGGACCAACGAAACAGAAGTATACGGATGCTGGGAAGTCATAGCCTAATTCCTTTAATGTAGGTACGTCTGGATATGCAGGGTCTCTTTCTTCACCTGTTACAGCTAATACTCTTACATCACCGTTTGCTGTGTATGGAGCATAAGTTGGAAGATTTACGCTCATGAAATCAATATGTCCGCCGATAAGTTCAGCAATAGCTGCTGGTGAGCTGCTGTTTGGAGAGTGATTCCATGTGTTTCCTTCTGCCTGAGCAATAGCGGCAGCAAGAAGGTGTGGTGTGGAGTTTGCACCAGGTGTTGAGTAAGTTAAAGGACCTTCTGCAGCAACTAAATCAGCAAGAGTCTGATATTCGCTGTCGCCAGCAACTGCAATACCGATCTGGATTTCAGATACGATAGCAATTGGAGTAGTAGTATCCCACTTATAACCTACTTCGTTTACTTCAGGGTTGATTAAGTAACCGCCGTTGGAGCAGATAGCCAGTGTATAACCGTCTGCAGCGCTGTTTACAGCCTGGGAAGTACCTGTAGTACCGCCACCACCTTCAACGTTCTGTACTACAACATTAACACCGAGGTCAGTGCTGAGCTGTGTGCTGAGTGCACGAGCAAGTAAGTCAGTAGTACCGCCAGCTGCGTAAGGAACGATAAGAGTGATGTCCTTTGATGGGAATTCATCTGCAGGAGCAGGTTCATCTCCACATGCTGTGAAACTGAATACCATTACTAATGCAAGCAATAATACTAAAAATTTCTTCATTTTTTCTCCTCCTAAAATTATAAATTTATCTGAACAAATTGCTCATTCTATTTCTGTTCCGGAACGAAAGCAACTACTCTCGCCCAGCCTGCACTTGCTGCAGTTATTTTTACCGGAAAACAGCAGATATAGAAATCTTTTTCCGGAACTTTATCCAGATTGGCCAGTTTTTCAATGTGTGAATAACTGTAATCAATTCCAGCTCTGTGTGCTTCCCAGAGCATTGAATCATCTGGATTTTCAGCATATTTTTCCTTTGTCATACGGAAAGGAATATCGAATCCCGGTGAATCAACACCGATAACCTTGACACCCTGATCAAGAATGTATTTTACTGATTCTGCACTCATTCCCGGGTGGGAACCCCAGTATTCCTTAGTAGTAAAGGTCTTGTCTGTATCAAATCTGACACATACAATATCACCATAGCTGAGCTTATAATCCAGCTTATCCAAAGCCTGTTTGACATCTTCAGCACTTACTGTTTCGCCAGCTTTTTTATGTGTCATATTGAGTACTACGCCACGTCCGAAATACCATTCAAGCGGACATTCATCAATTGTAAGTGATGGTTTTCCATCAGATACAGGATAATAATGATATGGTGCATCAACATGAGTTCCTGCATGGGTTGAAGTTTTTATACGTTCAGTCCCCCAACCATATCCACCCATCAGATTTTCCTTTTCACATCCAAAATATCCGCTTACGAGTGGAACTGTATCTTCATGATCTAAATATTTTATTTCTGCTGCCAGACTTTCCGCCATTACCGGAGCCATTTCTCCTTCTACAGGATTCTGGATTGGAACAGAAAGATCCACCAGCTTCATACCTTCAAAGGGCATTTTTATACCTCCTCTTATATAATAATTATTACACCTCTTATTTCCTTGATTTTACTCCCGTTGTTAAAGTTTTGTCCATTTCAATATATATAACTGCTGTTTACTTGCATATAAACAGAAAATGTGTTAATATTTAAATAGGAGGTAACAGAATATGGAATTATTACAGTTAAAATACTTTCTTGAACTTTCAAAGACAGAACATTTACGCAGAACTGCGGAAGAAATGATTGTAACTCCTTCTGCTATCAGTACCAGCATTTCCCGGCTGGAAAACGAGCTTGGAGTTAAACTTTTTGACCGTGATGGCAGAAAAATAAGACTCAACGAATTCGGAAAAACTTATGCAAAATACATACAGCAGATGTTCGATGCATTGGATAATGCCAATGCCAGTCTGAATGAACTTACTAATACTGAAAAAACAACAATCTCTGTTTATGCTGTTAACCCTTTCTTATGGAACAATGCGCTTCAGGCATTCAGAAATACATATCCGGAAATATCGGTTGCACTTTTTGCTTTGGATGCAGGTACGGACAGCACATCAGCCTCATCTCACTCTTACTCCAATGCAGATTTTTACTTATCAGCACCGGATACAATGCCAGATATTGAATTGGAATCTGAACTGCTTACTCACTCTGAACTGCTTCTGGCGGTTTCTCCGAATCACTGGCTTGCCGACAGAAAAAGCATCAGTTTATCTGAAGCTAAAGATGAATGGTTTATCAATTCTCCACATAGTACAAGCTTCCGTAAATTCTGTGATGACCTTTGCCAGTCTGCTGGATTCACGCCAAAATCCAGTATTGAATGTGACTATGTAATACGTCCGCGAATGCTCATAAACGAAAATATGGTCTGTATTGCCACATCACTGGGTCGTCAGAGCAAACTATATGACGGAACAGTAATGATACCAATCGTTGACCCGCCTGCATCGCGTCCCTTCTATATTTTCTGGAACAAAAACAGATATCAGACGAAGAATGCCATAGCATTTAAAGATTTCATGGTTCAGTACTGTAAAGAAAATTTTTAACAAAAAAACAACCTTGTTTTCACAAGGTTGTTTTTGTTTGAAAATACTTATCTCCCAAGGAATCCATTCTTTCTCAGCACGAATCCAACTTCATCTCTGGTCTTTGCCATCATAAGCTGGCCGCACTGCTGGCTCCAGGTGTTTGTGTTCTTTCCCCTGGTTCTTTCGGTGTAATAGTCCTTCACTCTGGCATTGTACTCTTCCATCATTTCATCGTTGCCGTCTTCAGTATAAGTATCAATCTTGTGAACAATTGCCTGCGGAAGTCTTGGTTTGAGACCAGGATTGTCATCAGGATGTCCGAGGCAGAGAGCGAATAAAGGTGCTACCTGTTCAGGAAGCTGGAAAGTATCGATGAGCTTCTGAACATCATTTCTGATGCCGCCTACGATTACGCCGCCAAGGCCCATGCTTTCAGTAGCTGTGAATGCATTCTGTGCTGCCAGAGCTGCATCGATAACTGCAACAGTATAGCATTCTGTATTTGTTAATACATCTTTATCAATTCCGTCAAAATACTTGCCGCTTCTGTGCAGGTCCGCGCAGAAAAGCAATACAAGCGGCGCAGTTACAGTCCACTTCTGTCCGCCGGAGCATTCTTTAAGAACTTCTCGCTTTGCAGGGTCACGTACTTCAATGATTGAATATGCCTGAAAATGGCTGGAAGTAGATGCCATCTGTGCACACTGTACGATTGTATCAACCTGTTCCTGTGTGATTGGCTCATCTGTATATTTTCTTATTGATGTATGATTCAACATCTGTTCTGTAATCTGATTCATAGTTCCTCCTGATGTTTGTTTTATTACCATTATTGTACCAAGATTCCCGGTTTTATTCAATAAAAAATCCTCCGGATCTGTTTTCCGGAGGATTCCTGTGTTGTTGACGTCTGTTATGTGGAAAATTTCCAGTTTAGAACTCGTCGTAATATTCGAGTTCGTAGTTGTGAATTCTGATGATGTCGCCTTCTTCCAGCCCCATTTCCTTGAGCTGTTCGATGGCACCATTCTTTTCGATATACTTGTAAAGATATCTGAGGGAACCCATGTCGTTGAAGTTTGTGGAGTTGAAAATCTTGGTGAGCTGCTTTCCTTCGATGGTGAAAACGCCTGCTTCTTCGTCGTAATCAACGTAGATATCGCGGTAAGTAGGATCGTTTTCTTCTGCTTCAAAGTCAAAGTATTCAGCAGGATCTTCTTCCTCAACCGGATTAGCTTCTACTGCACGGAGTTCCTGAAGTGCTGCAGAAAGCAGTTCCTGCACACCCATATCAAGCGGTGCGGACATCGGGAATACCTTATATCCCTTTCCTTCAACATACTCCTTGAATTCGATATATTTCGGATCATCTTCCTCAATCATATCAATCTTGTTTGCAGCAACAAGCATTGGTTTCTTAAGGATTCTAGGGCTGTATGCTTCCAGCTCCCTGTTGATTTTTTCAAAGTCATCAATAGGGCTGCGGCCTTCGCTGCCGGACACATCCACAACGTGAATGAGCACCTTGGTTCTTTCGATGTGCTTGAGAAACTTGAATCCCATGCCAAGGCCTTCGCTGGCACCTTCAATGATACCCGCAATATCAGCCATTACGAAGCTTTCATCGTAAATCTGCACAACCCCAAGGTTAGGGTCAATTGTTGTGAAGTGATAGTTGGCAATCTTAGGCTGAGCACTTGTGGAAATTGCCAGAAGTGATGATTTACCTACGTTAGGGAAACCAACAAGTCCAACGTCCGCAATAAGCTTCAGCTCCAGAATTACATTTCTTTCTTTAGCAGCGCCGCCTGCTTCAGCGAAGTTAGGTGCCTGACGCACGGAGTTCTTGAAGTGTACATTACCCTTACCGCCTCTGCCGCCTTTTGCTGCCACAAATTTTTCTCCATCCTCTACCAGGTCCTTCATAATCTTTCCTGTTTCCTGGTCGAGAATTACTGTTCCCATAGGAACTTTTATGATAAGGTCTTCACCGTCTTTGCCAAAACGTTTCTTTTTCATACCGTTCTGGCCGGCTTCTGCCTCATATTTTCTCTTATATTTAAAGTCCATGAGAGTTCTCAGGTTTCTGTCGGCCTGGAAAATTACATCTCCGCCGTCTCCGCCGTCTCCGCCATCCGGACCGCCCTGCGGTACGAAAGGTTCTCTTCTGAAAGTAACAGCACCATCGCCGCCCTTTCCGGACTTAATTATAATCTTGGCTCTATCTACAAACATTTTTAAGAACCTCCTTTATACGATACAAAAAGCCCCTGTAATTACGTACAGGGGCATGAAAAACTAATTAAGCTTCCTTTGGATAAACACTAACCTGTTTTCTAGTCTTATCTTTTCTTTCGAACTTAACTGTTCCTTCAATCATAGCAAATAAAGTATCATCTCCGCCGATACCTACATTGTTGCCTGGGTGGAACTTAGTTCCTCTCTGTCTAACTAAAATGCTTCCAGCGCTTACAAACTGACCGTCACCAGCCTTAAGTCCAAGACGTTTGGACTCGGAATCACGACCGTTCTTAGAGCTACCTACACCTTTTTTACTTGCCATAAAAAGTACCTCCTAACTATATAAGATCAATTACTTTAATGCTGCTTCAATAGCTTCGATGATTACAGCCTTAGTAGCCTTTTCGTCGATAGCGATATTGTTTTCGTTAGCAAAAGCAATCAGTTCGTCTTTCTTCATTGAAGCGGAAACCTTCTTAGCAGGCTTTGCTTCTTCAACTACAGCTTCTACAGCTTCAGCCTTTGGAGCTTCCTTTTTAGGAGCTGCTCCAGTTAAGGATTCGATCTTAACCATTGTGTATGGCTGTCTGTGACCCTGTTTCTTTCTGTAGTCCTTCTTAGCCTTATACTTGAAGATAATTACCTTCTGGCCCTTTCCGTTTTCTACAACGCTGCCTGTTACAACGTCTCCAGTGTAAGGAGCACCAACCTTGATATCCTTACCTTCGCCTAATACGAGTACCTTGTCGAATGCAACTGTTTCACCAGCTTCTACGTTTAATTTTTCAACTGTGATTACGTCGCCTTCCTGTACTCTGTACTGCTTTCCACCAGTTTCAATTACTGCGTACATTATTTTTTATCCTCCTCTATCCAGTCTCGCCATTGTAGGTGGCCTTATTGCACTTCAAAAAAACCTATTCTGCGCGGCTCAACTCAGTTATAATAACATTGAAATTACTTAATGTCAAGGGTTTTTTAAAATTTTTTCGGACAAAATTTCAAGGACCCGTACATTAAACTACAGGTCCTTTTGTTTTATTTTTTGCTTCAGATATTATATCACAAAATATTCAGTTATTCAATAACAACTCCGTCATCATCCACGAATAAATCCATGATTGCAGAAATGTCTTCTTCAGGAATATCAGGTTCCGGTACGAAATCGTCATCCTTTTTAATCTGATCAAGGAGCAGTCCTTCAATCTTATCCATAACTTCAGGATGTTCTTTAAGGTAAACCTTGACGTTTTCACGTCCCTGGCCGATTCTTTCACCTTCGAAGCTGTACCAGGATCCGGCCTTCTGTACAATTTTAGCTTCAACTGCAGAGTCAAGGATATCACCAGCCTTGGAAATACCTTCACCATACATTATATCAAATTCAGCCTGTTTGAACGGAGGTGCAACCTTGTTCTTTACAATTTTAACTCTTGTTCTGTTACCTACAACATTATCACCCACCTTAAGGCTTTCAATTCTTCTTACGTCCATTCTCATGGATGAATAGAACTTAAGCGCACGGCCGCCTGTGGTAACTTCAGGATTACCGAACATGATACCAACCTTTTCACGGAGCTGGTTGATGAAAATTACACATGTGTTGGACTTGTTTACCGTACCTGTAATCTTACGGAGAGCCTGTGACATAAGTCTTGCCTGAAGGCCTACGTGGGAATCACCCATTTCACCCTGGATTTCAGCTCTCGGAACAAGTGCTGCCACAGAGTCGATAACGATTACGTCGAGGGCTCCGCTGCGTGCAAGCATATCACAGATTTCAAGAGCCTGTTCACCTGTATCAGGCTGGGAAACGAGAAGTTCTCCTACCTGAACGCCAAGGTTCTTGGCATATACAGGGTCAAGGGCATGTTCTGCGTCGATGAATGCAGCCTTGCCGCCCGATTTCTGAGTTTCTGCTACAATATGTAATGCAATTGTAGTCTTACCTGAAGATTCAGGTCCGAAGATTTCGACAATTCTTCCCTTAGGAACACCGCCGATACCTGTTGCTATATCTAAACTGATGGAACTTGTTGAAATAGCGTCGATATTCATGTGTGTATCGTCGCCAAGCTTCATAATGGCTCCCTTACCAAACTGCTTCTGAATCTGGGCCATTGCGGCCTCTAAAGCCTTATCCTTTTCGGTCTGATTAACGCTCATATTGTCCTCCAAATTTATCCTGTTTGTCCGTTCTTGTGAACATCTGTTCTTGATGTTCTCATTTTATACTATTTTGTTCTTCCGGTCAAGGGGGTTTTTAAGGAAATTTTATGGTAATTTATGTAAATATTTTACTCTGTTTTCACTGTTATGTCAAGCTCTTACCTTAAATGTTTTCAGGTATGCTTTCTGCTGCGGTATGATTCTGAAGCTTTCCACGGACTTCTGTATGGTTTTATTGTGAGTCCAGTCATCCAGCCTCTTGTTTTCAATGAAAGGAACTACAGATTCGTACTGCTTGGCCAGCGCAGTTGCAAAATACCAGGCCCGCATCATGTTTACATAATACTCTTCCGAGTCAACTGCAGCTACCATTTCCGGGTATTCCAGGCTGAATTCTTCGTCAAGATACCATGTCATAAGCATTTTCATGGCAAATCTGCAGGTATATGTGTGATCTGACTGAATCCATACCTTTATCTTTTCAAGCAACTGCGCGGTATACTTTCTGAAAATCTTCGGTGAAATCAGATCGCAGGTCGCCCAGTTGTCGATATATGGCAGAAAATCTTCCAGCATGTCCATGCACTTTACGAAATCCTTTTCCATTTCGATTATCATTCCGTGCAGATTATTTTCTTCATAATATTTATGAGGCAGATCAGCCAGAAACACTGTAATTTCAGGGTCTTTGGCCAGTTTCTTTGCCAGTTTGCGCAGCTCGGGTGTACGGACACCTATGACCAGGTCCTTATCAACTGTGGGCATGAGCGCAGAATGAAAATCTCTGTATTTCAGGTCCTGATGCGAAAAAAGTCTTTCGCGTATTATTTCTGTCATCTTATTCATTACAGTTTTCCTTCTTTTTTATAGGATGACGTATTACCGTTTTTAGTTTTTCTGGGGCTACACGACGTGCATCAGACATATAAATCTCGTGATGCAGGCGTTTGTCATTAAGATCATTTTCATATCCATTTAACTCAAGGAAAGCATCCATCAAGGCAACTGATTCAGGCTCATCATCAAAAGGTCCCACGTGCATAATCTGTACGCAAAGCCCTTCGTCTACAGTAAGAAATTCTGCTGCACTGCAGTCAATTTTCTTTTTTGCTGACGCTGTTTCAACCGCCCATCTGAAATCTTTTTCTGTTATGAAATCAGGCAGTCTGATAGCCGAAATCCAGTTAAATTCTTCTTTATGCTCATAATCAATGCCTTCAACACCATCCTGCCACCAGAATCCCTCCAGTGGCGGTACTACATACTCGAAGTAGCCCTCTATTTTATAATCCGTTTTGTAACTCATTTTAAGAGCAAATGCCACCGAATATAGTATACTCATAGCTTTCTGATAAGCTCCACCCTCTTCGTTCGGGTTTCCCTTTCCTCTTACAGCTACAAAATTCATGGCAGGCACCGTCACTATTTCCGGTTTTTGCTTTGGCATATAAAACTCTTTGAACTCTTTTTTAAAATCAAATGCCATATTACCCTCCGAAAAAAGCCCGCAATTTTCCGCGGGCAGTCATTCTATTTTATTAAGCAGTAAATCTGATAAAGCATTGCCAGAAGAGCTGCATTCTGGGTCCATTTGCGGCCTCCGCTGCTCTTGCGCTGGTTCTTCACAACCTTTACTTCACCCTTGTAGGAGATTCCGATGTAGGAAAGACCTACTGGTTTTTCTTCAGTTCCGCCGTCAGGTCCAGCAATACCTGTGATTGAGATGCAAAGGTCTGAACCGGTCTTTGCAGCCAGTCCGCGAACCATTTCTTCGGCGGTTTCAGGGCTTACTGCGCCGTGTTTTTCAAGAGTTCCGGCCTTTACGCCCAGTTCTTCCATCTTGGCACGGTTGCTGTATGTCACAATTCCACGTTCGAAAACCTTTGAAATTCCAGGGATTTCGCAAAGTGCAGCAGCGAGCTTGCCGCCTGTGCAGGATTCAGCACATGAAATTGTAATGTTCTTTTCGAGAAGAAGCTTTCCGACTACATTGATAAGGTCTTCATCGTTATTGCTGTAAATGTAATCGCCGATGATTTCTCTGACTTTTTTTTCAATTTCATCAACTGCTTCAATTGCCTCTTCCTTGGTTGCACGCTTGGAAGCGATTCTCAGGCTGCATTCCCCTTCCTTTGCATAAGTTGCAAGTGTCGGGTCAGTCTGGCCGTCGATCAGCGGTAGAAGCATTGTTTCCATCACAGATTCACCAAGTCCGAAAGTTCTGATAAGTCTGTAGTAAATCACGCTGTCCTGAAGTGATTCAAGAAGTGGTCTTACCTGAAGATCGAACATTCTTGTCATTTCACGAGGAGGTCCAGGCATTGCGATAATTCTCTTGCCGTCCTTTTCGAGAGCAAAACCAGGCGCACTGCCCGCATCGTTAGGCAGTACAGTCGCTCTTGACGGCATATAAGCCTGCTTCAGATTGTTCGGTGTCAGCGCATAACCGTGCTTACGGATATGGTTCACAAGATAGTCCATACATTCTTTGTTTTCAACGATTACGTCGCCCATAGCCTCAGCAATTACTTCCTTGGTCAGGTCGTCCTGAGTAGGTCCGAGGCCGCCTGTTGTAATAATAAGGTCGCAATCGTGGAAAGCAAAATCAATCAGCTCCTTAAGTCTGCCCGGATTGTCCCCTACAGAATAATGGTACATTACATCGTAGCCCATGTTCTGCAGCTGCTGGGAAATCCAAGCTGCATTGGTATTCACAATCTGTCCGAATAAAATTTCAGTTCCTACAGTTAAAATGGCAGTTTTCATGTTCGCCTCCTTGGATCATATCTTTAGTTATATTATTAAAGAAAGTAGTTTTTCCTGTATTACATTAATTGATTTTTCCACAAATTCTTTTCGATATTCTTCATCAACCAATTTTATTGCCGCATCATTCATTTCACGGAAGTCAGGTGTAATATCATCTTGATCTTCAGAACCACTTTTCCCAGATGGCAACCATACAGAATAAAATGGTGTGTCATCATCAAAATGGTCTACATCAAGGTATTTTCTGATATTCTGTTTATCAGTATCAGATAATTCAAAAATTTCTTCGGAAGACCCATTACTATGTTGTTGAAATAATGAGAATCCAGAATATAATCCAAAATCAGAACATTCAACTCTTAAAATCAATTTTTTCCCTTTATACATCTTTGAACCGTTTATTATGTACGTAATTCCGGGAAAACTTTCTTTTTTCTTTTTGTAGAACTCCGAAATTTTGTCCTTATAATAATACCATGTTCTGTCTTTAGTAAAATTGTAACCTTTACTTTCTATCAATGAATCCATCTGCTTTTCAATTTCAGCAAAAACTTTTTCTGTAAGATCAATTTTTGCTGCGTTCAGTGTTTTTTCAATGCTAATAGCTGCATTGAAACTTTCAGAATCGGCGAGGATATTTTCCTTGATTATATTTGTTAATTCCATGTCTAAAATACCTGTCATTTCTTTTACTGCAATTAGATATTGCTCCAGAATTACTTTAATAGTAGTTGGATTATCCTCTATTGCAATACATTCCTCAAGCCAGCGTGTTATATTATCTCTGAATGAAATTGTACATATATCCTTTTCAACTGAAAGTTTTTTACTACCTCTTCGAGTACTTCTTTCTGAAGGCATATTTCCATATTTGGTAAGATAATAAACTATCGGATTTTCTATTTTCTTTATTTTCTTTGCATATTGATAATAGTCAAAACACTGCTGTGACTGTTCACATGCATCAATTTTTACTTCTATAGGTATAAATAAATCATCGATTTCAATGGTTATATCAATTCTTCTTGTTGAACAGGGAATAACATGTTCCTTCTGAACAATTGCTTTTTTTAGATCATAACCATTTCCATCTATACCCAGAACTTCTGTAAAAAATATTTTAAGAAATGCAGCACCTCTTCCATGTGCTCCTTTCGGATTTATTAAATCAGTAAGCATACGACACATGATTACCTCTTTTTCAACAATTTCAAGTACACTAAAAAGACTGTAATCTTTATGTACATCAGTATTGCTTCTATTTGATGTGCCCACTATTTCTCCCACATTTTTAAGTATATTTTCTATCATACCATTATTTTTTCCCTATCTAATTATCAATAATCTGCCAATATTAATTCGCCAAAAGCTTAAGTAATTTTGAACGATTCCGCAGGAGCAGTCTGAAAAAGCAAGATAAGCAGTGAATATGAACAGCTAAGACTTCAGCACTGTCTGAGCGGAAAATGTTAAGCAAGGCGAGTTTGCTGAAGTCTCTGTGAATAGAACTGCGTGCTTTGCTTTTTCCTGCGACGAGGACTAGTGAAAAATTACTTAAGCGTTTTTATTTCATGGAAAATACTTGTTTATTCTGCATCACATACTCAACGCCCGAATATACAGTCATCACAAGTGATGCCCACAGGAAAGCCTGAGCGCCCCACCACAGCGGTGCAAATTCAGGGAATGCAGGTGCAATGATAAGCAGCGGTACAGCAATCATCTGAAGAACAGTTTTGATTTTGCCGCTCATGCCTGCTGCAACCACGATACCTTCTGAGGCTGCAACGGTTCTCATGCCGGAAACAGTGAACTCTCTTGCAAGAATAATGATAAACATCCAGGCAGGTACCAGATCAGGAATCATCAGTACGAAAGCTGCATAAACCAGCACTTTGTCTGCAAGCGGGTCCATAATCTTTCCGAAGTTGGAAACCAGGTTATGTTTGCGGGCAAGATGTCCGTCCAGATAATCTGTAAATGAAGCTCCAATAAAGATGATGCATGCTACTATGTAATATTCAAGCATATATGCTGCGATGAAAAACGGTACTGCAATTACTCTTCCGATTGTCAATTTGTTAGGTAAATTCATATCCTAAACCTCCCTGCCTACTAAGTCATAATCAAATGCGTCAATAATCTCAACTCTTACCATATCCCCTGCTTTAAGTTCACGGTCTGAGGTAAAAAGCACGGAGTTGTCGATTTCAGGAGCATCGTACTCGGTTCTGCCCACGTAACTGCCGTCTTCATCACGGTCTTCCACAAGAACCTGGAGCACCTGGCCGATTTTTTCTTTGTTGTATTCAAAGGAAATGTCAAGCTGGCGGCGCATTACTGCATCCACTCTTTCTGCCTTGATTTCCTCCTCAATCTGGTCCTCTCTTTCCCCTGCAACAGTGTTTTCTTCCTGGGAATAAGCAAAGGCTCCAAGACGTGCAAAGCGCATTTCTTCAACGAAATCGATGAGTGTATCAAAATCGTCCTCTGTTTCTCCAGGGAAGCCCACAATGAGAGTTGTTCTGATATGAATGTCAGGAATTGCAGCTTTGAGCCGGCCGATGGTTCCGCGTATTGATTCCTCTGTGGAACGGCGCTTCATTCCTGCAAGCACATTGTCTGATGCATGCTGGATCGGAATGTCAATGTAGTGGCAGACCTTTGCTTCAGTTGCCATTACCTCGATGAGCTCGTCTGTGATTCTGTCTTCGTAGCAGTACATCAGTCTGACCCATTCAATACCTTCAACCTGACAGACCTGTCTTACAAGTTCAGCAAGTTTAAATTCACCGTAAATGTCCCGGCCGTAGTTTGTAACATCCTGAGCGATGAGAATAAGCTCTTTACAGCCTGCTGCTGCAAGTTCTTCTGCTTCTGCGATTATATCTTCCATCTTCTTGCTTCTGAAACCACCGCGGATTGACGGAATTACGCAGTACGCACAGCAGTTGTCGCAGCCCTCAGCGATTTTAAGGGTTGCTGAATAAGGGTTTTCATCCAGCTTGCGTGCCATCTTCGGCAGAACCTGCGGGAAGCAATCTGTTACAAGTTTCTGACGCTTTTCAAGACCGCCGAGAATTTCCGGAAGCTTTTCGTATTCGTTAACCCCGATAAAACAATCAACTTCCGGCATTTCTTCGTAAAGATCATCCGCATAACGCTTGGAAAGGCAGCCGGAAACCACCAGCTTCTTTCCTTCTTCGCGGTACGGCATGTAATCAAAAATTCTTTCGATTGATTCTTTTTTTGCGTCGTTGATGAAGCCGCAGGTATTTACAATGATTACATCAGCCTCATCAGCACAGTCCGCAATTTCAAAACCTTCCGCACCGAGCAGCACACCTTTGGCCACCTGGGTGTCGTTAAAATTCTTCGGACACCCTAATGTTTCAAAAAATACTTTCATAATTAAATTCCCTCTGTTTCAGATTCAAGCTGGTCAAGTTCTTCTGCAGTCATAAGCACCTGGCGAGGACGGCTGCCGTCCTGAGGTCCGATGATGCCGCGGGCTTCCATCATATCAACGATACGTGCGGCCCTGTTGTAACCGATTCTGAACCTTCTCTGGAGCATTGATACAGATGCCTGTCCGCTTCTCACAACCAGGTCGATTGCTTCCGGAAGCAGTTCATCACTGTCGTCCATGGACTCCTGAACATTGGTCCTTTCTATTTTAGTTAAAATATCTGCGTTATAGTTATTTCCGCCTTCTTCCACCTGTTCCTTGACAAAGTCGATAACTTTGTTGACTTCAGTGTCAGATACGAAAGTACCCTGTACACGGATTGGCTTGCCCATACCCATAGGGTTGAAAAGCATGTCGCCCTTTCCAACAAGTTTTTCTGCACCCTGCATGTCCAGAATGGTTCTGGAGTCAACCTGTGAGGATACAGCAAAGGCAATTCTTGAAGGAATGTTCGCCTTGATAACACCTGTGATTACGTCAACGGAAGGTCTCTGAGTTGCAACGATAAGGTGCATGCCCGCTGCTCTTGCCATCTGAGCAAGACGGCAGATGGATTCTTCAATCTGAGAAGGTGCTGCCATCATCAGGTCAGCAAGTTCGTCGATGATGATAACAACCTGAGGCATTACCTTTTCATGTTCTTCGTTGGCACGTACGTATTCGTTATATGACTCAAGGTCACGGACGCCTTCTTCAGCAAATTTCTTGTATCTGTCAGTCATTTCGGCAACTGCCCAGTTGAGAGCAGCAGCAGCCTTTGAAGGGTCAGTTACAACCGGAATGAGCAGATGCGGAATACCGTTGTAATTGCCAAGTTCCACAACCTTAGGATCGATGAGAATCAGTTTGACTTCATCAGGATTTGCCTTGTAGATAAGGCTGGTGATGATACTGTTGATGCAGACTGATTTGCCGGAGCCTGTGGAGCCTGCAATAAGCAGGTGCGGCATGGACTTGAGGTCTGCAACGATTGCATTGCCGCTTATATCCTTACCGACAGCAAAGGTTATCTTGGACTTAGCCTTCTTGAATTCATCAGAATCAATGATTTCACGGAGGCGTACCATTGTTACTGCATCGTTTTCAACTTCGATGCCGACAGCAGCCTTGCCAGGAATAGGCGCTTCAATTCTGATTGATTTTGCTTCAAGATTGAGGGCAATATCGTCAGCCAGTCTTACGATGCTGTTTACTTTCACACCGATTGCCGGCTGTATTTCGTATCTTGTAACTGTAGGTCCCTGTGTTACCTGCACCACGCGGGCATTTACATGGAAATTCTGGAGAGTTTCTTCCAGTTTTTCCGCCTTGGCAGTGAGCGCATTGTTGTTGGCTTTAGCACCGCCACTCGGTCTTTCGAGGAGCGTAATCGGCGGCTTCTTATATTTTTTCACCGGAGGTGCCTGATTAAGTTCCTCCTGTGTGAGCATTGCTACACGGGCTTCCTTGTTTGTAATCTTTTCCACAACTTCCCTTGCAGGAGTTCCTGCAGTTTCAGCAGGTTTCGCCTCGTCTGCCTGTCCAAGTCCCAGTCCTGTACCAGAAGCAGCAGGTGCAGACACGCCGTCAATACCGTAGCCTTCAGCAACGGTTCTCTGGTCTTCAAGGCCTGTGGAATCAGACTTCTTACGGCCGAACAGACTGTCATCGTTCATATATTTCAGAATACTGTTTTTCTTTTCCTGAGTCAGAGGTGCAACCTGACTAGGCGGTATGTATTCCCTTTCCTTTACCTGTTCCTGAGGTTCTTCAGGCATTGTCTGGTCTTCAGTTTCGAGAATGCTGCTGTTTACAATCTTGATTTCACGCTTTGGGGCGTTCAGCTCAGCCGCCGGTTTTACACCGTCTGCAGGAGCCTTTGCAAAACCAAAAGGAAGCTTCATTGTAACCTGCGTTTCTTCTTCATCGTCGTCAGGTTCCAGGTCAAGATGTGCATGTTCCTTGATAAGTCTGCGTTCTTCCATCTTGGCACCGATTTTTGCAAAGAACCTTGAAACCGGTGTATTGATAATCAGAAGCAGGCAGATCAGTGTAAGAACTACTGTGAAAATCCAGCAGCCGCTTTTTCCAAGCCATGTTACAAGCCCTGAAGCGATAATCATTCCGAAGAAACCGCCGCTTTCAAGGGTCTGTCCGCTTGTATAGTAAGCTTTCATAGCTTCCCAGTTCCACTCAATATCAAGGACATTGACGAAACGGACTGAGTTCATAGTGCATATCATCAGCAGAATTACGAACAAAAGACCGATTGTTTTCAGTGAAAAATGTGAAGTCTGACGTGCAAAGAGAAGCACTCCGAAAACAATCAGATAGAACGGCAGCACATACGCCATAAAGCCGAAAAGGCCTTTGAGGCACATGTCAATCATTACGCCCAGTTTGCCGGCACCTTCTGTAAAAGTTGCAACTACAAGGAAAATACCTATAGCAATGGTACTGATAGCCCAGATTTCATCTATAACACGCTTGTTTGCCTGTTTCTTTGCCTGAATTTCCTGTGCTTTGGCCTTGGCCTTGGAATCGCCCTTGCCTTTACCCTTGCTGCCGGAACTCTTACCGGAAGACGCGGATTTTGCTGAAGTATTTTTATTTTTTGAACCAGGAGGTCTTCCCGGACCTCTTTTTGTTTCAGCCATTTTTTCTCTCCTAATTCTTTTATCAGATTACTATGCGAAGAAACTGTAAATCACTACAGCTGCGCCCAGTAACCATACGTAATATGAAAAATAGTTTAATTTTTTATTGGATACAACTTTAATCATGGTCTTGATTGCAACCAGTCCTGAAACCGCCGCTACAATCATTCCGACAAGAACAGGGCCGAGCTGTGCCATGTCAAAACCGGCTTCCAGTGCTGCCGGTGCTTCAAGAACGGCAGATCCTAAAATTGAAGGAATTGAAATCAGGAAAACGTATTTTACAGCAAATTCCCTGTTGAGATTGCACACAAGGCTGCCGAACAGAGTTGAGCCTGACCTTGAAATTCCAGGGCAGATAGCGATTCCCTGCACAATACCGATAAAGATTGCATTGCGGTAGTTCATCTGCTTGATTCCCCTCTTGGATGAACCCATCTTTTCAGCAAAGGTTAACAGAAAACCTGTTATTATCAACCCGATACCTATCGGCAGAACTGAAGTATAAAGTGAATCAAATAAATCGTTGAAGAGTATTCCGATGATTCCTGTAGGAATAGTCGCCACAATAATCATAACGCCCAGCTTGCGGACCGGTCTTTCCTCGATACGAAGTCCCTTTCCTGTGAAAATGTCCTTAATTGTCAGACAAAGTTCGACAATCAGTTCCCAGATATCTTTCCAGTACACAATAAAAACTGAAACCAGCGTACCAACATGGAGCAGAACTGCAAAAAGAAGAACCTTGTCTTCTTCGATTCCGAACCACTGCTGCAGCAGAGCCAGATGGCCTGAGCTGCTGATTGGCAGGAACTCAGCGAGCCCCTGCACCAAACCCAAAATTACCGCTTCAAAATATGTCATAATATCTCCTTATTTTTTAGTAATGTATCCTTTTGCAGTCAGACATTCTGCGCCGAGAATTGCGCCGCCTGCTGCACCTCTTACAGTATTATGTGAAAGTCCCACAAACTTAAAATCATAAATGCTGTCTTCTCTGATGCGGCCGATGGAAATTCCCATGCCCTTATCTCTGTCAACATCTGCCTTAACCTGAGGTCTGTTGTCTTCTTCAAAGTACTTGATGAACTGTTCAGGTGCCATAGGAAGTTTTGCTTCCTGCGGGAATCCCTTGTAACTTTCAAGCTTTTCGATAAGCTGCTGCTTTGTAGGCTGTTTTCTGAATTTAACGAAAGCAGCTGCTGTGTGGCCATTTAAAACAGGCACTCTCAGGCACTGACAGGAAATCACAGGCTCCTGCGCCTTGACGATTTCACCCTTTTCCATGTCCACGTGGCCCCAGATTCTCAGAGGTTCCTGTTCGCTCTTTTCTTCTTCGCCACCGATGTAAGGAATGATGTTTTCAACCATTTCAGGCCATGAACTGAAGTCCTTGCCTGCACCTGAAATCGCCTGGTAAGTTGTGATTACGCATTCATATGGTTCGAATTCCTTCCATGCGTTGAGAGCAGGCACATAGCTCTGGATTGAGCAGTTAGGCTTTACAGCGATGAAGCCGCGTGTTGTTCCCAGACGCTTTTTCTGAGCTTCGATAATCTGAAAATGATCATCGTTGATTTCAGGAATTACCATAGGAACGTCAGGAGTCCATCTGTGGGCACTGTTGTTGGAAACTACAGGTGTTTCAGTCTTTGCGTAAGCTTCTTCGATGGCCTTTATTTCTTCCTTGGTCATATCAACTGCACTGAAAACAAAGTCAACTGTTGCAGCCACTTTTTCCACTTCGTTCACATTCATAATTACGATGTTTTTCACAGCTTCAGGAATTGGATTTTCCATTTTCCATCTTCCTTCCACAGCTTCTGCATATGTCTGGCCTGCACTTCTTTCGCTGGCAGCAATGGTGGTCACTTCAAACCAAGGGTGATTTTCGAGAAGAGAAATGAATCTCTGACCTACCATACCTGTCCCGCCGAGAATGCCGACTCTTAATTTTTCATTCATGTCAATTACCTCACTTTATGTCAATTTAGTTTTAAGCATAGTTACACACTTTAATAGTTTATTTTATCACTTTTCAGCGACCTTTTCAACAAAATCGGTCACTTTGAATATAATATTTTAACACTATTTAATATATGAATAACCCTTGAAAGGTGGTGGAATTTTTGACACTTTTTGAAGGTGCTGCAACAGCCCTTATTACACCGTTCAGAGACGGTAAAATAGATTACGTATCAATGGGAAAGCTGGTGGAATGGCAGATTGCCCAGGGCATTGACGCCCTGGTAGTCTGCGGAACAACCGGCGAGGCTTCTACCCTTTCTGTCCGCGAAAAACTGGATCTTATCAAGTTCGTGGCTGACCTTACTTCAGGCCGCGTACCTGTAATCGCCGGAACAGGCGGCAACTGCACAGAATCAGCCCTCGAACTCTCAAAAGAAGCCGAAAAAACAGGCGCTGACGGACTTCTTATCATAACCCCATATTACAACAAATGTTCTGAAACCGGCCTCATAACCCACTTTCAGACCATTGCTGATGCTGTAAACCTGCCGGTAATTATGTACTCTGTCCCTTCCCGTACAGGTGTAAATATGGGTCCCGAAGCAGTCCGTATTCTCAAAGAACATCCTAATATAGTCGGGCTTAAAGAAGCTTCCGGCAACATTTCGCAGATATGCCAGCTGGCTGCCCATATTGACGATGATTTTACAATTTACTCGGGCAATGATGACCAGACTGTACCTATTCTCTCACTTGGCGGAAAAGGCTGTATTTCAACTGTTTCCAACATTATTCCGGGCCGTTTCAGCCGGATGATCCACTCATGGCTTGACGGCGAAGTGACCTGGGCCGGCAGCGAGCAGATTGCCCTCAAACCACTTATCGACGCTGTGTTCACCGAAGTAAACCCAATCCCGATCAAAGCCGCACTCTACATGATGGGCATGTGCAATCTTGAGTACCGTCTGCCCCTCTGCCCTCCGTCCAACAAAACCCAGTATGCCCTCTACGAAACATTACGCGATTACGGGCTGGTATAATAATCTTCAATTCAAAAGGGGCCTTATCGGCCCCTCAAACTGTTATTCTTCAGTTTCTGATTCTTCAGGTGCCGCCAGTTCATCCATTGTTACTTCAAAACTGTCAAGATAGCTTCCTGTAACAACGTAAATTTCCTCGCCGCCCTGAATCATTGCGTAATAATCCAGCGCCACTTCATTGTAGCTTCCAGTAAGAATTGTTTTGGCACTGCCGTCTGCCATCTCAAACCTGATACCTTCAGTATCTTCATAAAAACCATAGTCACTGGTGCTAACAGCATCATCGATAACTACGCTTGCCTCAATACTGGAAACTGCCGCTGCCATTGCCTCCGCAGCATCCTGATTAACTTCAAAATCTTCGTTGTAAGGGTCAACCCACACTCCATCGATTTTTGAGAGTACATATTCATTCCCTTCGTAAGACCAGTCAAGCTGAACGATTTCTGCAGGATCCACATCTGTAACAGTATAAGTTTTGTTATCATCAGCTACTGATTTTTCAGCCCATGCAGTAACACCAAAATATGCACCGATGAGCACTGCCAGGCAAATAATCAGCAGAATCATTTTTTTAGATCTTGACATTACATTTTTCTCCTTCTTACCCATACATAGATTCCTGCCGCGATAAATGCCGCCGGAATAACAAAAATAATTAATACTGATAGCTTGTTTGACTGAGATGCCGTCATCGTCAGGTAGTCGTAGGAAATTGATTTTGCTCTGATTGTGACAGAATCTTCGATTTCACAAAGCCAGCCCAGTGAGTTGATGACAAAGTCTGTGTTTGCACCTGATGCCAGTTCATCCATCTGTGCATCAGTAATATAGGAACTGGACATCCATACAATCTTAGCTTCTTCTGTATCCTGAACATCTGTGATTGCAACAGCTACAGCAAATCCGTCTTCTGTTTCAACATCTCCGGTTTCCTTTTCTGCAGTAGTTGAATTCATACCGGCTTTCTTTACAAAAGCATCTTCAGATGTCTGAAGTAATGTCGTAGCTGTAATACTTTCGTCATCAAAATCATTATTGATTTCAATACCGTGAGCCATAGGCATGAGCACGAAATAATTACTGTTAATCAGCGGTGTAGTTATATCGTGGCTGTACATGCCCGGAAGCAGATAGTTAGCGTAGTTATAAAGGCAGAAATCACTGTCCTGCTCCATTACTACACCGTTTACACCGTCCACACCGTAGCCTGACATAAGACCGTACAGATTAGTCAGTTCATCTTCTGTGCAATCGGTAAAGAGAAGCATTTTGCCACCGTTTTCAAGGTATTCACTTAGAATTTCAATGTCCTGCGCACTGAAATCAGACAATGGGCTGTAAACTATAAGTGCCTCGCAATCTGCAGGAACCGCACCCTCTTTAAGTAGATTTACTGATTCAACCTCCATGTTTTCAAGACTGATTTTTTTCTGCAGTTCTGACGGAATGTCCTTTTCACCATGACCTGTCACATAATACAGCTTGGTCTGGATATCACTTGTCACAATTTTAATTGCTGATGTAAGAACGCCCTCACCGTTGTATTCAGTTATTTCGTTATAGTTTTCATCGTAGGAATACAGGTAAATATCGTAGTAACTCAGGTACCGGGTCTTTGTTTCGTCGGAATTTGTTACAATAAGGCTGTTATTGTAAATACCGTCGCTTGTGTACTGGTAAGCAAAGGTCGGATAAACAACCGGGTCAATCTTTTCTACCACCACATTCTTACTCAGGTCCTCATAATTTGCAAGCATGTTTTCAATATAAACATCTTCGTAACCCTCCTGTACAAGCCAGTAAATGTGGACGTCTTCTTCCAGAGTCTTTACCACAGTCCTGGTCTGTTCGCCGATGGAATAGATTTCGTTGGAGTTGAGGTCAATTGCTTTGATTTTTGAAGGAAGTGCATTGATACACATGTTGAAAATCACTGCAATTGCAATGACGGCAACCGTCGTAGCTGCGGTGTAAGTTCCAAGACGGAATTTTTTCTTATCCATTAACTCCACCTCCTTTTTTCAAGCGCCTGCACAGTCAGGAAAACCGCTACAGCAGCCACGCTCACAAAGAGCGCCACTACGCTCAGATCAAGCACACCATAAACAAACTGGTCAAGTCTCATGAATAGGCATGTGTCAGAAAGAAGCTGTGCACCGAAAGGCACATAGGCAGAAAGCCCGTCGGCCAGATAGTTCACAAGGAGCACCAGGAAGCAGATTGCTGCTGCCAGAGGCTGACTTTCTGTCAATGAGGAAATGAACATACCGATTGCAATGAGTGCCGCACCAAGAAGGAAGAACCCGAAAATTGCGCAGAATGAAATCTTAATTGACACATTTCCAAAAAAAGAAAGTATAAACGGATAAACTGCCATAACCGCCACAGGCACTGCAAATATAGCAAGAAGAGCCAGATACTTGCCAAGCACAATCTTCGTCATGCTCAGCGGCAGAGCATAAAGAAGTTGGTCAGTCTTCTGTTTTCTTTCTTCCGCAAAAACTCTCATAGTCAGTACAGGTACAATAATGAGAAAAATAAAGGCCACATTGCCCACCACATACTCAAAATTGGAATAATAACCCATAAGACAGATGGACATTGTATATATACCTGTAAATATCAGCAGGAAAGCAGCGAAAGCATATCCTGTCATAGATGTGAAATATGATTTGAATTCCCGTTTAAAGATTGCCAGCATCTTCACTCACCTCCTCTGTCACCGCTTCTGCAGACGTTTCTGCAAAAGTATCTGTTGCCCCCGTCAGTCTGAGGAAAATAGTTTCAAGATCCATGCCGTAAGTCTTTTCAAGGTTTTCGGCAGTGTCATCAGCCACAAGCTTTCCGTCAGAAATAATCAGAATATGATTGCAGACTGCACTGATTTCGGAAAGAATGTGGCTGCTGAGAATGACCGTATGCTCTTTGCCAAGTTCTCTGATAAGGTCACGGATTTCAATAATCTGCTTAGGGTCAAGGCCCACTGTCGGTTCGTCAAGAATGATAATTTCCGGGTCGCCAATGAGCGCCTGAGCGATACCAACACGCTGGCGATAGCCCTTGGAAAGATTTTTGATTACTCTTCCGGCTACATCTGTCGTCTGGGTTTTTTCCATAACGTCAAAGAGTTCCTCCATCATTCCACTCTTTGCCACACCCTTTACTTCCGCAATAAACTTCAGGTAATCGATAACCTTCATGTCCGGATAAAGAGGTGGGATTTCCGGCAGATAACCGATAAGTTTTTTTGCCTTCATTGCGTCTTCGAAAATATCAAAACCGCCGATGTTAACCTGCCCCGATGAAGCAGCCAAACAGCCGGTTATGATGTTCATAGTCGTTGACTTACCTGCACCATTGGGACCTAAAAAGCCATAAACGTTTCCTTTTTCGATTGTGAAGGAAAGGTCATCTATAGCCTTATGATTTCCGTAATTTTTAGTTAAATTTTTTACATTAATCATGGTGAATTATGTCCTTTCTGTATAATGTACCTGCATTTTAAACGTTGAAATTTCAAGTGTCAACGGACTTTACCAACATCACATTCAAACTTCACATATTCACCTTGTGTGTGAAAACTTCGTAGCAATAATTTCATATTTTTCACGCAAAAAACAAGATAGGCGGCAGATTGGCCTGCCGCCGTTGATTTACATATTATCAATTTCTTCAGTTGTCAATCCTGTACACTCGGATATGATGCTGACATCTATACCTTTAGCCTTAAATGCTGAAGCCAATGCTTTTTTCTCTGATTCTTTACCAGTTTTTTCTCCCTGCTCAAAACCCATTTCATACCCGTCCGTCATGTAAAGTTCTTTCACTTCTTCTTCGGTAAATCTCTTATATAACATACCAACCACCTCCGTCGCATACTTTTTTAGAAAGTCAGGCAAAATTCCCTCAGATATACAGCTTTCAACTGCTTCTTTTACATCTTCACGTGTAATAGGACCACCGGATGCATACCAACGGATGCGGTCAATCAACTCGCTGTATCCTTCCATACTGCGTGACTTTCTAAGGATTTCTCCTTCCTTCTCTTTATTTATATTATACACCTTTACGGTGAGATTTAAAGCATTTTTTTGTTCGGGCAAATGTTCACCCAGATACGAATCCTCCAACCTGTATTCCCAATAGCATGGCATATCCTCCATACCATTGTAAAATACAATAAACTCTGGTCTTGGTACCCTTACAGGTGACCGGCCGTAAAGTCTTTTTGTGTCAAGCTTCTGTTGATAGATGGACGAGATATAGAACAGATCCCGAAGCGGCATATTCGGGTTGATTGTCGACTGATGCTCAGTCAGCACGATAAATTTGTTGTCGATGGTAAATGCAATGTCATTCTTCATGTTGACAAAAAACACGTCCTCAATTGTATCGATGTCCAGTGGTGTTTCCATGTCGTAGTCTGTGTCGTATAGTGCATTGTAGAGTTCGATGAGACGGGCTTTGTCATTGAAGAGCAGACAAAAAACACTGTCCTTGTATGTACGGTTCACATTATCGCTCATAATAATAAAACCTCCTGTCAAAATAATTCTTTGGAAGAATTATCCTGTTCAGGAGGCTTCTTGTCAATATATCGATCCTATTTCTGCATAAAATCGGTCGTTTTTTGTAATATGTTGGACGAATTTTGTTTACAACTATTTACAGATTTTCCTATCATATAATGCATACATATCATCACTGAAGCAACAGAAAGTCACATCAAGCTCATAATCTGCATTTTTTGTCTGCCACTCTCTGACTGCTGCAACTGCGATTTCAGTCGCATCTTCCCATGGATAACCGTATACACCGCAGGAAATAGCCGGAAAAGCGATGCTATGCAGGTCGTTTTCCTTTGCCAGATCAAGTGATTTCGTGTAGCAGGATTTCAGCTTAACAGGGTCTGATTCACTTCCTGAATAAATCGGACCTACCGTGTGGATAACATGCTTTGCCGGAAGCTTATATCCTTTGGTAATCTTCGCATCACCGGTTTCGCAGCCGTGAAGTGTTCTGCACTCTGCCAGAAGTTCAGGACCTGCCGCACGGTGAATCGCTCCGTCAACACCGCCGCCGCCCAGAAGACTTGAATTTGCAGCGTTTACTATTGCATCAATATCCAGTTTAGTAATGTCTGCTTTTATGTATGTTATTTTGCTCATAGGTTTGTCCTCCCTCTCCAATCCTAATTCTTTATGAAAATATTGTAATGCACAGAAGCTGTATCGTCTACTAATTTCTTGCGGGCTTAATGATGAATTTTGGGTTATACAAGCAATATAATCGTCAAGAAAACTCAACGCTTCACGCTTAATTCTTGTAATATTCTGAACAGTTTCAATATATTCATCATTGTCAACCACTGCAGAAACAGTACTGAAATAACTTTCCTTTCCTACTATGACCATTTTTGTATAATCAAGTCCTGATTTATTCTTTACTGAACGTTTTGATTTATGAAATCTGTAGGAATATTTATGAGTAATCTCTGTCCTGTATGGAATACAAACATAATATCCTTTATGAATCTCAAACATAAGGCATGTGTACGGACGTTCTTTCTTTGTCAGTATTTCCTTATACTTAGTACTTGGATAATTTTCATAAAACTCTTTTGATAAAATTTTAAGTTCAAAATCTTTGTCCATAAATATTCCCCCGAAAAACAAAAACAAAAAAAGAGAGGATAATCAAATCCTCTCCTGGCATTCTTCGCTCGGTCAGTTTTTATTTTACCGACGAGTCAGAACCGTCACTCGTCTCTTCGCTCGGTCAGTTTTTATTTTACCGACGAGTCAGAACCGTCACTCGTCTCATCTGCGAAGATGTTTCTACAAATATTATATGCAGAATCTGATGATAAATCAAGTATATTTTTATATACATATATTACCATAATTGATTTTAAATGTCAATATTTAATTATAAACATGCTCAAATATCTTTTCCCCTGTCATACCATTCTCTTCAGCAGCTTTCATAAAATCTTCCTTGCTTTTAATATGTAATTCAGCAATCTCAGCAGCCTGTTCATCCGAAAGAACCATATCCTTTTCGATACAAAGAGTCCTGATTCCTGTCAATCTGGCCTCACCTGTTTCAATATCATAATTGTAAATCAGTTCCGGCTGAAAATTATTCAGATGTTCACCATTCATGGCATTTCCATAATCATTTATAAAATCAAGTTCAATTGTGACAATATTGTCGTCAACTGTCATCTTGCTGTATCCGCTGCCGCCGCAGAGTTCTCTGATATAATTTGTATGAAATGATGTATACGACCAGTTGTTTCCAAAATAGTCACCAATGTAAAACCAGTTGATCCGCTCTGTTCCTTTCAGTTCAGAAACAGATGTCTGCCGGCTTTTTTCCCACTTTTTGCCTGCCTGTTTCATGGAAACGCATACATACACTTCGTCTTCAAAAATATTGCTCTTTACAAAAACCTGCCTGTCATGTCTGTATCCTGTATCCGTTCCAAAAGTATAATCAGCAATTACATCATAAGGCTGATTGATACCAAGCTGCATGAGTTCATATTCCAGAAATTCATCACTTGATTTGAAAACAGTCTCCTTCGGTCCCCATACCCAGCTGAGTACCATCGCCGCCAGAACAATAAGCAGAACATTACGGGCAATCTGCTGAGGCCTGGTCAGCTCAGGCAGTCTGATTTTTTTAATTTTTTTCATATATTTCACACCCCTCCGGAATGCTACGCAAAGCTTACACTTCCCAGAATCACCTGGTTCACCGATGTGCTGAAAGCTTCCCACTGCTTTCTTTCCTCAGCAAGCTGCTCCATTCCAAGGCCTGTGATGTGATAATATTTTCGCTCACGGCCGCCTTCTGCCTGTTCTTTGTATGAAGAAAGAAGCCCCTTGCTTTCCATCTTGTGGAGAATCGGGTACAGAGTCCCCTCGTTATACTCAAAAGTTCCGTTGGACCGTTCCTCCAGCGTTCTTATTATTTCGTAGCCGTAATAATCTTTTTCAGCCAGCAGCGACAGCACCAGCAGCGCTGAACTTCCGCCTATTAAATTCTTATCTATCTTCATAACTGTGCCTCCTTGGTTTTAATCTCTTCAAATAAACTGCTCAGGTCAATTTCACACTTGTCCTGCTGCCCGAACGCATTGTAATTCACATAAAGTCTGGTTTCTGAAAGGTCCGGTATCCATATCAGATAATAATTACGGGTATATTTTGACAGAACAAAAGGTTCAGATTTATATCCGTTATCTCTATATGAAAAATGCTGTCCATTTTTATTGAGAAACATTATATCGTCATATCCATGATCACTTAATGTCGCATAAATATCTTTGCCGGACTCACCTTCATGCTCATAAAACAGACCAATATAATACCCTCCGCGGTCACTGCTGTTCTGTAATAATGCAACCTCTTTGAACCATATACTGTAACTGTCCAAAAACAAACTTTCATCGATTTCAGTTCTGCATAGTGTGTCATTTTTATCTCTCATCGCAAAATGCTCAATAGGCGTCGGCTCTGTAATCAGATCTTTTACTTCTTTATACACCTGAGGAATCCCGAACCATGCCGCTGCCGCCGCCAGACAGAATGCAAAAATACAGCTGGCAAACCACACATATCCCACCAAGGGATTATGTGCCTTATTGAGTTCTCTCCCCATCTCCTGCGGGTCGCCCATACGCTGCACGGCCTCAGTTTCAGCAGATTCCGCCGCCATACCTTTTGCCTGCAGGTACTGACTTCTTTCGTAAATGTGGGTTTCCAGTTCCTTTTCGATTTCCTGGTGATCGTAGTGGAATTTCACTTCTTTAAGAACAGTTTTTATGTACTTTTCCTTATCCAAACCCCTCACCTCACTCTTTTATCAGTTCCTCCGCAATATTGTCTGTGACATACATTCCGCTGGCTTTATATTCTTTAAATATCTTCCATTTTCTTTCAAAGTCTTCAGCCAGATTAACAGCCATTCTGACCGCTGCTTCATTACCTAAAAACGCTCTCTGTTGCTTGCTAAACTCAGATGTTTCAAGCCATTTGACACTGTAATCGCTTTTCTTTACGGAAAAATATAAGTCTTCATTGCTTGTCTGTTCCGGATGATAGTCAAAGCTCATTCTTATGAGCCACTGGTCATTCTGGTCAGTCCACAAACCTGTAATTTCATCCTCAGGCATTTCATTATCCCAGTATGTAAAATATGATGTATGATATGAGTCCTCAGACTCTCTGTCAATATCTGCCCATCTCACTTCATATTCCGGTTCGGTGTACGGTTCAACCTTTTCAATATAAGCATAATATTCAGGCTTGTACCAAATGAAATCATCCCAGAATGAATCCATCAGCCGGACGTTTAATTGTATAAGGACATCTTCGCCATTTAATGTCGATTTCACATATGCTACTGAATGATAAAATTCATGGTTTCCATTTCCCAGTTTATCAAAAACAGTATATCTGTCTGTAATTTCATAAGGTGGCAGCATGCCAGCGTCCCTGATAAGGCATTTCTCAATTGCCTCATCAAAAGTCCTGCACGGTTTGTCAAATCCGAAAAAAACTCCGAACATGATTAAACACATTCCCGCGATTATAATCAGATTTCTCACAACTTTCTGTCCGCGTGTCAGCTGCGGCAATCTGAACTTTCTTTTTTTCTTCATTGTTCACCACGCTCCATTTCATCAAACAGGGCTGACAAGTCTATCTGTCCTGTCGCTTTTTGTCCGAAAACATCGAAATCAATATACATAATATCTTCTGAAGTATCATTTATCCAAAAAAGAAAATATTCATCATTAAAAGAATAATATGGTTCTTCATATGGCTCCCAGTTCGGTGCATAACTTTTTCTCTGACTGTTTAGAAAGGTATCCGCTTCCACATACCTGTAAAAGTTCTCTCCGGAATTTCCACGATGTTTATAGAACAATACCAGATAATATCCTCTGGCTTCATTATCTACACTATGTTCGCCACAATAAGCATCTGTAAATTTCACTGAGTATCCATCCAGTTCCAGAGTCGAATTGACAGGTGAATGGAAATATTCCTCTCCGTCATAAATCCATTCCAGTTGCTGATGTCTGCCTGGTTCTGAAAGAATATCTCTTATTTCAAGTACAGTCCACCAGCCTCCGGCAATTACTGTAGGAACTAATATCAACATGACTATCAGACTTGTAAACTGCCAGAGCCAGCCAATCCAGGGGTTGTGTGCCTTGTTCATTTCCTGGCCCATTGCCTGCGGGTCGCCCATGCGGCGGACTGCTTCCGCCTCTGCTTCTGCAGCGTCTATGCCTTTTGCCCGCAGGTATGCGCTGCGTTCAAAGATATGATTTTCAAGTTCCCTGCTGATTTCATCGTGATCGTAGCGGAATTTTACTTCACTAAGAACCGTTTCGATATACTTTTTCTTATCCATGGGCAGGCCTCCTTCCTCTGCAATTCCCCGTCGGCAATACCTCGAAGTCCGATGCTTTCTTTGTCCTCATTATACCTCGAGCTGCGAGGGTTGTCAATAAAAAAGAAACCCTCCCGCGAAGGTTTCCTGAAAAGCTTTGTATTCATACCAGGCCTTATTCAATTGTAAGGATATCAATAAACCCTGTCACTTCAAAAATTTCATTGATTGTCTCATTAACATTTCTGATAATCATCTTGCCCTGCTTGTTCATCACTTTCTGTGCAGCCAGAAGCACTCGCAGACCTGCAGATGAAAGATATTCAAGTGCCGAAAAATCCAGTACAAGCATTTCCACACCATCTATATCCTGTTTTAATTCTGCTTCAAGCTGTGGAGCAGTTGTCGTGTCCAGACGGCCCTCAATAACCAGATTCAGTTCATTTTCCTTTTTACATTTTTTAATTTCCATAAAGTTTCCTCGCTCCCCGAATATATACAGCCTTAATATCCTGCTTCAATTATACAGCAAATACAGCGTTTATACAACACCTTTCAGCATTCAAAAAAAGAAAGTAAAACACTTCCATTGTTTTCTCATGTTTGATATAATTAAGAAAAAACTTTTCAGAGAGGCAGTTATGAACAGAAACCGTGCAAACAATAAACATGTTCGCATTTCCCAGACTTTCCAGCGCTGGCTTTTTGTTGTTGTTACTATTGCGTTCCTCTTTACCACAGCGTTTCTGTGGTTCTTTCAGACAAGACTTTCACAGCAGAATGCAATTGAGCTGCTTTCGCTGAATATTTCCGATGTGAGACAGGACATCATCGATGCTTCTGATGAAAATCTTCTGGAACGTGCTGCTCTTGTAGCAGAAGAAATAAATAATAACGCTGCCCCTGACTCTGCTTTCCTTCTGGACATGATTGTAAAATATAATCTGGCAGAAGCAAATATTATTGATTCAGACGGTATAATTACTGCTACAACTTATAAACCTTTTCTGAATTATGACATGGCAAGCGGCACACAGTCTGCTGAGTTTATGGTTCTCCTTCAGGGACAGACCGAATATGCACAGAGTTATCAGCCTACTTCATACGACCCTCAGATTCTGCGTAAATACGGTGGCGTGGTTCTGGAAGGAGGCGGATTTGTTCAGGTTGGTTACGATTCAGGACGTTTCCAGCGTGATATAGACAGTCTTGTTGTGGGACTTACCCGTAATCGTCATGTGGGTGAAGCCGGCAGTATAATTATCGCTGACGAAGATTTCAAAATTGTCAGTGACAGACATGACAATGAGAGCCGCGGACTGAGAATTACCGGTCTTACATTTGATCCGGAAACCATTGCTGAGAATGAGCCTTTCACAGCAGAGGTCTACAGCGAATCCTGCTACTGCATGTATGTTCATACTGAAGGTTATTACATTATCGCTGTATTGCCGCAGAAAGAAGCCGTTCTGTCCCGTAATGTGTCTGTAGGAATAACAACTGCCATGGAATTAATAGTTTTTGCAGCCCTGTTCCTGCTGATTTACATACTTATCAAAAAACTTATAGTAGACAATATTCACCGTATCAATCATTCTCTCAGTGAAATCACAGATGGAAACCTCGATGTTACGGTAGATGTCAGATCCAATGAAGAATTTTCTTCTCTTTCTGACGATATAAACTCCACAGTAGATACGCTGAAGCGCTATATTGCCGATGCTGCTGCCCGTATTGATGCAGAGCTGGAATTTGCCCGTGCAATACAGCACTCGTCCCTGCCGTCGGTGTTCCCGCCTTATCCCGGCAGAAAAGAATTTGAACTTTTTGCTTCAATGCGTACTGCTAAAGAAGTTGGCGGTGATTTTTACGATTTTTACCTTATTGATGATAAGACTCTGGCCTTCCTCATTGCTGATGTTTCCGGCAAAGGTATCCCTGCCGCAATGTTTATGATGCAGTCAAAAACGCTCCTGAAGAGCTGCGCCGAATCGGGCATGAGCGTTGAAGAAGTCTTCACCCAGGCCAATGAAAAGCTCTGTGAAGGCAACGATGCGGGCATGTTTGTAACTGCATGGATGGGTATTCTTGATATTGATACAGGTCTTGTAACCTTTGCAAATGCCGGTCATAACCCTCCTCTCATCAGACGCTCAGACGGCAGCTGTGAGTATCTTAAAACACGCCCTGGCTTCGTACTTGCAGGCATGGAGAGCATACGCTACCGTAAAAATGAACTTCAGCTCATGCCCGGTGACATGCTTTACCTCTATACCGACGGAGTGACTGAAGCTACCGATGCTGCAAACCAGCTTTATGGCGAGTACAGACTCTTTGACCTTCTCAATAAGCATGGCGAATTACAGCCGCAGCCTTTATGCGAAAATATAATAACTGATGTGGATAAATTCACAGGCGAAGCTCCTCAGTTTGACGACATTACAATGTTATGCCTGAAATATTCGGGGCCGCAGAAAGGAGATTCCAATGAAAGAACTGACGATTGATGCCGTCATCGGAAATATACCTGAAGTTACTGCTTTCGTAGACGAACAGCTTGAGGCACTTGATTGTCCCATGAAAGCTCAGATGCAGATTGATATTGCCATCGACGAGCTCATGAGCAATATTGCCCGTTACGCTTACAATCCGGATGTGGGACCTGCCACAGTCCGTGTAGAAGTTATGGAAGATTCCATGGCAGTAATTATAACTTTTATTGACAACGGTGTTCCTTATGACCCACTCAGCAATGAAGATCCTGACATTAACCTTTCCGCTGAAGAGCGTGAAATCGGCGGTCTTGGAATATATATGGTCAGAAAAACCATGGACGAAGTTGTTTACGAATACAAAGACGGACAGAATATCCTCCGGATACGCAAAAATATTTAGAAAGGTCGTGTAATACTATGGCAATGAAACATTACCGCAAAGATTTTACATTAATTCCGGAAAACATCGACTCAGCAGCTGATTTCGCTGATGAAACACTCCAGATGTTCTCCCTTCCGCGTAAAGAAGTCCTCCGCATCAGGCTTTCACTGGAGGAAATTCTTCTCAGATGGTATGATAATGCTTCAAATCTTAAGGATAAATTTACTGTGGACATTTCCCGCCGGTTCGGCCGCATTACACTTACTGTTTCATGCAATGGAATGCCTTGCGACCCACTGGCTGCAGAAGATGAAGACGAATCTTTTGGCAGCGGTGCTCTCGGCCGTGCAATGCTGACAAATCTGGGTCTTTCACCTTCCTGGCAGTATCAGAATGGTTCCAACACCGTATCATTTTCCATAAAGAAAAAGCAGAAACTCAGCCAGCTCAGTCTCGTGCTCATTGCAGTTGTGTCTGCACTCGTGCTCGGATGGCTGGGACTTCTTCTTCCGGAAGGTCTGAGAACAACTATACTTACAACTCTGCTGGACCCTCTTTTCAATACTTTCCTCAGTGTATTTTCATGTATTGTCGGCCCTCTCATGTTCCTTTCAATGGTATGGGGTATTGTTAATATCGGCGATACGCGTCAGCTTGGCCGTATCGGAAAAAAACTTCTCGGAAGATATATGATTGTATCAATTATTGTTGGTATAGTATGCATGATTGCTGCCGTTTCCTTCTTTAAACCAACGCTCAGCGGCGCGCAGAGCGGGCAGGCAGTACTTCAGTCAGTCATTGAAATGGTTCTGGATATAATTCCGGGCAATATTGTTGAACCATTCCTTACAGGAAATACTCTGCAGATTCTTTTTATGGGAGCAGTAGTGGGCATTGTGATGATTCTGCTGCGTGACCGCATGCAGACACTTACTCAGGTCGTAGAACAGTCAAATGCTGTTGTTCAGGTAATTCTTTCTGCAATCAGCAGTATTACCCCTGGTTTTATCTTCCTTTCGGTACTTCGCCTGCTTCTTCAGGGGACACTTGCACAGAGTGCAGCAGGACTTATCAGCGTAATACTTCTCAGCGTGGTTCTTTCCGCTGCAGAAATTCTTATTGAAATTGTTACAATGATGAAACTTGGTGTCTCACCTGTCCAGGCGATGCGTAAACTGAGTTCCACTTTCCTCATTGCACTTACTACGGCATCTTCAGCGGCGGCCTTCCCGACCATGATTGATACCTGTCACAATAAACTGGGTATTGAAGAAAAGCTCACAAGCTTTGCCCTCCCTTTTGGCAGCGTGGTATTCATGCCTCATGCAGTAAACCTTTTTATACTTGTTCCTCTTTTTGCAGCCCAGTTATATGGGGTGGAACTTACAGCGGGCAGTATTGTACTGTGCGTAATCAATGCAGTAGTCCTCTCAGTTGCAGCACCACCTATTCCAGGTGGCGCAATTTCGTGCTATACGCTCATGTTCCTGCAGCTCGGTGTACCGCTTGAAGCAATTTCTCTTGCTGCTGCAGCAAATGTAGTGCTTGACTTTACTGCAACCTCCGGAAATATTATGGCACTTATGATTCAGACATCCCATGGTGCTTCCAAGCTTGACATGCTCAATCATGATATAATCAGAAAAAACAACTGATAAAACCTGATATGGAAAAGGAAGTCTTGTGCACGAAGATTCAAGGCTTCCTTTTTTAATCTAACGTTTTTCAATTTTTTCGAGAAAAATCGACACACCCTCTGCCCGGAACTTAATTTCCCAGTCCTTATATGCCATTCCATAAACCCTTTCCGGGTCGTCCTGATAATGTGGTCTAGGGTCCTGAGACAGGAGTTTTTCAATGGTTTCAAGGTCTTCTGCAGGTACAGAACCGCTGATTTCCGGGCTGAAAATAACCTTCATGGAATCATCCTTGACTTTGTGTGCAAAACCGCCCCTGGCCTCAATTTTTGCCTCAGAATAAGGCAGATAAGGCTTGATGTCGAATATTGGCGTGCCGTCAAGAATATCTGCGCCGCGTACATAAAGTACAGGCCCCAGCTTGCTGTCAATTTCAATCTTTTCAAGCTCCACGCACGAAAGACCTATCGGGTTGGGACGGAACGGAGACCGAGAGGCAAAGACCCCTACCCGCGTATTTCCGCCCAGTCTTGGCGGACGGACGGTCGGCGACCAGTCGTCCCTTTTGCTTTCTGAAAACTCCCAGATAAGCCAGATATGAGAGAATTCTTCAAGTCCGCGCACCGCATCCGGATTGTTGTACGGCGGCTCAAAAACTATATATCCCGGAGTGTCCACAATTCCGCTCTGCCTTGGAATTCCGAACTTTTCGGGGAAATCTGTGTGAATATGTGCGATTGTTTTCATACTGTTAAATTCGTTTTAATATGTCATGATGCCCTACATCCACAAGTATAATCATCATTTCATTTTCATAAAACCATATTATTCGTACATCCATATTTACACTGCATTCAAATAAATCCCGCGTTCCCTGAATTCGTTTTGTACGCAGCGAAGGATGAGGTGGATTTTCGGCCAAAAGCTCAAGTTTATTCTTAAGCTGCCGCTTTTCATCTGCGGTCAGCCTCCTGAAATGTTTTTCAAATCTTGGAGTAAAAGTCAGCTGATAAGGCATCATTTCACCTCCAATTTTTCGAATAAAGCATCTACATTATCAAATAATGGCTGCTTTCCTTCGGCAATATTTTCCCGTACTACGGATATTTCACCCCGCAGTTCTTCCAGATATTTTTTAGGATAAACTGCAACCGGCATGATACATATCATTCCATCATTAACGTAAATTTCAAGTTTATCCCCTTCGTTAAGTCCCAGCTGTTCAACAATTTCTTTTGGTATTGTAATCTGCGACTTCTGGCGTAATTCAGCTAACATTTAACTCCCTCCTTTCTCTCATTCTTATTTTCTTACTTTCTTACTAAATTATACATCATCAGAAATAATTGTGCAACAAAAAATAAAAACGGCAAACCGTCTGGTCTGCCGTTAATCGTTCAAAAGATCAATTAAGCTTCAACAACTTCCTTACCATCATAGTAGTTGCAGTTTGGACAAACTCTATGAGGAAGCTTTGGTTCCTTGCACTGTGGACAAATGGATAATCCAGGTGCTGTCATCTTCATGTTAGCTGACTTTCTGCTGCTTGTTTTAGCCTTTGATGTTTTACGCTTAGGTACTGCCATATCTTAACACCTCCTTGTGAGTATTTGCTCTTTATGTTAATTTCATAATAGTCGTCAACTCCATGATTATACAATAAAATCAAGGTGTTTGTCAACAATTATTTTGCATTATGCATTTACGATTTCGTAAGTGTCTCTTGCAATCATTAACTCTTCGTTTGTAGGGATGAGTAAGATCTTAACCTTGGATTCATCAGCGGAGATAACTGTGTCCTTACCTCTTACATTGTTCTTTTCTGCATCAAGAACGATACCAAGGTTTTCAAGGCCTTCGCAGATAGCTGCTCTGTTGCCGATACCGTTTTCGCCAACGCCTGCTGTGAATACGATAGCATCGCAGCCGTTCATTTCAGCCATGTAAGCACCGATGTAAGCCTTTACTTTGTGAGTGAATACGTCAAGTGCAAGCTGTGCTCTTTCGTTGCCTTCCTTAGCAGCGGATTCGATGTCTCTGAAGTCGCTGGAAACGCCGGAGATACCAAGAACGCCGGATTTCTTGTTAACTACGTTGTTAACTTCTGCATAGGAAAGACCTTCTTTTTCGCCGATGAAAGTTACGATAGCTGGGTCGATGTCACCACATCTTGTACCCATTGCAAGACCTTCTAATGGAGTGAAGCCCATTGTAGTGTCGAAGCACTTTCCGTCCTTAACTGCAGCTAAGGATGAACCGTTACCAAGGTGGCAAGTGATGATCTTGAGGTCCTTAAGGTCCTTACCAAGCATTTCAGCTGCTCTTGCGGATACGTATCTGTGGGAAGTTCCGTGGAAACCGTATCTTCTTACGCCGTACTTAGTGTAGTATTCGTAAGGAAGAGCGTAGATGTAGGATTCAGCTGGCATTGTCTGGTGGAATGCAGTGTCGAATACAGCTACCATTGGTGTAGTTGGCATTAACTGCTGGCAAGCAGCGATACCTAATAAGTTAGGTGGGTTGTGAAGAGGTGCAAGTTCGATACATTCTTCTAATGCCTTGATTACTGCTTCTGTGATTAATACGGATTCAGCGAACTTTTCGCCTGCGTGTACAACTCTGTGACCTACTGCACCGATTTCGTCCATGGATGCAACTACGCCGTATTCAGCGTTCTGTACAGCTGCAAGAACCTGAGCGATAGCGTCCTTGTGGTCTTTCATAGGAACTTCAGTCTTAACCTTGTCCATACCAGTCTTTTCGTGAGTGATTACAGAACCGTCCATACCGATTCTTTCTACTAAGCCTTTGCAAAGTAATTCTTCGTTAGTCATGTCCAGGATCTGGTACTTTAAAGAAGAGCTGCCGCAGTTGATTACTAAAACTTTCATGATCTATTATTCCTCCATAAAAAAATAAAAAATAATTAACAAATAACAAATTTAGCCTTATATATTATACACTCTGTAACGAGCAATTTCAAGGACAAGTTTTCCCCTTTCCCACCCTATTTTCAGTCAATGCTGTGGTAGTAAGCTGTTCGCAGTAAAAATGAACGTGTGAACTGTCGGAGCAAAACAATAATCGGGGAGTTGAACCCCTGACCTGCTCTTCGGTCGCCACTGATGCATACTCATTCTCAGCATGCAGAGATCGCATTCGCCCTGAAAAATTAACGTCGTTCTTGTCCTGTTAAATTTCGTCGTCCTCAGGAAAATCAGTAGCCCAGTTTGCTGCCTGGATTTTGTTGTCGATAATTCTCAGCTCACGGGACATGTCGTCGATTTCCTTCTGAAGTGCTGCTACGTCCACTGTGCTGAGAAGCTTGATTTCTGTTCTCTTGGCACGCTGTGCAACATTGCTTGCACATCCGAGAAAATCTCTGTAAATGCTGATTTTGTTGGTCAGAACGTCTTTCTTTGCAATCATTGCTGTGATGGAAGTTCCGTCCACGATTGTAAAGCAGTTTATGATATTGATTTTTTTGATAAGTTCCTCAAGTCTGGTGGTGCAGCGGTTAAGTTCTTTGAGAAGTTCTTTAGGGTCTTCGGGGGATTTTTCCCCTTCCTGCACGATGGCATTGGTGTTAAGTCTTACTCTGAGACTTTCTATTCTTCTGTTAAGGTCTGCTCTTTCCTGAAGAGCTTCTGCAAGTTTCATGGCATGTTCCTCCTTTATAACTTAAATGGTCTGCGTACAAATTCTGAACCAGCGTACAGGTCCCGGCCTGTGGCCAGATTATATATATCTGCAGCCAGAATGTCCTTTTCCAGTGTGGAAAGTATTTCCGGGCAGTTTTCTGTGTCTTTGTTTATGTTTGTTATTACCGGCAGCGGACATGCACCGGACTTCTTAATCTGCCTGAGATAAGCACTGCCTTTTTCGTCAAAAGCAAGCACTCTGATGTAGCTGCGTGCGTTCCTCACATCATCGCGTGTGACTCCCAGCAAAGTCAATGCAAGGACTCTGGCGATTCTGGTGCGGGTATAACGCTTGGATTTAAGGTCTTCAATTATATCTTCGTAAGACTTCCAGTAACGGACACCCTTCTTCATGGCACTGCCAAGACCCTCTTCCGCACCAAAAATTTTATTCAGTTCTTCGGCAGATGTTGTGAGAACCTTCTCGCGGATTAAGTCAAAAAGCATTTCCTGATCTGCCATGTTTCCGCGCTCGCGGCTGATTATTTCCCGGGTAATTTCAGGAACTGACTGGAATATTTCCCTGCCTTCTGCGATTGCTCTGCGGATTGCTGTGGCCGATGCAAGCGGCATATCTGCCTGATGATCGTGATAGCCTGCACCCTGGCGCTTTACAGTCATGGGCTGTGCTTTTTTTATAGCACGCAGGTACTCAAAAGCCAGAATATTGTTAGGATTATCAAGGTGAGCGGCTGATTCTTCACCAAGAATCGATACAAGTGCTTCGTGACGTGCCCGTGGATAAGCCAGACCGGCCTTCACAGCTTCTTTTATTGAGTTTTCAATGATTTCCTTATTTTCGTCCATTGCCCGGGCAATACGGCTGATTTCATCCATATTTCCCAGCTCACTGCCGAATGAAATCGTTGAAACTCCAAGGGCTTCCAGGATTTCCACTCCGCCCTGTGCGAAATATCCGGCATTGCTGCATGCAAAAACCACCGGCATTTCCACAACCAGATTGGCGCCGTTTCTCACGGCCATTTCAGCCCTTGTCCACTTGTCCAGTATTGCAATTTCACCGCGCTGCATGAAATTGCCACTGATCACGGCAACGCAAACATCAGCCCCAGACTCTTTCAGGGACTGCTCAAGATGATACTTATGGCCGTTGTGGAACGGATTGTATTCGGCGATGGTGCCGAGGGTTGTTAATTGTTCTCTCATTTTCATATTGATTATAGCATTTCCCACGGGAAACCGTTTTAAACTCATTTTACTGGGGGATTTTCATTCAAATTACTCCTAATCTATATGAATTACAAGCAAATTTAATGAAAAACCGCCTGAAAATACAAAAATTTCCCCAGTAAACTAATAATTATTTGAAAAATATGTGGAAAATCCCAGCCTTTTTGTTGCTAAATGCAAATTCTACGGTAACTTCTTTCCACATTTATTACAGAATTCAAATTCAGTTCCGGCAGGCGCTCCGCAGTACGGGCAGAAATTGCTTTCGCTGCCTTCTTCGTCATATACAGTATCATATTGTGCCGGATCTTCGGCACCGCGGGCATCTCTGCTGTATCCGAAACGATCATTGAACGGGTCGCTCTCTTCATGTTCATCCACTATGTCGAACTCTGAGTAGCGGTTCTTGCCGGTTGCATTTTTGTAGTTGTATATTGCGCTGACAATTGCCTGTCCTATGAAAAAAACTCCGAACAGTGCAAAGAACCACGGTGCACCCATACCGACTGCCGCTATTGTCCATACAACACCGAAAATTGCTGCAAATATACTTCCCATGGCTCCCATAGCCGATGGTCCGCGTCCTGATTTGATACTTTTCATAGTTTATCCCCTCCGTCTTCCATAATCATCAAATGTATGTTTTAGTTTTCCTTCTACTATAAAAAAAGTTAAAAGCAGCGGAATTATCTGCACAAATAGTAAAACCGTGCTGAAATTGCCGATTTCCAGTGTTGTCTTGCCAAGTACCGTAACCATGGCGATAATGTCCACAGGTATCATAATAATGCCCAGTACAATCCAGACTTTACCGCAATATCTGTGAGCATAATCCCAGGTGTCCTTGTTCATCATTGATCGCCTTGTCCTGTAACCAAGCGCATAGTTGATTCTGGCAGGCGGTTTCTTGACGAACCACAGACCGCAGCCAATCATCACAGCCGGTATCAGCAGTTCCATCAGTGTCATGAAAATCCAGTAACCCATGATTATTCCCCTTTTAAAAATTCCAATACTATATCATTAAAGTCCTTTGCTTCCTCATAAAGCCCATGTCCCCACTGCTCATACATCACAAGCTCGCTGCCTTCAATATGCTCTGCAATCTCCCGCGAAGCATCACCGCCAAGGCATATGTCCTTTTCACCGCCGACAACAAGAGTTGGAGCGGTTATCTGCCCCAGTTTACCGTAAGCGTTATGTTCAAGGCAGGCTCTGGCCATAATCAGGAATCTGTCATATGATGCGGGTTTTGTAAGTCTGCCGACCAGCGGAATCATCCATTTATTTCTTCGGTAATATCCCTCCGAGTAAATCCGCCTGAGATTGCTTTCCATAAGTGCCCTGTGGTCTCCGCGAAGCGCGCAGTCAGTCCATTCGCCTATTGCTTCTTCAAGTACCGGGTTTGGCTGTGCACAGGTCACAGTCAGCACAAGCTTGTCCACCATCTGCGGATAGTCCGCTGCAAAATGCTGGGAAATCATGCCACCCATCGATACTCCCAGTAAATGTGCATGCTCAATGTCCAGAACATCCATTGCTTCCTTAACATCTGCGGCCATATCTTCTGTTGTCGCATCCTCTGCCAGCACCTTTCTGCGGCTGAAAGCATACACAGTAAAGTCTTTTGCAAACTTGCGGTACATGAACGCCATCGGCAGCGAAGTTCCCTTCACTGAGCGGAGGCCGTCGCCAAGTCCCGGCAGCATAACAAGCGCCTGCGGTCCCGTGCCGAAGCTTATGTACTCCATTTCGCCGCCTGCCAATCTGATTGTTCCGTCTTTTGCATTATATATCATACCATATCCTCCACAAACCTTTCAATGAGCTTGTTGACTATTTCAGGTTTATCGGTATTGCAGTTGTGGCCTGCGTCCTTTATCCACTCAATAGGAATGCCGGTCTTGCGGTGCCAGGCTTTGTTGTAGCGGATGCATGAACCCGCACGGTCCTTTTCGCCGCATATAAGCAGTGCCGGACATTTTATTTCATAAGCCAGGTTCTTTTCCATGGCTTCTGCAAGCATTCTGAACCCGTGACCGGAAAGTCTGGCGTATCGCCTCTTGTCGCCGTCGTATGTCATCATAATTTGGTGCATCAGCTGGCGCCCATATTCAGTCGTCGCCACTCCGTTGGTGCCTGATTTAAGCAGGCTTTTCCACGGATAATAGTAATAGACAGGCTCCATTTTCTTTAAGAGCCAGATTTCAGCGGCAGTGACATACTCACGCTGAAGAGGCGCAGAATCCAGTGATATGAAACCTTTGAGTTTCTGCGGAAAAAGTTCTGCAAAGGCCTGTCCCACATAACCGCCCATGGACTGTCCTATGATTACAGGCCGGGTGATTCTTTCTTTTTCGAGAATTCCGGCAAGCCACTTTGCCTTGTCCATCAGGTCAAAACCGAACTCAAAAGGCCATGACGCAGCATGTCCCGGCGCATCCCACACGAAAACATTATATTTTCCTTCGAAGTACTCAATCTGCTTGTCAAAGAGCCTGTGATCGGCCGTCAGCCCTGGCAGAAATACAAGTGTCGGACCATCATAATCCACGATATTCAGCCAGTAATGAATCGCTCCACATGAAGTTTCAAATATCTTTTCAACCATGGCCGGCACCTCCTTTTTTTAATTATACCAAATTATCGTGCTGAAGTACACAATTTCTACAACAATATTAAACCAAGCAGCGCCGCAATGATGCCGGCAAGCAGTCCGTGAGTAATTTTTATTTTAATCAGATCAGTCAGGCCCAGCCATCCGCCGCCTGAAACCGACAACGACTGCCCTATAACAGAAAGACCCCCGAAAGATATGATAAAAGCGGCCAGCACGGTTTTAAGGCGGAGATTGATATTGCACATTCCAAGTGCACATGTGCCTACGGTCATTTCAATCAGACCTTTGGCAAAACTTCTCCAGTGTTCTCCCGGAAGCAAATCAAGCAATCCCAGCATTTCCAGCAGATCTGCCCCTATCATGAACAGAATGAGGTATGCAAGTATTATGGCCATAGCCCGGAAACCTGCCAGTATTGCATCAGTGAAACAGTCAAGGTTGTTTTCCCTGCGCTGGTTGGTAGTTATATTTCGACTTTTTCCGACAACATCCGACTTCCACATCATACCATTACAAACCGCACCTGCATAGTGCCCGATAGCCACAATTGCTGCCGCCTGACTGCTCCCGAGGAAAGCCCCGACGGTTCCAAGGATAAACGCAGGTCCTGTCACCAGAGAATAGCTCAGCACATATCTCCCTTCGCTTCCTGTCAGCACGCCTTGTTTTACCATATCTCCGACAATTTTCGCGCCCATGGGATACCCTGAAAGAAATGCCATGACCAGCGGATAAACCCTCACTGGCAGCCGCTCTATGTCGGCAGTGCGCTTTATAAAATCCGCAAAAATAAAAAATGGCAGCAGAACAGGAACAACAGAGTTGAGCCAGATTGAAATCGCAGATTTTGCGCCCGCCTCTGTTATCGCCGGAAATGCCACCATAACTGCAGCAAAAAACATCGCTGCCGCCGCTATTATGTTGTTTTCTTTAAGGACATTCTTCTTCATGTCTGATTATATGTCCCTGATAATGTTTTTAGAACAGCCCTCCGAAAAGTCCGCCGCCTTTGTTGTCACCGCAGAAAAGCAAATAAAGAACCACCAGCAGAATCAGAAGCCAGATTCCGTTTCCCTGATTATCGTCGCAGCAGCAAGGGTTGCAATGCTGGTAATTATCGCACGGATCATAATCGCAGCATTTTTCTCTGCACTGCTGCTCGCAGCGCTCAATACATCTTCTTTCATCGCCCATAAAAAAACCTCCATAGCTTTTTTTATATACTATGAAGGTCTGCTGTTTTTTGTGAATGAAGCTACATGTAAAGCTCGTCCTCTTCGCCTGTATCAGCCATTTCTTCAGCTTCGTTTGCTGCAATCATATCGCCGAAGGAAACGATATATTCATCAAGAACATAGTTTTCACATTCGCTGAAATCGTACTGGAACTTGTCTCCGTCCAGCTTCTCAATGCGGGCATTTACCAGAGCATCTCTGAGTGTAAATTCCCGCTCGTCCATGGTTCCCAGATTGGTCAGATAAACTCTGCTGTCAATGGAATACCAGCGTCTGAAACGTTCAAGTTCGTCGGCAAGCTTGGTTTCCATGGTGTCATCGTCGCAGTTTCTTGCCATACCCATAAGTGCCCTGCGCACATTGTCAAGAATGCTGTAGACTCCTGTTTCTGAACCTGGCACGAAGTCTGTCAGCTCCTCAAAATAGTTGTCCACCAGCTGTGCCAGAGTATCCTTGTCCACACCCTGGAAAAGCTCAGCAACATCTTCGTATTCCAGTTCTTCATCACATTCCAGGAAAGCTGCCAGATTCTCAAAATACTGGAACTCCGCCGGATAATCAATATCTAAAAGTTCATAAAAATCTTCTTTTCTCATGTAGTTTCTCCCTTTTGTTATAAATCAAGGTTTTTGAATTTAAGAATCAGCTCCGAGCTTTCGATTTCGAGGATTTTCTGAATCATGTTCACGAAATTTTCCGAAAGGTCGCTGGCATAAAATATATTTTCACGGTCGTTGCCTGCCGCCAGCATATCCTTTTCCCTGAGAATTTCCTCAATGCGTCCGATGATTTCATATGACGGATTTACAATCTTAAGCTGCGGATAAAGCCTCATGATTTCCTTGCGGATAATCGGGTAATGAGTGCAGCCCAGAACCAGTGTATCCAGATTGTTTTCAGCTACGAAATCGTCCAGATAATGTCTGATTGTGAGGTCCATGATATCGTTATCCACAATGCCCTCCTCAATGAGCGGAACGAAAGCAGGTGTTGCCTTGCTGTAAACATTGAGTGCCGGATTCTTTGCCTTAATCATTGTATTATAGTCGTCACTGGCGATAGTCACCTTGGTTGCAATTATGCCGATGTTGTTGGTGCTGTCGCAGTTTTCCGCGATTTTTTCGGCAGCAGGTCCGATAATTCCTACAATAGGCATCTGCGGGAATCTGGCCTGAAGTTCTTCAAGGCATGTCGCAGTGATTGTGTTGCAGGCGATTACCATCATCTTTACGTCCTGGGATGCAAGAAAATCCGCAATCTGGTCCGCATAATGACGGATGGTTGAAACAGCCTTGGAACCATAAGGCGTGCGGGCTGTATCGCCGAAATATATTACTCTTTCTTCAGGCAGTCTTGAAAAAAGGTTTGGGATGCATGTCAGGCCTCCCAGACCGGAATCAAAAAAGCCGATAGGTCTGTTGTCCATAATTATGTCCTTTCGAAAGGTTTTGCTTAACTAATAAAGTATATCACGGTTTGATAAAATATTCCACATTATTTTAATCCAAAAAACAAAACCACCGTCGGTCACCCGGCGGCAGCTCTGCATGAAATATGTGATGTATTTAACTGCTATTTTATTTGTAGTTTTCTAAGAAGTAAGTTATTGTGGATCTTGCAAGTCCTCTTTCGAATGTATCGTCGGATTCGATGGAAACGTCGTCAAGATCTTCCTTAGCTAAGAGAACGTTGAAGAAGTTCTTCATAAGTAATTCGTAAACAGCGATTGACTTGTGTGGGTCTACACTTGGCCATGCGTCGCAGCTTACTACTACTCTTCTGTTTGTGCTGTCTACCCATGCAGGAAGTTCATCGTATGCCTTGTTGTCTGGAAGGAGAACCTTTTCGCTTGGAGTACCCTTAACAGTACCTTCAAAAGCTCTTACCATTCTAGGTTCTGAGTCAACGTATCTGTCTGCGGATAAGTCAAGAATGATAGCATCTTCTGGCAGATAGCCCAGCATCTTGTTGGAAATGATGTGCTGTGAGTAGTCGAAACGCTTACTTGCGTCAACGAGGATGTCAGTTGTGCTGAAGATTTCCTTCAGAGCAGCTTCGTTACCAGTGATTGTTCTTGTAAGTACGCTGGAAACTACGCCTGTGTATTCAGTTCCGAGGAATTCCTTGTCACTGAGTACTTCGAAGGACTTAACTGCATTCTGGCCTACGCCGCCTGCACCAACGATTGTAACCTTGATAGGTCCTCTTTCAGTGCTGTGGAAATCTTTCTTTCTCTTCTTTAATTCAGCAAATGCGATTTCGCAGCCTGAGAAAGCTGTTCCGAAATAGTCTACGAATGTTCTGATGCCGTAATCGTCAACGATTGCGTCCATTGAGAAGGACTGGATTTTCTTTCTTGTGATGAGTTCAACTGCAGCTGGTCTTGAGTCGTAGTGAATCATTGAGAAAAGTGATGCGCCGTCTCTCATAAGTTCCAGATTCTTAAGATCAGGATTCTTGAGGATTGCAATCATATCCTGCTTGTACACTTCTTCTAATGGTACAAAGTGAATTCTTGTGTTTACTGCTGTGTAGTCTTCCTTGGTGTAGCCCAGTCTTTCGCCGTAACCTTCTTCAAGGTAATACTCAAGGTGTGTGAATTTTTCAAGATACTTGAAAAGGTTTGGTGTGAATTCTCTGATGTCGCCAGGATAATTGTGGATTACAGGAAATCCGAGTGTTTTAACTTTCATGATACCCTCCATGATGTCTTTTTTGTTTTGATGCAATATATTATAGCAAGATACGTGCCAAAACGCACCCTGCATTTAAATCATTGGAATTTCAATGGTTTTTAATCTTACAGCTATAATTTTACCACATGTGTTGCAAAAAGTAAACACGTACCGTTCCATTTTTAAAACGCATGTTGTTACAAAATTGCAACACCACCGGTATGTTATTCCTCACCTGACATTTTGCGGGACAAAGATGCCGGTGAAACTTGGAGCTCTTTCGCTGCTTTTCGCAGGCTGCCATACTTCTTTACATACTCAGCTATTACCATCTTTTCATATTCACCTACTATCTCCTTCAGTGACTTTCCCGAAGCTGAATAGTGTTCCATATCAAAGTATGTGTTGCCCTTTTCCTGCGGCGTGTCTTTGTGAATGACTTTGGTTTTCACGCTGTTTTTAAGGTCAACCTGCGTAAGAAGATCATCAGAACTGAGAAGAACCGCCCTCTCCATCACATTTTTAAGTTCGCGCACGTTGCCCGGCCAGTGATAATCCAGCAAAATCTCCATGAGCTGCGGGCTCATCCTGCGGTTAAGGCCGTATGCCTTGTTGAAACCGTCCATAAAGGCCATGGCAAGAAGAACTATATCGTCCTTACGCTGATTGAGAGGCAGAAGCTTCACAGGAATTACATTGAGCCTGTAGAACAGATCCTCTCTGAACTCACCTTCTTCAACCATGCCGGCAAGTTCCCTGTTGGAAGCAACGACTATGCGTACGTCAACCTTGGTTTCCGCACCGCCGCCTACCTTTACAAAGGCATTTTCCTGAATAGCACGGAGAAATTTGGACTGATTGTTCTTACTCATTTCAGAGATTTCATCCAGGAAAATAGTGCCGCCGCTGGCAATTTCAAAGATCCCCTGCTTGCCGCCTTTGAGAGCGCCTGTGAAGGCACCCGGCTGATAACCGAACATTTCTGATTCAAAAAGGCTCTCGGAAATTGTGGCACAGTTTATCTTAATATATCGTTTTTCACGTCGGGCACTCATCTGGTGGATGTACTCAGCGTAGAGTTCCTTACCGGTCCCTGTCTCCCCGAAAATAATTACGGTTGCGTTGGACTGGGCGATTTTGCGGATACGCTCAAGCTGGTCCATCATGTACTCATTGCAGGTAAGAATATTGCCGAATTTATACTTATCGTACTCTTCCCTGAATTCCAGATGATCGCCTGTCACATTACAGAATTTTTCAATGTACATATTTACACCTGGTCCTTAAATATAGTAGTCCATGTTGAATGCAGTTTCATCAAATTCTCTCAGTTTCTTTTCAACGAACTCTTTGTTGCACTTCTGGATTGTGATAACCACAAGGTTAAGCAGCAGCATGGAAGCTGAATAAGAGTCCGTGAACTCTCTGGAACTTGATTTGAGAATAATTGAATATTCTGAAAGGCTCACCAGCGGAGATCTTGTAAAGTCAGTGATTGAAGCAATTTTGAATCCTTTGCGTTTAAGGTGATTTACAGCCACAATAGTTGCCTTCGGATATCTTGCGAAACCTACAGCAATGACCAGTGCTGATCTGTCAATATTGTTGATATGGTCAAAATAGTTGGTATTGGCTGAGTCCAGTTTGGTTGCGCGGATACCGATTTTATTCAGAATATACACAGCGTATGAAATCACCGCTTCTGAAGCTCTGGTACCCAGAATTACAACTTCAGGTGCGTTGATAATATCTTCAACAAGGCGGAGCACCATCTTTTTGTCAATGGACTGTTTGAAGTCCAGCATATTGCCCATTTCAATGTTCACCAGGTCTTCTGCAACTCTGGTGATTGTATCTTCCATGGAAACATTGAAACCGTTTTCTGCATCGACGGAATTGATGGTGTCTTTTACAAATTCCTTCAGCTGGTTGTAATCGCTGAAGCCTGCTGCAGTTACAAACTGATCCAGTTCATAATCGCTACAGTCACACTCATAGCAGAATTTTTCGCTGCACATGTAAGTCATAGCACTGTTATTCTTCAGAATATATTCTAAAATACTGCGGTCAAGGCTGCCGCTTCCAGGCAGTCTGCTGAATTTCTGTTCAAGTATTTCTCTGTACAATTTGGATCCCTCCGGTTAAATATTACTCATGGTCAAAGTATAACAATTTTTTTTAGAACTTTCAATAAACTTTCACTTTACCCGTTATATTCTCTGCCAGATTGTGGTACAATAATATATTATTTTGGAAACGAGGAGGACTAAAATGTCTGATAAAACTTTAAAACAGCGCGACCAGATCGCAAAAGAATATAAATGGAACATCGAAGCAATGTACCCTGACGAATCCCAGTGGGAAAAGGACATCGAAGAATGTGTAAAGGCTGCCGAGGCTTTCACAGGTTTTGCCGGCAGACTGACTGAATCTGCCGATACCCTTTACGAAGCCCTTGCTGAAAAGGACCGCATCTGGGAAAAACTCGAACATGCCTTCGTTTACGCAGCAATGAAAAAGGACGAAGACAACCGCGTTACCAAGTACCAGAGCATGGATGACAAATGCGGCTCCGCAATTGCGAAAGTTGCTGCTGCAACTTCTTTCTTCGCACCTGAACTTCTCACTGCTTCCGAAGAAACAATTCTTGGCTATATTGAAGCAAAGCCTGAACTCAAGCAGTACGAATTCGTTCTCAGGGATGCTCTCCGCGAAAAGCAGCATGTGCTCTCTGCAGCAGAAGAAAACATCCTTGCCCAGCTCAGTGAGGTTACAGGCGCTACCAACGACATCTTCAAGATGCTCAACAATGCTGATTTAACCTTCGGTACAGTGGTTGACGAAGACGGTGATACGGTAAACCTGACTCACGGAAACTACATTTCTTTCATGGAATGCCACGACCGTGAAGTCCGCAAAGCCGCATTTTCCAACATGTACGAGGCTTATAAGAAACTTATCAATACAATCGCAACAACTTATAACTACAATACCAAGAACGATGTAGTTTCTGCAAGAGTCCGTAAATACGACTCTGCCCGCCAGGCAGCTCTTTCCGGCGGCAACATTCCTGAAGAGGTTTATGACAACCTTATTTCAGTTGTAAACGAGTACCTGCCTGTACTTCACAAATATACTGCACTCCGCAAAAGAGTCCTTGGTGTGGACGAACTGAAGATGTACGACATCTACGTTCCCCTTGTTCAGCTTCCTAAGAAGGACATTCCTTACGAAGAAGCTCTTAAGATGATGCAGGAAGGCCTTGCCCCACTGGGTGAAGAATATCTTGCCCAGGTTGACCGCGGCACTAAGGAAGGCTGGATTGACGTTTACGAAAATCAGGGCAAGACAAGCGGAGCATACAGCTTCGGTTCCTACAGCAGCATGCCGTACATCCTGCTCAACTATACCGATACCCTCAAGGACGTTTTCACCATCGTTCACGAAATGGGTCACTCCATGCATTCATACTACACACGCAAGACTCAGCCTTACACATATGGTGACCACTCCATTTTCACAGCAGAAGTTGCATCCACAGTAAACGAATCCCTGCTCATGCAGCACCTTCTGGCAACTGAAACTGACCCTGAAATGCGTAAGTATCTTATCAACTACTACATTGAAGAGTTCAGAACCACCCTTTTCCGCCAGACCATGTTTGCAGAGTTCGAAATGCTCACTCACCGCGAAATCGAAAACGGCGGCGTTCTCACTGCAGAATGGATGTGCGACATTTACAACGACCTTAACAAAAAATACTTCGGCCCTGCCCTTGCAGATGACGAATATATCAGATATGAATGGGCGAGAATCCCTCACTTCTACAGAGCTTTCTACGTTTACCAGTACGCTACAGGCTATTCTGCAGCCAATGCAATCTCTAAAAAAATCCTAGAAGAAGGCGCACCTGCCCGCGATAACTATATTGAATTCCTCAGGAGCGGTTCCTCAGACTACCCTGTTGAACTTCTCAAAATCGCCGGCGTTGACATGTCAAGCCCTGAGCCTATCAGAATGGCCATGGAAACTTTCAGAAATCTGGTTGATGAACTGGAAAAACTGCTTTAACCACATGGAGGACATAAAAGTGGAAAACAAAAAAGTGTTTATATACGCAAATGATACCGAAATGTCGAAAAAAATCGAAGCAACTCTGCGTACCAAGCTGGTCAAGTCCGGTCTTCGCGTTTTTGAAGAATATACCGAAGACACAGAGCTGATTTTCTGCGTCGGCGGTGACGGCACCCTCCTTCACCTCATGCACGACCTGGATTTTCCAAAGACTCCTGTAGTCGGCATCAACACCGGCCATCTGGGCTTTTTCCAGGAAGTACTGCCCGAAAAAATCGATGATTTTATTTTCGCTTTCAATCAGGGGAATTACACGCTCCAGCCTTACAGCACAGTAAAGGCTGTTGTCGAAACTGAACACGGTACTTTCACCCATACTGCGCTCAACGAAATCGCAGTCAAGGGTGAACCTACATATCCTGTTCACCTGAACATTTCAATCAATGAATCCTTCGTTGAAAGATTCAGCGGAGACGGCATCTGCGTTGCAACTCCTGCAGGCAGTACAGCCTATAATTACTCCCTTGGCGGCAGTCTTGTGGACCCTCGCCTCAACCTGCTTCAGGTTACCCCTATTGCTCCGATGAACAGCATTGCCTACCGTTCATTCACATCAAGCATTCTCCTTCCGTCCAACGACAAACTCATTGTCCTTCCTTTCGATGCAACTGACAAGAAACTGAGCATCATTTTCGACGGTAACATTGCAGAATACAGCGATGTGGTTTCCATCACCATGGGGCTTTCAAGGCGCAAGGTCAACCTGGTACGCTTCGAAGATTTCAACTTCTGGGAAAAAGTCAAGTGCAAGTTCCTGTAATTATTTCGCAAAGGATATATTTCAATGACAGAATTCAAGTATACAGTTAAAGAAACAGACCGGGAGCTCTCCATCAAAGAGCTTCTTTCCCGTAATTTCGGTTTCTCAGGCCGCTTTATGACCAAGCTCAAGCAGAACCGTTTGATTTTCCTCAACGGAGAAAACATGCCCGGCTGGGTTACGCCTGAACCCGGAGATGTGATTACAGTAACCACACCTGACGAAACCAGCGACTTTCCGCCTGAGGATATTCCTGTCAGCGTAGTTTACGAAGATAACGACCTGCTTGTAATCAACAAGCAGCCCGGAGTGGTTGTTCATCCTACCAAAGGCAAGCCTTATCATACCATGGCCAACGGCATTATGAAAAAAATGCTTGATGAAGGTGAAAGCTACAAAATCCGCTTTGTCAACCGTCTGGATATGAACACATCCGGCCTTCTGATTGTGGCAAAAAATAGCCATGCCCAGGACAATCTGACCAAGCAGATGAAGTCAGACCACATCCAGAAAAAATACAAGGCCATCGTAGACGGTGTAATAGCTGAAGACAGCGGAACCATTGACCTTCCTCTCGGCCGTCCTGACCCGGATGAAGTTGAGCGCTGGGTTCTTCCAGTTGAAGACGGCGGCTACCCTTCAGTGACCCACTACAGGGTTCTTGAACGCTATCCTGCCCACACCCTTGTGGAACTTCAGCTGGAGACAGGCCGCACCCACCAGATCCGTGTACACCTTTCCTACTGCGGTCATCCGATTATCGGCGACCATCTGTACTGCAACGGCGACCCATTTGAATACCGCAGAATACACGGCGACCCACGCCCGCCTCTTGACGGTACCAAGGGCCCGCGCATGGAAACCAACCCTGAAATCGTGTCACCTTACATAGACCGGCAGGCACTCCATGCCTTCTCACTTACCTTTACCCATCCTGTTACCGGCGAAATTCTTCATCTTGAAGCTCCTCTGCCTGAGGATATGGAAAAGGCCATCGAAAAAATACGTTAAAAATCAAAACTGCCAGGCCGGATAAACCAGCATGGCAGTATTTTTTATTTATTATTCAGATATTCCTGTACTCTCTCTCCGTCTGTTGCAAACTCCACAAAAGTGGTTCCACGCTTTACATAAGCGTCAGAACCGCAGCCTGCAAGAATCAGCACGCAGTTGTCCATTTCTTCGGCAGTCTCAAGGGCTGCGCGCACTGCCTGGTCACGGTCTGTGATGATGCGGGCCTTTTCTTTGTGTGCAACGTTTTCCAGGATTTCGCTGCAGATTTTGTTCACATCTTCCTTGCCCGGGTCACGCTCTGTGATTACGATAAAATCCGCGTTAGCATCGGCGATTTCACCTGCTTCCTTACGGCGGTTAAAAGCCTTGTCTCCTACGCATCCGAACAGGAATCCCACTTTGCGGTCCGGATAATGATGGTGAACATAATCGAAAACAGCCTGATAGCTCATCTTGTTGTGAGCACAGTCAACAATCACATCAACAGCCTTGCCCGGTATCTGATAAAGCTCCATTCTTCCTGCAACCTTTACAGTTTCAAGACCTTTTTTGATTGTACCGCGCGGCACACCCAGCTCTGTTGCCGCAGCAATTGCCATCAGTGCATTGTATGCGTTATATTCCCCGCCGATATTGACGGTGAAAGTATCTTCTTCCCCGAAAATACTTGCTGTCAGAACAATTCTGCCCGGCATTTCTTCAACTTTCAGGCCACGTACATCTGCATTTTCTCCAAAACCGAAAGTTATGACCTTCTGACAGTCTGCGGCAGCAGCCTCAAGCACACGTCCGCAGTATTCACGATCCATGTCCACATTGACGCAGGCTGCTTTACTCTGCCGGAAAATTCTCAGCTTGGAAGTAAAATAGTCCTCCATGTCGCTGTGCTCTGCATCAGAAATATGGTCTTCGGAAATATTCAGGAATCCGCAGACTTCAAACTTAAGGTCCAGAGTTCTGTCGTACTTGAGCCCCTGTGAGGAAACTTCCATGGTCAGATACTTACATCCGTTATTTACGCAGCCGTCCAGAATCCTGTGCAGCTCAATGGTTTCAGGGGTAGTAAGCTTGCGGGCTTTTTCCTTATGCTGGCCGTCGTATGTGTAAATTCCTGAACTGAACCCTGTTTCACGGCCGCAGTGCGCATCCAGAATTGACTTGATCATAGTGGCAGTGGTCGACTTACCCTTGGTTCCTGTCAGGCCGATGATTTTCAGCCCATCGTCCCAGCTATGGTCAAAATACATTGCCGAAATCCTTGAAATTGCACGGCGCATATCATTTACGACCATAAAAGGCACATCAGCCGCCATACCCATATCGCGCTCTGCAATATATCCGCATGCGCCCTTTGCCAGGGCATCTTCCAGATACTGAGCCTTGAAATTGGCACCTTTGCAGATGAACAGCGTTCCTTCCTTAACCAGCATGGAATTGTATGAAATATCTTTTACCTGAGCCGGAAGCAGCCCGCCGGACGCTGCCAGCAGGCCTTCATTTTCCAGCATCATTTTATAATCATTTAAAGTCTTTATCTTCATAATGTATCTCCGTTTACTCTGATTTACTTCTCTATGATACCACATTTTGGGCGGTTGATACAGTAAAAAAGTAAAAAATTACTTTCCTTTCAGTTCCTCAAAAAGTTCTTCAGCCAGGGCGCTTACCTGGGTAAAGTTCATATTTGGAATGTAAAGAGCTTCAACTTTCATGTGAGTATCCTTTGCATGGCCCAGAGCACGTATTGCCTTGCCAAGCAGAATGTCAGCTTCTTCCCTCAGACTTTCAAGCAGCTCAGATTCTTCTTCCAGACTGACAGAGTCCATGTAGTCGCTCATATCAATCAGTGTTATTTCCTGATGGCTGTCATCATCGCGGATTACTTCCCACGGTTCCATATCGTGATAATCATTTACTGTTATGAACGCAAGGCTGAGCTGTGGAATTATCAGGTGCTCGATTTTTTCATCAGGTGCCATCGGACAGTAAAATACTTCTGTATCAAAACCTCTGTATACGGCTCCTTCCCTCAGAATCTCCATGAAGCTGCTGTTCTGGAAGCCTTCCGGTGAACTTACAATGAATACCTTTTCAACTCCCTGCAGCAAAGTATCGATGTAGTGGGTCATACCTCCTGCTGTAATTGCAGATGCAAAGAATTTTTTCTGCCTGCCAGGTCTCATTGAAATGGGATGTTCTCCGTATTCTGCTCTGATGATATCAGCAACAAGTCCGTAAACTTCCCCTGCCTGGACTGCACCGTTATATACCTCTTCCAGGCTTCTGAAAACGCTTCTGGCCGCGCTTAAGTAATTATATGCAATTCTGTACCATCTTGATGTTTCTTCGTTTAAATCAATGATTTCAGCCTTGTTTGCCGCAATACCTTCCTCATTCCAGAAATCGCCAAGATTTATGATTCTGTCAACAGCTCCCGGCGTTACAGGGTCTGTCATGTGAGGGCTGGTTCCATCAATGAGTGCAATTCTGCGGTTTTTCAGCACAATTCCATCCAAAGAATCTTCATCAGCCGAACAGTGCAGAAAATCCACATCCTCCCCCATTTCAGCAAACTTTTCACCGATTTTTTTCATAAATGTTGATTTCCCTGTTCCCGGACCTCCTTTGATGCAGATTATCCTGCTGGCTTCCCGCTGGCTAAGGATGTACCTGTAATAAGAAAAAAATCCCTGGGGCGTGTTATTGCCAGGGAAATAGTGTCTTTGTACGGACAAGGGCAATACCTCCTCATAAAAATATATACCATACTATGTGAGGAGCTTGGGAGAAGTACAGAATTTATTCGCTGATGCGATACAGCATACATGGGCGCCCGCCTGTACTGTAATCAATTTCTGCAAACACCCTGCCGGTCTGTGACAGGTAATTAAGATATCTACGTGCTGTAACACTTGTAATTCCGGTCATTTCTGCAATTTTTTCTCCGGTAAGCCAGCTTTCTCTGTTTTCACGAAGCTGGTTCAGTATGAGAGAAAGGGTTTTCTCCTGTATGCCCTTGGGTAATGCAGTCTCAGAAGATCTGCCTCTGCTGTTCTCAATTATATAGTCTACTGTTTTCTGATTAAGCTTATCAAAATTCTTCAGTGCGTTTGCCTGGGAAGCAAATTTATCAAGAGCCATTCTGAATCTGTCAAAGGTGAACGGTTTCACCAGATAATCTACCGCACCAAGGTGCAGGGCTTCTTCAAGAGCCTGCCTGTCATTGGCCGCAGTAACCATAATTACATCTGCAGGGTACTGCAGTCTGCGTATCTGCCGCAGTGTTTCAAATCCATCCATGCATGGCATATATACATCCATAATAATCAGATCCACTTTATTCTCTTCCAGAAAAGTCAGTGCACTTTTTCCGTCACTGCATTTTCCTGCCACACTGAATGACCTGCACCGTGCAATGTACTGCTCATTAATCATTGCTACCATAGGGTCATCTTCAACTATCAGTACTTTATACATTTTTATTCTCCATATTTTTTCTTTGAAATTTTACTGAAAACGATGTACCGTTTCCTTCATCGGATTCTGCTGTAATTGTTCCTCCAAGAGACTCAACAATATTTTTTACCTGGAAAAGACCCGTGCCATGTCCTTCGCCTTTGGTTGAATATCCGTTCTCAAAAATATGTTTCATGTCATTTTCCGGAATTCCATGTCCTGTATCAGTAACATTTATGAGCAGTGCATCCTGCTGCGAATATATTCCCAGCATCATTTTTTTGTGTTTCCTGCAGCTGTTACAATCATTCATTGCATCGAAGCCATTGTCTATAAGATTGCCTAAGATTGTTACAAGAGATTCAGATGGTATGTTCATGTCCGATAAGGAATACCTTGATCCGTCTCTTATTATAAATTCCACGTTCAGCTCAGAAGCACGTGCAATTTTGCCTATCAGCAGTGCTGCCGCTGCCGGTTCTTCAACTATATTCATCACCTTGCTTATTGTTTCTCTCTGAACCAGGGTTATATTTTCAATATAAGCACTTGCTTCATCATACATTTCCATCTGGATCATTCCAAGGATGACATGCAGTTTGTTTGTAAAATCATGATTGTTTGCACGCATGGAATCCACAAGATATCTTGTTCCGGCCAGGTCTTCCATCAGTTTGGTATACTCTGCCCTGTCATGCATAATCTCAACGGTTCCGACGATTTCATCATTTTTATTTTTTACAGGTACTTTATCCACAATAATATCCGGGCTGCCCATCATTTTCATTGCTGCACCATTTGTAAACTGAATCTTCCCGGAATTATCCACTGCAACAATTCCTTCTTCCAGAGACTCCAGAATATTATTTCTTATTCTGTACATCGCCGCAAAGGCATCAGGCTCATATCCCAGTAAATCCTTTTTTATATTTTCGGAAAGTTCTTTCGAAATCAACAGCTCAATCAGTACTGCTATGACTGTAATCACAATAAAAAGCAGCAAAGTATGTTTGGTTTCAGTCTGAATATTTTCCATCAGCATTATTGACATCACAAAACCGGTCTGTTTTCCTTCTTCGTCATATATGGCCGCATATGCACGTCTCTGCGCACCCGACGGGCCGTTTTCACTTGTGGTGTAATAATCTTCAGAGCCCGGAGCGAAAAATGGTATCGTTCCGTCATATACAGTACCGATCATCTGATGGTTTGAATGATAAAGGCGTATATTATCTATTCCGACAACAGAAATAACATCGATATCGTCAAGAGATTCTTTAACCGAGTCTAGATATTCAACAAAAACTTCCTGTTCATTTCCAGACAGCATATCGCTGGTATAATGGACTGTGAGCGGTGAGTTTGCAATGGTTTCGGCCACATTCTGAAGATTTCTGTCACGCTTCTGGGTTTCAAAATTAATATTTACCATTGTACCTGCAACGCCAAGAATTACAGCCAGTGTTATTATCAGTATGAATTCCATGCGGAATAATTTACGCTGAATACTTTGAGATTCTGTTTTTCTTTTCATTTTTTCAACACACCTTTTCTTTTTTGCTTTCATGATTATATCATAAAAATTATAGCATAAAAAAAATCAATATTTTATTTATTTTACTTTCAAAACCTGCTTATGCAAGTAAAAAAAATTTTTAGTACAAAATACATTATTCGTTTCTTCAGTAAGATTGTTTAAATTTCTTTCCGGCAGTAGTATAAGCATGAAAATAAAAAAAGGAGAATAATTCTTATGGGGTCAATTTTAGAAACAATAATGCTCGTATGTTTTGGTCTTTCATGGCCGCTTAATCTGATTAAGTCGTTTAAGGCTAAAACTGCCAAGGGAACCAGCCTTCCGTTCATTCTGCTGATTATTACAGGTTACATTGCAGGTATAACTGCAAAAGTTGTAAACAATCAGATCAATTATGTTCTCATCGCTTACCTGATTAATCTTGCTATTGTATCACTTAACATAATTGTATACTTCAGAAATACAGCATTAGATTCAAGACGTGTATAATTAATATTTACTCAGGAGGTTTTATCATGAATAAAAGAGAAAAAGAAATAAAAAGATATTCTGAATTAAATCAGCTTGCACAGCCGGGCGGAATTGTTATCTTCGGAGGTGAAGATGACCTGGATATACCTTTATGTGAGCTGAAACAGGCTTTTGATCTTGATGTCAGGATTTATAACCGCAGTATCGGAGGTCTGAGTCTTGATTCCGCAGCAGAAATTTATGATTTATGTGTATCGCCACTTAAACCTGATACTGTTCTTCTGCACATAGGTGCCGATGATATTGATATGTTCAGGACATCTCCTCCGTCCTTTGAGCAGAAATATCTCAGCCTTATCTCACATATCAGGTATAAGAACCCTGGATGCCGTATCGGTATACTGTCACTTCGCAATTACGACAATAATAATGTTACAGAAGAATTAAACCGCAGACTCAGATACATTTCACAGTCAGAAAACTGCGAATTTGGTGATATATCAGATAAGACAGTATGGAATCCACATTGCACGCAGGACATCGTTTCATTTGTACATTCTTATGGTTATGTGCGTCCCCTTTCCGGAAAACGACCTGTATCCAATCTTGTAAACTTATTGTTCTGCTGTGAACCAACTGGTTTTTAATCAACAAAAAGAAAAGAAACATCTCTTCTGAGATGTTTCTTTTCTTAATATCATAATTTATTCTTCGTGAAAATCTGTTTCTTCATTCTGCGGATTTTCTTCTACTGTGTACTCTGCATGAACAACATTTTCAGGTTCATAATCATTTACAACTACCAGTCTTTCAGTTGCCAGTTCGTAGAATGCAGTCTGTGCAGTCAGTGAATATGCGTCCACAATCAGTGCAGGCAGTGCAAGCAGCAGAGTTGTGATGATTCCGCCGATAGTGCCGCTTGTCGGTGATATTGCAACATAAATTGCTTCAGGAAGTGATGCAAGCATATACCATCCTAAGAAAGTCAGCTGAAGCCAGAAATATCTGCCCTTGTTGCCGTTCATGATTCTGCAGCTTTCCCTGATACACTGGCTTGGTGTCCATGTAGGATTATCCACCATGATATAGAACGCCTGACTGTATCTGAAAGAAGCAACGATACCCGGAATGATGAAAAGCAGTGACCAGAGCAGTACCTTTACACCAACCAGAATAGAAAGTACGAAAGTTCTGCTGAAATTGCTGAACCCTTCAAACAGAAGAGTGTTGTCGCACTTTCTTGCTCTGAAGAAAGTCAGCAGGAACATGCTGATACCGAACTGAAGAGGTCCGCCGATAATCAGCGAATAGATGCTTCCGCCGAAACCGAAACTGGTTTCAACTACCTCTCCTTCGTAGACTTCAACCGGATAGTCATATGCGAAGAAATAATCGAGAAACGACATAACCCCTGTTGAAAGTAAGTAATAAATCAATACTCCGAGCACCACAGGCTTCCAGTACCCTGTAAGCGCATGTCTTGCAATCTCACGTATTTTATAAGCTGGTTCCATTACAATATGATTCCCCATAATTTTCCTCCCTTTTTGAAATTAAAAAATTTATTGTTGCAATTATACTATTTTTGTAATATAATTGCAAGCGTGCTAGGGGAGCTTTTGCTGAGATTTACCGGCAGTACGGCTGACGAGCTTTGAGACTGCGGATAAACCCTCATTACCTGATCCGGCTAATACCGGCGTAGGGAAGCGATTATATTGTTACTTTTTAAGATGCAGCATGCGGCATCAGTGTATTCACACAAAGTAACCGGTTCCCCTCCTATCAAAGGAGGTTTTTTTATGCAGAAAAATAATTCAACAACAAAAAACATTTACTGTATGGCCCTCTGTGCCGTACTGATTGCTCTGTCAATCTCACTTAACCAGATCAAAATCATTCCGATGCCTTACGGCGGGTCCCTTACCCTGTTCAGCATGCTTGCTGCAACGCTCACAGGATATTTCTGCGGACCTAAATGGGGCATCAGCTCAGGTATTGCTCTGGGTATTCTCAATATTATCTATGACGGATATTTTCTTCATCCGGTGCAGATTCTCCTGGATTACTTCCTGGCCTTCGGATGCCTTGGATTTTCAGGCTTTTTCAGGAATATGAAAGGCGGTCTTTACACAGGATATTCCGTTGCTATTACCTGCCGCTTTATCTGCAGTTTCCTTTCCGGCTTCGTATTTTTCGCATCTTACGCGCCTGAAGGAATGAATCCGGTATGGTATTCTTTTATCTACAACATTCTCTACATCTGGGGCGAAGGAATCCTGACGCTGGTTGTCCTCTGCCTGCCGCCGGTAAAGAGTGCGCTGGCAAGACTGAAAAACCAGTTTTAGTGTTAAAATTATAACATGCCCATTGATTATCTGTGAGGAAAGTAGTATAATTAATTAACTATATTTTCACACGAAAGGAACCCAAAAGATGTATCAGACAATTAAGTATGAAGTAAAAGAAAACATCGGATATGTTACAATCGCAAGACCGGAAGCTTTAAACGCTCTTAACAAGACTGTTCTTGAAGAATTATTCGACGTATTCAATAAAATCGACGCAGACGAAGCAGTACGCGCTGTAATCCTCACCGGCGAAGGCAGATCCTTCGTTGCAGGTGCAGATATCGCTCAGATGAGCACTTTAACAGTTGCAGAAGGCAGAGCTTTCGGCGCATACGGCCAGAAAGTTATGAACTTCATCGAAAAGATTGAAAAGCCTGTAATCGCTGCAGTTAACGGATTCGCTCTCGGCGGCGGCTGCGAAATCGCTATGGCATGTGACTTCAGAATCGCTTCCGCAAAGGCTAAATTCGGTCAGCCTGAAGTTGGTCTTGGAATCACTCCAGGTTTCGGCGGTACTCAGAGATTATCCAAGCTTGTTGGCAAAGGCATGGCTAAGATGCTCATCCTTACTGCTGATACAATCGGTGCTGAAGAAGCTCTCAGAATCGGTCTGGTAGAAAAAGTTGTAGAACCTGAAGAACTTATGCCTGTATGCGAAGCAATCGCAAAGAAGATTGCATCCAAGGCTCCTATTGCTGTTGCAATGTCCAAGACTTGCATCAACAAGGGCTACCACCTTGACCTCTTCTCCGGCTCCGCTCTTGAAGCTGAAGCATTCGGCGGCTGCTTCGGAACAGAAGACCAGAAAGAAGGCATGAAGGCCTTCCTCGAAAAGAGACCTGCAGAGTTTAAGAACAGATAATCAATAATTCAAAAAATGTTTAAGGGTATGACCATGACGGCCATACCCTTTCGTTTTATCATCACTTATCTAAGTAGTTCATTGCAAATGCAACATGTGTAGCAATACCTACCGGAATACATCTTTCATCAAAAACAACTTTAGGATTATGTGAAGGATATCTCTGTTCCGGGTCTTCAAGAGCACTTCCTACATGGAAATACACTGAAGGTACTTTTTCCGCAATAAATGCAAAGTCTTCGCATCCCAGACTTTGTCTGTCAGCAATCTGCATTTCAGGAGCAATTTCTTTGATTGTATCAATCAAGAGCTGTGTCATTTCCCCATTATTATTAAGTGATGGCACATCTGTCAGGAATGTTACAGTTGCTTCTGCATTGTATGCCTTGGCAGTATATTCAACAACTTCCTTAATTCTTCTCAGCAACATTTTTTGTACTTCCGGAGAATAACTTCTGACAGTACCTTTCATCTGAGCAGTATCAGGAATCTGATTAGTTGCAGTTCCTGCATGGAAATAACCTATAGATAACACGGCCGGTTCAATTGTTTTTACCTCTCTTGCAATCAGTTCCTGAAGTCCAAGATGAATGTGAACAGCTACATTGATCGGGTCTACGCCAAGATGAATAAACGCACCGCCATGACAGCTCTTGCCCTTTACATCGATTACAAATTCACTGGCTGCCGCCATCTGTCTTCCAGGTCTGAATGCATATACACCCACAGGATGGTCAGGTGCTATATGTATTCCCATTGCAGCATCAACCTTCGGATTCTCAAATACACCGCTTTCAATCATAAGTTTTGCCCCCTGAAGAATTTCTTCTGCAGGCTGGAATAACAATTTCACAGCTCCGTTCAATTCTGATTCATATTCTTTAAGAAGTTTGGCTGCACCAAGAAGCATGGCAGTATGAATATCATGTCCGCATGAGTGGTTAAATCCAGTTACCGATTTAAACGTTAAATCAGTAAGTTCTTCACCAGGAAGCGCATCCATGTCTGCACGCAATGCAATTACCTTGCCCTTTGATGGGTCGCCTACTAATGCAGTAACGGCGCCCTGACAAGGATGCTCAGGTTCATATCCCCATTCTTTAAGTTTCTGTGTTACAAATTCAACTGTGAGAGGAAGATTTAATCCATGTTCTGCATTCTGATGAATATGCCTTCGTATTTCAATAATCTCAGGTGCTATTTCATTAGCGCGGTCAATATATTTTTTCATAAAAACCTCCCTATAACAAACCTTTAAAAGGTCACCATATTTTCCCAGCTAAAACGGGAATCCTGTACGCTGTATTTACCGCCTGATACCTGAATATCAAATCCTGTTATATAACTGCATGCATCAGAAGCCATAAATACTACTGGTTTAGCTATATCTTCAGGCTGTCCAAGACGGCCGAGTGGCACGTTCTGAATATATAAATCTCTATTGCGTGCACACATTTCTTTCGTCATTTCAGTTTCAACCATACCCGGCTGATAACCTACTACTCTTATTCCGTATGGTGCAAAATTGGCTGCAATTGACTTGGTGAAACTGCTGACCGCTGCCTTTGAAGCCGCATATACAGAACCTCTTGTATGCGGAATGTTCACAGTATATGAGGATGCATTAATGATAACTCCACCTCTGCCCTGTTTAATCATATGTTCACCTGCGATTCTACATCCTTCAAAAACTGCATACAGATTAGTTTTCATCACACGATCGTAGTCTTCTACCGGGAAGTCCAGTACAGTGTGGTGCAGGTCAACTCCTGCATTATTAATCCACACATCAATCCCACCATTTTTCTGTGCAATCTGCTCAGCCATATCTTCAAGCTGTTCTTTGTTGGTTACATCTACCTGATATACGTCCAGATTAAAGCCCTTGGATTTCGCTTCTTCTTGTGTTGCCTTAAGTTTTGCTTCAGACGTACCACATATGGAAACATTTGCACCTTCATTCAGAAATTCAAAAGCAATCGCTTTGCCGATACCAGCACTTCCCCCTGTAATTAATACACTTTTATCTCTTAAATTAAGCTCCATGTTAAACCTCCCTATTAATTACTTCAGGCCAAGAATTTCCCTTGCCTCATCAGGTGTCGCAATTTCCCTGCCGAATTCTTTAGCAAGTCTTGCTACACGTTCAACCAGCATTGCGTTACTTGCCGGAACGCCTTTGCTGTAAAAAATATTATCCTCAAGGCCTACTCTTACATGACCGCCAAGTGCAATGCCGAGCATTGTTGTAACAATCTGATTCTTTCCCACACCGGAAATATTCCATTCGGAACCTTCCGGGAGCATATTGATAAGATGTGCAAGCTGCGCTACATCTGCTTCCTGTGCGCCTTTGAGGCCCATGATAAAGTTGAAGTACATAGGCTCCTTAAGCAGACCTTTTTTCTTCAGATCCTTGGCTGCCAGAATCATGCTTGTATCAAAGATTTCAAGTTCAGGCTTGATGTCTTTTTCAATCATCATTGTTGCAAGCTTTTCAACTACGTCAGGAGCATTGGCATAAATGCTTGTAGCAAAGTTACATGAACTTGTAGTCAGGCTGGCCATTTCCGGATTGAACCAGAGACCTTTGCTTCTGTCTTCAAATTCTACACCAGCGCGGCCTCCTGTTGAAATCTGAACGATAAGCTCAGGGGCTTTCGCCTTTATTTTATCGTGGATTTCCTTGAAAATTGCTGCATCGTGAGTGTTTTTGCCATCAGGTGTTCTTGCATGTACATGTACTACAGATGCACCGGCCTTATAACAGGCCAGCGCATCTTCAGCAAGTTCATCTGGTGAAATAGGTACATACTGATTCTGCTCTTTTGTAGGCAGTGAACCTACCAGAGCTGCTGTAATAATAAGTTTTTTCATTATTTCACCTTTTCTTTTTTTATTTCTAAGAGACTAAATGCCCATCATTGTTCCCACAACGAGTCCGATAACTACGATTAAAGAAATAATTCCGTAGATAGGAAGCTGGAATTTTAACCACTTAGGGTAGTCAATCTTTGCAACACCGCAGCAACCCATTAATACAGAAATTGTAGGGAAAATTGTGTTGGAGAAACCATCACCGTACTTGAATGCAGAAATCATAACTTCCTTGCTGATTCCAACTACTTCACATAATGGAGAAAGAATTGGAATTACTACTGCTGCCTGACCGGAACCGGAAGGAATAAACAGGTTAACTGCAGTATTGAAGATGTAGAGGAAGATACCACCGAAAGTTTCGCCCATAGCTGACATAGGCTTTGCACAAGCATTAATGATTGTGTGAATAATACCACCATCTGTAAGGATAACAGCTATTGCACTGGCAATACCAATAAGTACACCACTGTATACCATAGCTTTGCAGCCATTTACGAAGGATTTTACAATATCATTCGGATGAATTCCTGCGATTGCACCACTTAATAATGCAACTACCAGAAGAGTTGCAGGTAATGTATCTGTAGCCCATGATAATTTAATAGTACCATAAGTGTACACAGCAAGTCCTGCAATTAAGAGACCAACGATTGTAAGATCTCTCCATGTTAATTCATCATTGAATGAAGCTGTTTCGTCAAATTCGAAACCATATACATAACTCTTTGTAATATCATTACGGATTTTCTGACAATATCTATATGTGAAAATGATGTATGCCGCAAGGCAAGCAACCATAATCACAGATCTGAAACCGAAGTTAGATAAAGGTTCAACACCTGCCAGATTCTGTGCATACTGTAATGTCAGAGGACACATAGGTGATGCAGAGAAACCTACATAGCATGCCCCAAAAGTCATTGCAATTGCAACAATTGGGTCAAGTCTTAACTTACGAGCAAGAATCATTCCCAGTGGTACAAACGCCAGTACAGCATTGATTACCACACCTGTTGCCCCAAGAATAGCCATAATAATCATAATAATCGGGAGCAGAAGTAATTCGTTCTTACCCAGCTTCTGCATGAGTTTGCTGAGAGACTTATCAAGAGCGCCAGTGTCATTTACAACCTGGAAGAAACCGCCAACAAGTAAGATAAGGAAAATCATTGAGTTTCCTTTTACAAGACCTCTTGGAATTGCTGTCAGAAATTCCATTACGCTTGTTGGGTTGGAATCAATGTAGTGGAATGAGTTAGGGTCAATTGCTGTCTTTCCTGTAGCTTCGTTCATAACAGAATCATATGTACCTGCAGGCACAATGTATGTTAATATTGCCGCAATACAGATAAAGCAGAAAACAATAACATACGTATCCGGGAATCTACGTGTCTTTTTCTCGTTCTTATTCATAATTTGCCTCCTCATTTGATAATTACTAATTTCCAAAATACACCCATTGCATACAATCAATTAGTCAATCAGACGACCACCTTCAATATAAAGTGTATGACCTGTAATATATCCAGCCAGCTCGGAACAAAGGAATAATGCCGGACCAACCATTTCTTCCACTTCACCGAATCGGGCCATCGGAATCTTAGAAATAAGTTCGTTGTATTTTACCGGGTCATCTAAATAATGACGTGTCTGGTTTGTCATAACATAGCCTGGTCCGATTGCATTTACACGGATACCATAAGGTGCCCATTCATGTGCAAGTACTTTGGTAAGCTGTACTATTCCGCCCTTTGTGGCTGCGTAAGGAGCAAGGTTACAATGTCCTCTCGCTGCAGATACAGAAGCAGTATTCACGATATTACCAAAACCCTGCTGAATCATCTTTTTACCTACTGCCTGCGCCATGAGAAAAATGCCTTTAAGATTGGTATCGCTTATTTTGTTCCATTCTTCTTCTGAAAATTCTACAGCAGGTTTTCTGATGTTCATGCCGGCATGGTTCATTAATACATCTATTTTTCCATACTTATCATAAATTACGTCCACTTGTTTTTTTACTGTTTCTGCATCGGTAACATCAATAGCTATCGCCATACTGTCTCTTTTTAAATCTCCAAGTTCTGAAATAACGTTTTCAGCGCTTTCAAGGTCTCTGTCGATTGCAATTACAGTTGCACCACATTCAGCAAATCCTTTTACCATACCTTCCCCTATACTTCCAGCGGCTCCGGTTATCAACACCACCTTTCCTTCATAGTTTAATGCATTTCTGTAATTCATCTTCATCGCCCTCCTTCAACGCTGGGTTTGATTGTTTGATTATATATTAAGCAAAATGCGTGCCATAAAAAAATAAAGGTTCTGCATTTCTTAGCATAACCTTTATTTTTCAACGTTTTCAGCCTGTATTCATATGGTTGTATTGTTCAATTAAACTTTAACAATATTTCTAAAATTTCAGAACAATAGTATGGTAATATTCTTTTATATCACTGTTTCCAACGGACCCAGGTATTTCTTAATTTTTATAATGTATTCTAATATTTTAGAATTATTCTTTGATTATATTGTATAATGTTGCAAGGGAAATTCCCAGCATCTGAGCAATTTCTTTTTTTGCAGCAATACTGTCACCCATTTTTCTAATGTAACTTTCAACTATGTTTTTTTCATATTGCTTAACCATTTCTTTCAATGTATTGTCGGTCTGTATTACATAAGAACTTGCAGCAATATGATTAGGCAGATCTTCCGGCATAATTAATTTGTCATCATCCTGGAAACTACAGGTAAATTCCATTACATTTTTAAGTTCTCTTACATTGCCAGGCCAGTCGTAATTCTGCAGTACTTCAACAGCGGCCTGAGAAATGCGGATGTTTTTCTTATTTGTCCGGTTATACTCTTCAAGAGTACTGTAAATGAATTCCGGTATATCTTCCCTTCTTTCACGTAAAGGAGGAATTTCAACCGGAAATACTGCAATACGATAATACAGGTCCAGCCTGAATTCACCTTCTTCTACACGCTTGCGGATGTTCTTGTTGGTTGCAGCTATAATTCTGACATCGATAGGTACTTCTTTTTCACTGCCCACCTTACGGATACGGCCTTCTTCCAGTACTCTGAGAAGTTTTGACTGCAATGGAAGCGGAATTTCGCCAACTTCATCAAGGAATAGTGTTCCGCCCTGGGCAAGTTCAAAAAGGCCCATTTTACCCTCTTTTTTGGCACCTGTAAATGCACCGGCAGTATATCCGAAGAATTCACTTTCCCAGAGGGATTCAGGAATTGCCGAACAATTGACTGCAATAAATGGCCCCTCGTTCCTATTACTGCTGTTATGTATAGACTGTGCCAAAACTTCTTTTCCTACACCACTTTCTCCCGTTATCAAAATACTGCCTTCGCTTATGGAAATCCGCCGTGCGGTCTGAATAAGTTCCTTTAATCCTCCATTTTTTCCTACCACTTGATCAAACATATACCGCGTGAAATTCGAATTTTCGGCCTCCCCATAGTAACGTTCTTTACGGCGTATTTCTGCCATTTCATCCATAAGAGCTTTTAAAACACCAACTTCTTTTACTACACATAATCCGCCTAAAAGCTGCCCATTGTCGATAATAGGAATCAAACTGGAGAATGATTCATCGCCATCTTCCACACGTCTTCGATTATAAATTGGCTCCATGTTTTCCATGGCTATGTGTAACTGAGAATGACTACGCACACTTCTGAGTAGTTTTCCAACAATTTGTTCTTCCTTCAAACCAGCAAATTTCAGAAAAGCGGGATTGACATATAAAACTATTGAGTCTGCATCTGTAATAATAATACCATTATCCATTGCATCAAGAAGTATCTTCATATCCTCTGAAATTTGTATCTCGCGCTTCATTTTACCATCCTCCACAATAAGTAGCTTATTTGGGTAATATAACACATGGAAACGAGATTTGTCTATATGTATTTTTCAATCAATCTAAAGAATTGTATCTTGACAATTGACTACTTCTCCTGTATTATACTAACCGAAAAGAAGCGAGTTTGTTATCGTACGGCGCTGGCCAATGCGGGTTACTCGTTTTTTTTCTTTTTTGTCAAGTCAGCAAAAAACAAGAAACGAGAAGCCATTTTCAATCAGCTTCTCGTTTCGCTATTACCATATTATCACATTCAAATGTTCTTTTCAGTACAGTTCTGAATTATTTTATTTTAAAGTTTAATCTTCGCCAGTCCGCCTTCGCTGGTTTCTCTGTACGGATGTGCCAGGTCACGGCCTGTTTCCTTCATAACAGTGATTACATTGTCCAGAGTCATTTTGCGGGTATCCGCAAGGAAGCTGGAAAGGCTCACCGCATTGATTGCACGCATTGCAGCCACTGCGTTACGCTCGATACAAGGAATCTGAACAAGTCCGCAGATAGGGTCACATGTCAGTCCAAGATGGTGCTCGATGGCGATTTCTGCTGCATACTCAATCTTGTCAAAATCCAGGTGGAAAAGTTCTGCAAGAGCCGCAGCAGCCATTGCGCAGGCACTGCCCACTTCGGCCTGGCAGCCGCATTCAGCACCTGAAATTGAAGCGTTTGTCTTAATAAGCGCGCCGATGATTCCGGCTGCCTCAAGAGCTTCAACGATTCTGTCGTCAGAGTAATTGCGCTTTTTCTGCTGGTAATACAGCACCGCAGGAAGTACCCCTGCAGCACCGCAGGTTGGCGCTGTAACGATTCTTTCGCCTGCAGCGTTCTGTTCACTTACCGCAAAAGCATAGGCACACACAAGGCGGTTTTCCTTGGTTTCAGGGCTTTCGTCAATGTGCTTGCTGGTGTAGAGCTGCTTTGCTTTTTTCTTTACTTCCAGTCCGCCCGGAAGGATTCCTTCATCGTTAAGACCTGCACGCACGCAGTCCTTCATGATTTCCCACATCTGGGCGATGTACGGACGAAGCTCAGGCCCTTCCATTTCTTCAGCATACTGCCAAAGCTGGATGTCCTTTTTACGGCAATATTCGACAATTTCCGTAAAAGAGCGATGTGGATAAACGTCCGGTGTTTCAACCAGGTCGGAGCCGGGAACTTCGATTCTTCCGCCGCCCACACTCATGATTCTCAGCTGGTCAATCTGCGCGCCGTCTTTATAGGCATACATGTCCATTGTATTAGGATGTGGCAGGTCTGTTTCCTCAAAGTCAAACACAACTTCGCATGGAATTTCGCCAAAAGTCTTTTTAATTACTGTATCTGTACCGTGTCCCTTCCCTGTTTTGGAAAGCGAACCAAAGAGCACAACCCTGAAGCTGTCAGCCCCAGGGTTTTTGTCCATAAATACTTTGCAGGCTTTTTCAGGTCCCATTGTGTGGGAACTGGATGGCCCGCGGCCTGTTTTATATAACTCCATCAAGGATTTCATTACAGTCCCATATCCTCCTTAACTGCTTTGAAACAAGCAACTGCAAAATCCAGATCTTCCTTGGTGTGGCCTGCAGAAACCTGTGTACGGATTCTTGCCTTGCCCTTAGGAACTACCGGATAAGTGAAGCTTGTAACGTAAACACCCTTTTCAAGCATTCTGTCAGCAAATTCTGCTGCAACCTTTGCATCATAAAGCATTACAGGAACGATTGGATGATAACCTGGAAGAAGGTCAAAACCGATCTTTTCCATTTCAGCTCTGAAGTATGCAGTATTTTCGTGAACCTTATCTCTGAGAGCTGTGGATTCATTGAGCATATCGAATGTCTTGATTGAAGCTGCACAGATTGCTGGCGCTAATGTGTTTGAGAAAAGGTAAGGACGGCTCTTCTGACGGAGAAGGTCAACGATTTCCTGACGTGCTGCTGTGTAACCGCCGGAAGCTCCGCCAAGAGCTTTGCCGAGAGTACCTGTGATGATGTCAACTCTGCCTTCAACTCCGCAGAATTCTGCAGTGCCGTGACCATGGTCGCCCATGAAACCTACTGCATGGCTGTCGTCAACCATTACAAGAGCATCATATTCGTCTGCCAGGTCGCAGATTGCCTTAAGGTTTGCAATATAACCGTCCATGGAGAAAACACCGTCAGTGGAAATGAGCATTGTCTGTGCACCTGCAGCTTTTGCTTCTTCAAGCTTAGCCTTAAGGTCTTCCATGTCGTTGTTTTTGTAGCGGTATCTCTTAGCCTTGCAGAGTCTGATACCGTCGATGATGGACGCATGGTTCAGTTCGTCAGAAATGATTGCGTCTTCTTCACCGAGAATTGTTTCAAAAAGTCCGCCGTTAGCATCAAAACATGATGAATAAAGAATAGCATCATCCATGCCCACGAAGTCTGCAACTTTCTTTTCAAGGTCTTTGTGAATCTGCTGAGTACCGCAGATAAATCTTACGGAGCTGAGACCGAAGCCCCACTGGTCGTAGCTGGCCTTTGCAGCTTCGATAAGGTCTTTGTTATCGGAAAGTCCAAGGTAGTTGTTTGCACACATATTTACAACCTGGCTTGCCTTAGTAGTGTCGATTCTTGATTTCTGCGGTGTAGTGATGATTCTTTCGTTCTTGTATGTACCGCTTTCCCTGATTTCTTCCAGGGTCTTTCTGTATTTTTCAATTGCTGATTTCATAGCAAAAATCTCCTTTTATATAATTATTTCTGTGTCCAGTCGAGGACTACCTTGCCGCTCATGCCGCTGTTCATTGCAGCGAAGCCCTTTTCAAAGTCTTTGTAGTGGAATCTGTGTGTGATTACCGGTGAAAGATCAAGACCACCCTGTACCATGTAGGACATCTGGTGCCAGTTATCCATCTTTCTGCCGTAGATACCCTGAAGAGTCAGTCCTCTGCCGATGATTTCGTTCATGTCGATGGAAACAGGAACATTGGAAATACCGAGAAGGCTGATCTTACCGCCGTTTCTCATTACACTGAACATCTGGTTGAGAGCTGCACCGTTGCCGGACATTTCAAGTCCAACGTCGAAGCCTTCAACGATGTGGAGATCCTTCATAACCTGCTTCAGGTCTTCCTTTGTGATATTAACTGCTCTGTCAACGCCCATCTTACGTGCCAGGTCGAGTCTGTATTCATTTGTATCAGTGATTACAACGCGGCGTGCACCTGCGTATTTGCAGATACCGGAGGCAATAATACCGATAGGACCTGCACCTGTGATGATTACGTCTTCACCTACAAGGTCCCACATAAGTGCTGTATGAGTAGCGTTACCGAAAGCATCGAAGAAAGCAACAACATCTTCATCAAGAGCCGGATCGATTGCAATTACATTAGTTGCAGGGATACAAACATATTCAGCGAAAGCACCGTCTCTGTCAACGCCCACGCCTTCTGTATCCTTACACCACTGAATATCACCATTATGGCAGTTTCTGCAGTGACCGCATGTGATATGGCCTTCACCGCTTACACGCTGTCCGATTTCGAAACCCTTTACACCTGCGCCAAGTTCAGCAATTTCGCCCACATATTCGTGACCGATGGTCATAGGTGGTTTGATGTGCTGAGTTGCCCATGGGTCCCAGTTAAAAATATGTACGTCAGTACCGCAGATTGCAGTCTTGTGAATCTTGATAAGAACTTCACCAGGGCCGGGAACAGGCACCGGAACTCTTCTCATTTCAAGGCCAGGACCAGCCGTTGGCTTTACTATTGCGTCCATCATTCTTTCCATAAAAATTACCTCCAAAATTTATGATAATAATATTTTGACAATTGATTGCTCCGGCTCTGCTATGCCTGGAGTTCTGCCGCTTTATCCCGGAGCATGTCGATAAATCTGCGGGTAAGCGGAGAAATATTTCTGTCAGCACGGAGAATATAGCCGATAACATAGTAGTCATCACTTTCAAAAGGAACTCCCACAATGCGCCCTTCATTGAGAAGTGACGGCATTAAACCTGTGCCCACAGTATAGCAGTCGGTGGCAAGAAGCACATTCATCAGACTTGCTCTGTCACTGATTTCAACCTGTCGGTCGCTGTACGGATTAACCAGTTCCTCTGTAAAGAAAGAATTACTGTGTTCCCCCTGTTCATAGGAAATGTACGGATAATCCTTAAGTTCCTCAATGGAAATCGCTTTCTTCCGGTCCATCGGGTGACCCTTGCGCAGGAAAACATGTGGAAGCGCCTTAAGTACCGGCGAGAAAGTCAGCCCCCGGTTGCTCAGATATCTTTCCATTACAGTATAATCGCTGCCTTTGATAGCAATAACTCCGATGTCACAGTATGCAGTCTCTGTTTCGTGAATTACATCGTAGGTCTTCATTTCGCGGAGAGAAAAGCGGTAATGCTGTTCGTAAACATTATTAAGAAGCGCTGCAAAAATGTCTGCAACAAAATCATAATGCTGAGTAGACACATAAAGTCTCTTGCTCAGATTATCTTCAGAATATCTGCTCATAATAAAGTCGCTCTGCTCCACCAGCTGACGGGCATATCTTGCAAACTCAGTACCTGCATCTGTCAGATAAACACCGTTTCCCGAACGCTCAAAAATCTTTATATTGAGCTCCTGCTCCAGTGATTTGACACTGACTGAAAGGCTGGACTGAGCTACAAAGAGCTGCCGCGCTGCCTCATTGAATGAGCCGCACTCTGCTATTTTCAGAATGTATCTGCATTGCTGTATCGTCATAAAAAATCTCCATTTTCTTTTTATTATACCACGCGCAGGCGCAGTGAAGGTAATAGCTAATTTCTATTATGTCCGTTCCGCGGAACACACATATATTAAAATTATAGGCGAAAACGGCCATGATTGCAAGAAAATCTATGATTCAATCATATCTTCAATCCTGCATCCAAGTACCTTTGCCAATGCCGCCAGATTTAAAACTGACGCCTTGTTTATATCTTTGGCACCCTGTTCATATTGCTGAATCATCCGCAGAGATACACCTGATTTTTCCGACAGTTCTTTCTGAGAATATCCTGCTTCTTTCCTTATTTTCTGAAGATTTGCCGGTGAATCTGAACTTGCCAGCCTTCTGTTCAGCGCATCAACAAATTTTTCTTCCGATGCTTCATGGAAAGTTCCGTACATGCAAAGAATTTCATCCAGGGTAACATGATTAAAGATTTCTCTGAAGCTCTTTCCAGTAACCCACTGATAATATGCTATAATCCATCCGCACCAGTATTCAGGTGTATAATCATAATAATCTTCGGTTTCAGGTGCTTCCATAAACATACCTGTTTTTCCTGCCATTTCCATAACAAGTTCTATGCCCGACATGCCTGAGACGTATTTAGGTACGCCTTTTCCAAACTGATCTGCAATGCCGCTTCCGACAAACACTTTTATAAAATCTTCCGGTTCAATCCCAAGGTCATTAAGCGCAAAGTCTGCAGCTTCTCCGAGATTGCGCATTGCATCATCCAGATATTTTTCATCATAAGCGCATATCATCTCACTAAACCTCCTTTGCGGATAATATCCCGCATGTATAAACCATAAACATCATCTTTTTCAGCTTCCGCAGCAAAAGCGGCTCTGGCTGCCTCATCTCTGGCCTTTCTGCGCACATAATACACACTGCTCTCAGCATTCTCAAAACCTTTAAACCTGATTCTTCTGAAAGCCTCATCAGACTTAAGTACAAACTGTTCCCCCAGTTCACCCAGTTTCATCGACACACTCAACTGTTCAAGAGAAATTTCATTATTTATGAAAGCTCTTGCGAAAGAAAAATATGAATCATCAGCACGGTATCCTACCACTGCATCATATTTGCTCAGATCAATCAGATAGTTTTCTTTGAGCCATGAGGAGTTACGCTTCATGCCCGGTGTAGTGAGTCTCAGAATCCGGTATTCCATTAAAAGCGCCAGCCAGTGCAGGACAGAATAGCGTTCTTCCGAAAGATTAAGTATTTTCAATCCATCCAGATCCAATTCATATATGTTTGCAAAACCATCCTTCCCCTCGTTACATGCCCATTCCTTGGCAAGATAAATATTTTCTGTACAATAGAATCCACGTCCGTAATCATTATATGTTTTTCCCTTTTCAGCTGAAGGAACCTGCACAATCTCCGGTGAACCATGATACAAAATCAATTTGCTCATATATACCTCCAAAATAAAGTATCTCCATAGAGTTACTAAAAAGTATAACTCCATGGAGATAGTTTGTCAATTTATTATTACAATTTCAGATACTTATCCATCCACGCCAGGATTTCTTTCATTCTGCTGATTCTGTTCTTAGGTTTGCCGGAACGTGAAAGTTCGTGGCACTCATCGTGGAACAGGCACAGGCGAGCGTCGCAGCCGCTCATTTTAACTGCTGTAAACATCTGCAGACCTTCCACCATCCAGCAGCGGTGGTCTTTGTCAGAATGAATAAACAGAGTCGGTGTGGTGCACTGGTCCGCATATTTAAGCGGCGAATGATTCCAGACTTTTTCGATATCCGTTCTGGTTCTCGCTGTCTGGGTCTTGTATGTAAATAATGCTCCTATGTCGGAAGTATGCTCGAAAGTAATCCAGTTAGCTGTGGAACGCTGTGAAACTGCAGCTTTGAAACGGTCTGTGTGACCGATAATCCAGTTGGTCATGAAACCGCCGTAGCTGCCGCCTGTAACCCCTGTACACTCCGGATCCACATCAGGATATGCTTTAAGCATTTCATCCATAAACTGCATCACATTGTCATAGTCCACTGTACCGAACTTGCCGCCGATATCTGCAAAATCATCACCATAACCGTCACTTCCGCGAGGATTACAGTAAAATACAAAGTACCCTGCTGCAGCCCACATCTGCATTTCGTGATGATAAACTTCACCGAAAGCAGTTCTCGGACCGCCATGAATATGAAGGATTGCAGGATATTTTTTACCTGGTTCGTAGCCGGCAGGTTTCATTGCCCAGCCATGAACCTCAAAACCTTCAACATCTTTAAAAGTATGATGCTCAGGAACTGAAATATGATGTTCTTTCTCCCACTCATCGTTGAAGAAAGTTACCTGTCTGCCGTTAAGATAAAGGGCTGGCAGCTTCTGTCCGAATAGACCGCAGGTAAGAATGTTTTCACCGTGAATATCGAAACTGTCGCAAGAGCCTGTCGGAGTAAGGTACTCTGACAGATTGCCGTCTCTGTCAGCTGTACGGAGGAAAGTGCTTTCGCCCACAGTTGTGAGGAACCAGAGCTTGCCGCCTGCTTCCTTTGCAGTAATTCCGCCGCCAAGACGGGCATCAGAAGCAGTACACACATCACCTACTCCATACTCGTACTCGTTGATAACTTCATATTTTCCGGTAGTCAGATCAACTAAATATATGTATAGGTTCTCCATCAGACCATGTTTTTTGTTGTCTGAGGCTGTCATCATTACAGTACTGTCGTCAAGGAACTCAAGTATATCAATACGCATCATGTTTTCCCCGATTAAGCACTGTGTTTCGCATGTCTGCATGTCGTAAACATAGAGGCCTGGCAGTGTGTTTTCAGTCTTGGTACCGTGCCATTCAAACCCTGCATACATTATCTTCTGTCCGTGAACAACGAATGTCTTCACTTCAGTCCATGGGCCTGTTACAGGCACTGTTTCCCCTGATTTACTGTCATAAGTCCAGAGTCTGTTACGCTTTCCGGAGGTATATGAACCGCCCTCTTCCCAGAAAGGAGCTTCTTCGAAAACTTCATATCCTTCATGTTCCGGTTCACCTGCATTATTGTCGAAAGTCGCCATAAATACGTATTTTCCCTGGCTTGCCTCCACAATTGACTTTGCCTTGAAAGGCAGCGTAAATACATGCTCAGAACATTCCTCTTCCAGTGCAGAGTACCACTGCTGCTGCTCGCCTTCACCTGCTGCCGGGAAGAACAACCGGCCATCTTCAGTCCATAAATAAGTTTTTACATTGCCTGCCTCAGTAAGCTTAGAGCTTTCGCCGGTTTCAATGTCGAGCAGATAAATGTCTCCCAGATATTTATTGCCCTCCAGGCCAGCCTGCTGCACTATATAAGCAGCCTTTTTGCCATCAGGCGAAAATCCCGGTCTGCTCACATATTTAAAATCAAGAAAATCTTCAATCTGAATATTTCTCATTACCTTTCTCCCTGCCTGTTATAACTCGTACTCCTTCTGAATCAGTTCGCCTTTGAGTTTGTGGCCTGTAATGCGGGCATATAAGTACTGGATATCTTTTTCAAGCGCAGCCTTGGCCTTCTTAGTCTTCAGTTTCTTATGAAGCTGGTCCACAGGATAGGAAGCAATCTGGCCGTCGCGGCTTACATGATTTTTCATCATGGAGAATGTTGCCTTTACAATCTTCTTGTCTTCTACATAAAGGTGCATTGCATAGCCGTAATCTGTGAGAATTTCAGGCATTGCAAGGTATGAACGAGGGTTCATGTTGAAGTTGCCCAGACAGTATGATACAGGAACATCACCGACCCACTCGGACTTCTGAGGGATGTGAGAGTGATGTGCAATTACAGCATCTGCACCTGCTTCCACAGCCTTCTGCACTACGTATTCAGAGAAAGCACCTGGCTTTTCGTTGAACTGGCCGCCCACATGAGGATAGAAAAGCACCAGGTCAGCCTTTTCCTTGGCCTTACGGATATCATCCTGGAACTGCTGCACATATTCAGTGTCAGTTTTTCCTTCAAGGTTGTCATCGTGGCGGGAATATGTAGCAGTCATACCGATTGCTTTTTTAATCTTACCCGGAACATTGGCATCCTTTACAAAATTAATTTTGTCAAAAAGATTGTCTACCCAGTCGCTTCCGCGGTACACGCCAGGAAGGTATGTATCTGCCGCCTGATGGCAGAGCAGATTAACTGTGCCTTCGTATTCGCCTTCAGCCAGACAGTCGCCGCCGCTGCCTTCGTAGTTTGTGCCGTATGTATATGCAATTACCGCGATTTTAGTTCCGTCAACTTCTGCATAATGAGCTTCCGGACGCTCAGTACCTGGCAGGAAAGATCCTGTATGAGCAAGGCCCTTTTCGTCAAGAGCAAGGATTGTTCTTTCCATTCCATCATATCCACGGTCAAAAGTATGGTTATTTGCAGTTGAAACCACATCAATCCCCGCATCAATGAGCGCATCAGCGTATTCATCAGGAGCATTGAAACAAAGATGTGTATCGCTGTAACCGGCCTTTTCCCCCGCAAGAGGAGTTTCAAGGTTTCCGATAACATAATCGGATTCTTCCAGAAGTGGTTTTACATATTTGAACACGCCGCGGAAATCATAGCTTCCGTCACGTTTTTTAGCTGCCTTAAGTACAGGCGGTTCTGCCATAATATCGCCTAAAAAAGTAATTTTCATAGTAAATTCCTCCTTCTACTGCTTAATACTGGATGTATGGGCACTTGAGCCAGTGAGTCCAGCCGCCTTCTTCAAGCGGAAGAATCTGAATACCGCCCACTGTGTGAGTGATGTCAGTAGCATGCCATCCACAGGTCATCTCAATGGCCTTGCCCTCGCCTATATATACACCTACATGTCCAGGTTTCCACACGCAGATACCTGGAATATCAGGAATTGTATCAATTTCACCCTTTTCTTCCGACCACTGGAAAAGCTCTCTTGTGCTCTTGTCGAAGGACTCAATATACCATTCAGTATTGTCCTGATGATAGTCGTTCCATATATATGATTTAATCAAGCCGAAACAGTCCCAGCCACGGAGGCCTTTGTCAGCAAGAGTAAGTCTTACCGCTGTTTTTTCCGGTGTGTACCAGTCCGGGTACTTTTCAGCAAAATGTTTGATAAGTTCAGTAGTTACATATTCACCATTGCCTGCCCACACATAAAGGTGAGGTGTTTTCATCATTTCAAGGCAATAGTCAACAAGCCCCTGGGCTGTCGGTACGAATTTCTCTTTAGTTTCCATGTCGTTCCTCCATTTCATTGATATACTGTATCACTCTGCATGCCAGCTGAACTCTTGATTCAGGGAACATGTGTCCGTCATTAAGTTCAATATACTCTACATCATAACCGTTTTCAACCATTTTTTCATACATAGGATACACATGTGCCTTAGGTGGTGTGGTAGCGTCCTTAGCCGCGCCGATGATGCGGTATGGTATGGACTTATCCAGTCTCGGAACAAGGTTCGAAAAGTGCCATTTTTCAGCGTTCTTAGCAGTATCCTGCTCCATATAATCGTCTGACGGAAGATTGAAATATCCATTTGACTTGCACTCCATAAGGTCCAGAAATTCTTCCTGATTGTACAGGTAAGTGTAGCCCAGATTGCACGGAGCCATGACGATTACGCCCCTTACCTTCAGGCCGTCAGCAACTGCATTGAGCACTGAAAATCCGCCCATGCTGTGGCCAAAAAGATAAATTCTCTCAGGATCGAAATGTAGTCTTTCTGCATTCTCTCTTACCCACTCTGTTACAGAAAAAGCATCTTCTATATTATGGGACATGCAGTAATACCCGTGGCTTCCCCACAGACCGCGATATGAGAAAGATATGGTAGCGTAACCCACTTCGCGGAGAAAATGCGCCATATCAGCCATTCTGTCCCCTCCCGGATGTCCATGGAAAAGGATAACTACCGGACAAAGAGCGTCATCATCCTTACGTGCAGGAACTCTCACACGGCCAAAGACTTTACTGCCGTGACTCATAAAACAAAGATATTCATTATACTGCGGAACCGCCATTCCCTCGTGGGTATCGCGGAAAACTATTTCATACATGCTCTCTCCTCCTAAAAAAAGTGCATAATACACCTGTTTACACAAGTATACCATGCACCTCAGTTCATAGGTAATATTTTAAAACTATAGATTATAATTGCTATTACTGATTTTAACAAACCTTATTTAATTCTTTCAGATTATATTATGTCACCGGAATCCTCTGCTAAACCAAACTCTTCCAGAAGTTGCTTCTGAAATTCTGCATCCTCCGCTGCATGAACCGCTTCATCTACACGTCCGGTACCTTACAGACCAAATTCTTTGAAAAGAGCCTGTTGGTATTCCGAATCAACTATAGCCTTTTGTAAATCGTCTGTTCTTCCAGCTTCAACAAGTAACTTATTGAGCTTGTTTACACGCTCTTCACCTTCTGCACGCCCCTTACGTTCTGCCAGTGTATTCTTTCTCAAATATTCTTCTTCAAGTGTAGCCATGTTTGCCACCTCCTCGTCGCTCTGGTACCTGAGAACCATCTGATGTATCATTTCCACAAACCAGTCACCTTCATCAACTTCCTCGGTATTTATGTAGTGGAATAATCCTTGCAGTTCCTGCGGTACCTTCTCCTGCGCACATTTTGTATTTAATATTATAATATACGAACCGTCGCCGCATGGCAACTGTAATCTTTTGTCAATCCGTTCGAAGGCGTACACTGCCTCTCCCTGATTATAATAGTCAAAACGGCAGAGAAATATTACGAAGCTTTGTTTAAGATCTCCGTAGGGCCTGCCTTTTTCGAGATGCGCCACATCAATGGCAGCAGAGTAGTAGCGGCCGCGCTGAGGCAGGTCTTCCTCGCGGGCAACCTGCATTTCGATATTGTACC
>JAFSCP010000037.1 GCA_017436705.1 Bacillota bacterium
AATCTACGCTTAACTGACCAACTGTAGCCTTATTTGTGATTACCAGGTCGGAGATAGTCAGTGCAGTAGTGCCTGCGGATGCTGCCATAGTGATGGAGTCAGAGATTGTAAAGTCGATACCAGCATCGTCGCCAAGAGCTGGAGCGGACAGAGTTACAGGAACTGTGTTGCCCTGAGATGTGGAACCTTCAGCTGCAAATGCCATACCGATAGAGCAGGTAGATAATAAAGCTACTACCATGATTAAGGATAAAATTTTCTTCATTTTAATTTCCTTTCCGGGTCTATGCCCTGTTTGATTTTTTTAATATAACAAGGGGAAGGATGTCCTTCCCCTGCTATTCTTTTTTAAGGGGTATCCCTTAAGATGTTTTTAGTAGACAGCGATAGTTGCCACAACGTCAGCTACCATAGTAGTTGCTGCAACTGTGAATGTACCGATGTTACCAGTGAAGCTTACAGTCTGCTGTCCCTGTGGGTTGATCTGCTTGTCTGTGAAAGCTAATTCTGCAGCAGTTGCAAAATCGTGTGTACCGCAAGAAAGACCAAATTCCTTAGTGTCAGCCTTAACTGTCTTAAAGTAGTCTGCAGTGTTGTCCTTGATTGTCCAGCCTTCTCTTGCAGTTACCTTAACAGATGTGAGGTCTAACACCCCAACTTCCTTCAGGTTTTCAACAACCAGGTCGCTGACTGTCAGAGTTGTGGAGTTTGCAGCTGCAGTCATAGTGATTTTTTCACTGATAGTAAATTCAATCCCAGAATCACTTACTGCAGGAACAGTCAGTTCTACAGGTACTGTCTTGCCGCCTGCTGTTGTTTCGTTTGCAAACGCCATACCGATAGAGCATGTGGATAATAATGCTACTACCATAATCAGAGATAAGATCTTTTTCATTTTTGTTTCCTTTCTGGGTCTATGCCCTAAATAAAATTTTTTATATAACATAGGACTCTCATTCCTTGTTATATCTTTGGGGATGTGAGGCCATGCCTCCTTTAGTAAGCCTCAATTGTGAGAACCGCATGGGCTACTGTGTGGGTTTCAGCCTTCGTGAATGTACCGATATGGCCAGAGAATGTAATTGTTGCTTCGCCGTCGTCCGGTTTTACAAGCTTCGTTTCTCCCAGGATGTATGGTCCTTCACTGAAGTCATGAACTCCGTCAGCCACGATTGAAACTTCTTTTGTGTTTGATTTTAAGTTCTTGAAATAGGACTCAGAATCAGGTTTGATTGTCCAACCGTTGGCAGCTGTTACTTCAACTTTGGCAATCTTAAGCTGACCGGTATTTGCATGATTGGTAACAACGATGTCGCCAAACTGAAGAACCGGTGAGCCTGCCGTAGAAGCAATTGTAACCTTTTCGGTAATAGAAAGGTCTACACCTGTACCGGAAGAACCGCCCGTGCCGCCTGAAGAAGTACCGATTGCCGGAACTGTAACTTCAATTGGAATTGGTGACTGCGGCCCGAGAGTGGTTGCTGCAAAGCACATTGAAGTTGCTGAGATTACAAGAATTGCAATCAGAAGTAAAGACATTAACTTTTTCATACGCTTTCTTTCCTTTCTGAGGGTTAACCCTCTATTTTTTATGGAAAAGGTTTTCCTTTTTCCTTTAGGGATACTTCCCTCATCGGCGTCCAATCAGAAGGCGCCCATGTCGAAAGTATAAAGCCGGTATATGAAAATATACCGGCTTTATGTCTACGTGTTACACTGCATCGCTGTCATATATATATTGATGGCCTTCTATTATAACATCTTGTATCAATGCGTAGATTGTCGTGTAGTTATTATCTTTTGTAGGATAAGTGTGATAAATATTAAAACGTTTATCATACAGAATGTATGTATCTTCATTTGGTGTTGTTGTGGTAAATGTTCCCCCGCTGTAATCGCTCTCAATCCATTCGCCCCAGGTCATTCCCTCTAAGGCTGTGTGTGTTTCCTGCGTCGCTGTGTCCCTGTCATACAGAGTAAACTGAATTTCACTAATTCCTGTCACGGTCACAACCATATTTGCCAGATGCGTTGTCATGTCCTGGGATACAGGCGCTGCATTTCCGCTTATACTTAAGCTTCGGCTTTTCCCTGCATATACATTTCCGCATTCATCATAAGGTCCCGTTGAGAAGTCGTGACTTCCTGCAATGGTAAATCCCATTTGTCTGCAGTCAACATCAAGTGCCTCGAAATCGGTATCTGCAGCTACAAGGCTCCAGCCTGACGCTCCAGAAATCGAAATGCTTGTTACCTTTAATGGTATCGTTTCACTGTTGTTGGTTATAACAAGGTCTGGTATTGTAAGTGCTGTAGTTGTTCCGATAGAAGACATCATAAGACTTTCGGATACGCTGAAGTCAAGGTCGCTTGCCGGGCTGATGTTTGCGACAACTGCAATCGTTTGATTTTGCTCTGCCTGCTCTTCACCAATTACGAGAGTATTTTCTGCCTGTGCATCAGCAGACTCTTCATATACTGAAATCTCTTCTTCCGGCGCTGCTATCGTTTCATCGGGAACGTCCGCTTCGATGATTTCATTCTCTGTTTCTTCAGGCTGAAGCACTTCAGCTCCTGCATTTGCGGAGGTCTGAGTAGTGTCTTCTTGACTTTGAGCATCATCACTTCCGGTATTATCTGCAGGTGTCTTTCCTGCGTCGCTGCTATCTGGCTGGCTGCTTTGGCCCCCGCTGGTCTCAGTATCTGTTTTTTCACTAGAAGATTCTCCCTGGCTGGTGCCTGGCTCTACGCCTTGATCTACGTCAGCCTCCGTTCCTTCAGTAGTTTCAGATTTTGTACCGGAAGATTCTCCGGAAGTTCCCCCTGAGATATCTTCATCGTTATTTCCTCCTTCTTTACCTTCTTCATTTTCAGAATTTTCACTTGAAGGATTGTCAGAAGGTGTAGATGGATCCTCTGTACCGGTGCCATCACCCGAAGTTTCGTCGCCAGAATTTGTGCCGTCTCCTTCAGGATCCCCGCTATTTCCTTCTCCGGATGTATCCCCGGCTTCGTCGGTGGTTCCGTCACCCGGGAGAATATCATCAGGAGTTTCTTCTGACCCGCTCTGTTCTTCCGCTGGCATATTCCCTTCCATTGGAGAAAGTACGAGTCCTGAACCAAACTCAGGCTCTTCTTCCGCCGTTACTTCTCCATACATATATAAAACGCCACCGTGAAGATTGGCCATTTCAATCTGGCTCTCTATTGGCACGTTTACCAGAAGTGTTCCGTCGTTATACACGAAAGTTCTGATACCACTATCTTCTGTTATGGTTTCTGCATTTGCAGGGAATGTCATCCCCCACATTATTATAGTAATTATTAGAAATATTGAAACTAGCTTTCTCATGTTATGTTTGCTCTGCAATCTATTAATCACTATTTTTTCCTCCTTTCATCGCAGGATTGC
>JAFSCP010000038.1 GCA_017436705.1 Bacillota bacterium
GTCCGGTCTGCTCGCCGGCATTCCACTGTGGCACTATTGTTCAGAGCTTCTTAACTTCAGACTCCGGACAAGCATTGCCGCTGTGCTCGCATGCGCAGGGTCTTTTTTCTGCGCTTCCAGCGCAGAAAACCTTCCGGCCGCCTTTCTGACCGGGCTGGCGGCCGGCGGGCTGGCGCTGAACCTGCCCCCATGTACCATCATCGGCTGGTTCCGCGCCAGCAAGACCCTGCTGCTTGCAGCAGTATGGACTGTTTCTCTTGCACTTGGCACAGTTTATGGTCTGATTATGGAAAGGAATACTTACCTTTACCTTTTTTTATCTGCCATCTCTGCACTTTCAGGTACACTGTTCTTTCTCGAAGAACCTTTCGTCCTGCCTGCGGCACATATTGAACCTTCAACACCAGTACGCCGCAGCTGCTGTCACAAAACCATGTTTTTTGCAGCGGCCACAGGATTTGCAGGTTTTATTTCCTGCCTCACTATGCCTGAAGATGTTCCATTCGACTTCTTTGTTTCTCTGGATTCATTCTTTATTGCCGGTATTATCCTGGGTCCGCTGACAGCCGGACTTATTTCCGACAATAAAAGTGTTTACAGCGGCTGCATTCTTATGATCTTTCTTGGGGAACTTGCTGCAGCCGTCACTGCTCACGGAAACAGCCTGGTAAGCCTTCTTTATGCAGGCCGTTTCGCCTGCGGCCTCCTGCTGTCAGGAATGCTGGTAATCATACCTGTTCTGACATATTATCTTTCTGATGTTGTCAGCTTCCGGAGACACCTTGCCATGAATTCCGCAGCTGCATGCGTTGGAATGATTGCCGCCTTTCCTGTCGCTTTTCTTGCTTCCTTCCCGGCTGTTTCCGGTCTGTATACAGCACCGATTGTTTTCATAATGCTGATTTTAAGTTTTTTTACTCTTTTTTCTGCCTGGAAGCACAGACTTTTCCTTTTAAAGAGCGGCTGAATATGGTATAATATTTGCCGTTAAATTACAGATTATTTCATTTGTGCTCAATATGCCTACCCAATCAGGACTTTCGCTAAGTCCTCGTCGCGGGTGTCGGCAGTGATACAAAGCTCTGTTTGCAGAGAAACCGGCAAACTCGCCTTTGGCTCAGACAGTGCCGATTTCTTAGCTGCTCACATTCGCTTCTTAATCAGCCGACATTTACCGCTCCTGCGGAAACCGCTCAAATCCTATTGTGCAGACATATTGAGCACAAACAAAATATCCCGATACTTAAAGGAGAAGTACGAATGTCTTTTGTAAAATTCGAACATGTAAAAAAGACTTATCAGATGGGCGAAGTGACTATTGACGCGCTCCGCGATGCATCTTTTGAAATAGAAAAAGGAGAAATCTGCGTTATCGTCGGACCTTCCGGTGCCGGTAAGACCACTCTCCTCAACATTCTGGGCGGCATGGACTCGCTTACTGAAGGCCATGTTTACCTTGATGGCAGCGAAATCTCCGGCTATTCAGCCAGAGAGCTGACTACATACAGACGCCATGAAATCGGTTTCGTTTTCCAGTTCTACAATCTGGTCCAGAACCTGACTGCTGTGGAGAACGTTTCTCTGGCAACCCAGATCTGCAAAAACCCTATGGACTCCCGTGAAGCTCTTGAAAAAGTCGGTCTGGCTGACAGACTTAACAACTTTCCTGCCCAGCTTTCCGGCGGTGAGCAGCAGCGTGTGGCAATCGCCCGTGCTCTTGCCAAGAATCCCAAGCTCCTTCTCTGCGACGAACCAACCGGTGCTCTTGACTATAACACAGGCAAGGCAATTCTCAAGCTCCTGCAGGATACAGCCCACGAAACCGGCATGACCGTTGTAATCATCACTCACAATCTGGCCATTGCGCCTATGGCAGACCGCATCATCCATGTAAAGAACGGTACCGTGTCTTCTGTGGAACTCAACGAAAACAAAACTCCTGTTGAAAACATCGAATGGTAGAAAGGCTGGATGACTGATGAAGAACATGATGCGAAAATCCACCTTCCGGGAAATCCACGGCAGCTTCAGCCGCTGGGCGGCAATCCTGGCCATTGTGGCTCTGGGCGTAGGCTTTTTTACAGGCCTGAAAGTCTCAAGAGAAGCCTTTGTGGTAACGGGGGATAAATATTTAAAAGAAAACAACCTCTTCGATTTCCAGCTGATTTCCACCCTGGGTTTCGAAGACGAAAACATAGATGAAATAGCCGCAGTTGCCGGTGTAAATCATGCTGCCGGTTCATGGTCACAGGATGCAGTGGTCACCGTTTCCCGCAGTGAGGGTGAAGCCGTTGCCAAACTTCACACCATAAATGACAGAATCAATACACCTGTACTTGTATCCGGCAGAATGCCCGAAAACGGCAATGAGTGTCTCGCAGATTCAATTTATTTCGGCGAAGACTCCGTCGGACGTACAATTACCATTGTAAAGACAAACAGCGATGAAGACGCTGATGAAATACTGGCTTACAAAGAATATACCATTTCGGGTACCGCACAGTCACCGCTCTACATGAACTACGAACGCGGTTCCACTTCTCTGGGCAGCGGCAGCGTAGCCTTTTTCCTTCTTCTTCCTGAAGATGGATGGGATGCTGACTACTACACCGAAATGTATGTGGATGCAGACGCCGGCGGTGAAATTTTCAGCGACGAATATAACGATGTAGCAGATGCCATGGAAAAGCCTCTCGAAACTGCTCTTGAAAACAGTGCAAACGGCCGCTATGACGATATCATGACCGAAGCAAATGAAGAACTTGCAGAAGCCGAAGAAAAGCTGGCAGACGCCAAAATCGAGCTTGCCGATGCTGAAAAAGAGCTGGCAGACGGCGAGCGTGAACTTAAAGATGCTGAAAAGAAGCTCAGAGATGGCGAAGACGAACTTGCAGAAAACGAGCAGAAACTTGATGATGCCCGTGCTGATCTTGAAAAAGCACGCGCTGACTATGAAGAAGGTCTTGCTCAGTACAACCAGGAAAAGGCCGATGCCTATGCTCAGCTGGATGAACTTCTTGCAAGTTTCGAACCTGCCAAAGGCACACCTTTCTATGCTCAGTACTACGCCCAGTATGAAGCTGCAAAAGCAGAAGCTGATGCTCAGTTTGAAGCAGCATGGACAGAGCTGGAAGATGGCCGGCTGCAGATAGAAGATGGCGAACGCGAAGTCGAAGAAGGCCTTGCGGCCATCGAAGATGCTAAAAAAGAAATTGCTGACGGTAAAAAGGAAATTGCTGACGGCAAAAAAGAAATTGCTGACGGTAAACGTGAAATTGCAGATGCAAAGAAGGAACTTGCCGATGCAGAAGAAGAGCTTGATGATGCCCGCGACGAGATTGAGGATATCGAAAACCCTGATACATATGTTCTGGGCCGCGATACCAATATAGGCTATGTGTGCTTTGACAGTGACACTGCCATTGTGGCTGGTCTTTCCAAGGTCTTTCCGGTATTCTTCTTCATAGTGGCTGCCCTCGTGGTAATGACCACAATGACCAGAATGGTCGATGAGCAGAGAACCCAGATTGGTGTTCTCAAAGCTCTGGGCTACGGCAAAGGACAGATTCTTGGAAAATACATTTTCTACTCCTCCAGCGCAGCTCTGATGGGCGGAATCGCCGGATTCTTTGCTGGTTCTTACCTGTTCCCTTATGTAATCTGGGTAGCCTACAATATGATGTACGGCTTTGCACCGCTGACCTTCGTGCTCAACTGGGTTGTTGGCGGCGCCTGCATTGCAGTCGCACTGGTATGTGCCCTCAGTGCTACCATGTACTCCTGTTACAGAGAACTTTCCGAAGTTCCTGCACAGCTTATCAGGCCTAAGGCTCCGGCTCTGGGCAAGAGAATTCTTCTCGAAAGAATCCACTTTATCTGGGACCGCCTGCCGTTCCTGCACAAAGTCTCCATGAGAAATATTTTCCGCTACAAGAAGAGATTTTTCATGATGGTGCTTGGAATCTGCGGCTGCACTGCCCTGCTGGTTACCGGTTTCGGTATCGGTGATACAATCAAGACGGTTGTACCTTCCCAGTACGACGAAATCTACTTTGTAGACTATACTGTAACTTTTGACAAAGACATAAACGAAGACGAAAAGGCCGAATTCCTTGCAGAAAACACTGACACCGTGTCTGATGCCCTTTTCCTTTATACTATTTCCGTTGATGCCCAGGCCAACAACTCAATCAAAACCGTCAACATGGTGGTAGCAAAAAATGATGACCCTGTCGGAAAGTTCATCGACCTGCACACAGAAGACGGCATCCCTATTGAATATCCTGCCAAGGGTGAGTGCATTATCAACACCAACCTGGCACGTATGATGAAGCTTGACATAGGTGATGACCTGACAGTTTTCGACAGCGACAAGCGTGAAATCACAGCCGAAATCACTGCCATCTGCGAAAACTATGTAAATAACTACTTCTATATCAACGACGAAACTTATGAAGAGTTTTACGGCGACCTGGAAACCAACGCGGCTTTCGTCAAGGGTATCCCTGGCGAAGACGGCAAAGTAGAAGACCCGCATGGTGATGGTGCCAAGCTGATGAACGCAGACAATGTTGCTGCCGTTTCAGTTACCATGGACTTCAAGGACCGTATCGCAACCACACTTGAAGGCCTCAATGCAGTAATCCTGCTGGTTATTATCTGCGCAGGTGCCCTGGCTTTCATCGTGCTCTACAACCTGACCAACATAAACATTACCGAGCGAATCAGAGAAATCGCAACCATCAAAGTTCTCGGTTTCTACCCTAACGAAACATCAGCCTATGTTTTCAGGGAAAACCTGGTGCTCACAGCAGTTTCCGCCCTGGTGGGCCTGCCTCTTGGAACCTGGCTGAATCAGTTCGTAATGGGTCAGGTAAAGATTGACCTGATGTATTTCGACATTCATGTCCTTCCTGCCAGCTATATTTATGCTGTAGTAATGACATTCATATTTGCAGGGATTGTAAACTTCGCAATGTACTTCAGACTCCAGAAAATCAGCATGACCGAGTCGCTGAAATCAATTGAATAACTGCACTTTAAAAGGGGTCACCTCATCCGGTGATCCCTTTTCTTGTATGGTTAATTATCTGGTTGTGATTCCAATCTCAGCCTCTACATTGAGCTGGCCGTCTTCCCTGAATGTCTGGAAAAGGTACACGCCGTCTTCAGTCTTCATGCGTCTGATAGTAACCTTGGTTCCCATAGGGGCTTCGTTGCCGAAGTGAATACGCACATATGAAACCCTGTACTTGCCGTCATAAAGCTCCGGAATGTAATCGCAGAGCAGGTCCAGAGAATATGTGTTGTTCATATGGCAGTTGTAGTCGCAGTCGCTGAGCAGAACCTGCTTTTCGCCCACCGTTTCCATGGCTTCTGTCTGTTCTTTCGTAATACGCATCTTGGCAGATGTGAGCACTTCCTTGTACTCGTCGTGGGTGTAATTTGTAAGGTCCACTTCATCAACCTTCATGATTTTGCGGGTCTTGGTGTTTACCATTGTCCACTGACTGGAAATTTCCGCAGCAATTTCATCACCCTTTTTAATCATATAATTTCTCAGGAAAGTCGCTCTGGTGCTGGGACATGGCCAGGTATAAACCTGTACCGGCTCGTTCATTGCTATGTCATCGTGAATTACCAGATCCAGGCGGCTGAGCATAAAAGCCTTGCCTTCGTCAAGAAGCTCATCGTATGATGGTCTTTCCAGCGTCATCTGGTAGTCGCCGCACTCCTGCATCTTGCGCAGCATTCCTGCCGGACGTGCCATCCTGTTCATGTCCACGTTATATACATCAAATCTGCTCGGCATGTTATATACTTCTTTTTTCATCTCTTATCGGTTACCTCTCTTTATAATATCTATATTCTCAATTTTCTGCAGAATAATTTTATTTTCAATCCCCGAGCTGAAACCGCCCAGGCTTCCGTCTCCGCTTATCACTCTGTGACACGGCACCACTATCAGCAAAGGATTCTTTCCGATATTGCTGCCTGCAGCTCTCTGCGCCTTCGGCTTTCCTGCCGCTGCCGCAACCTGGCCGTAACTCATGGTCTGTCCGTAAGGAATGGTCATAAGTACATTCCATACCGCCACCTGAAAGTCTGTGCCGCGTAGTTCAATATTCAGGTCGAAAGTTTGTCGATTGCCATCGAAATATTCAGTGAGCTGTTTTTTTGCCTTCATAATTTCGGAGCAATCCAGTTCATCTGTAAATTCTTCCACACACTCTGCCTTTCCACGCAGCAGTTCAACACCTGTTATTTTACCGCTTTCTGCCATGATTTCAAGAGTTCCCATTGGCGTTTCCAAAAAACCTTTGCTCATAATGTAATTTCCTCTTATGTTGTATATTAATTCACTTTATGTATATTATTTTTCATTATTGAATGTTGCCCGTTTTCTTTTGGACAGTAAAAATCTATTTCAAGAAAACATTTTCCTTTTTTACCCTGCAAATTATAAGTTCCAGGTGCGTAATCACATGACTCTTGATTGTAGCTATCCAATCCGCCAGTATTTCCAACACTTTTCGTTAAGGTTCTCCTTTTTTCGACGCCAGTACCGACTTAGTTTTAATACATTTTTATGAATGTTTTTCAAACGGGCCGTAATGTTTTCCCACAGAAAACAAACACGCGAAAATGAAAACCGCCATAAAACTACCACAAAACCGCCGCGAAAAACATTCAGTAAAAAGCAAGGCCCCTGCCGTCGCAGGAGCCTGAATGCCTCAAGTTAAAATTAATAGTTTTCTTTTCTTACTTCGAAGTAAGCCTGTGGGTGTACGCATACAGGACATACCTTAGGAGCCTTAGGTCCGATTACAAGGTGTCCGCAGTTTCTGCATTCCCAGATGGTTTCTTCAGCCTTTTCGAATACGGCCTGCATTTCAACATTCTTAAGCAGTGCTCTGTATCTTTCTTCATGAGTCTTTTCAATTGCTGCTACCATTCTGAATCTTGCAGCGAGTGCTGTGAAGCCTTCTTCTTCAGCTTCTTTAGCAAATGTATCGTACATGTCAGTCCATTCGTAGTATTCGCCTTCTGCAGCGTGGAGCAGGTTCTGAGCTGTATCCCCTAATTCTCCAAGTTCCTTGAACCACATTTTAGCGTGTTCTTTTTCGTTATCTGCTGTAGCGGAGAAAATTGCTGCAATCTGTTCGTAGCCTTCCTTCTTAGCTACGCTTGCAAAATATGTATATTTGTTTCTGGCCTGTGATTCGCCTGCGAACGCAGCCCATAAATTAGCTTCTGTTTTTGTTCCTTTATAGTCCATTGGTCTGTACCTCACTCTTTCATTTGATTTCAGCAGATACCGCATCAACCTGCCGTTGTGGTAATTATACCACTTTTTACAGATTTACTCAAGTAAAATTTTATCAATTGCTTTAATAAATGCAGAACGCACTCCGGCTTCTTCAAGAGCCGCAACCCCGCGTATTGTAGTTCCTCCAGGGGAGCAGACCTGATCTTTAAGCTGTCCCGGATGAATCCCGCTTTCCATAAAAAGTTTTGCAGCACCTTCCATGGTACTTGCTGCCAGCCGGTAGGCTTTTTCCCGAGGCAGGCCATTTTTTACACCACCGTCTCCCATAGCTTCAATAATCATATCGAAGAAAGCAGGCCCGCAGCCTGAAATTGCCATGCCTGCATTCATCAGATGGCTTGGAAGTTCAACCCAGCCGCCCACACTTTCAAGAAGGTCTTTCAGCTGTTGCCTGTCATCTTCAGCCAGAGTGTTTTTTTCTTCGAGCAGTATTGTGCCTGCACCCACTGACACCGGCGTATTCGGCATAATGTACTGGACAGCCACACATTCAGGAAGGTACTTTTCGTACTTGTCAAAATTCCAGCCTGCAGCAACAGAAATCAAAGTTTTTCCTTCCAGTACATCGCCCAGTTCTTCAATGACGCCTTCTATCTGATAAGGTTTGCAGGCCATAATCAGCGTGTCACATGCTTCCGCCATTCCGGTCAGACTGCTGCAAGGTACGAAACCGATCTTTTCAGCATTGGCAGCCAGTTTCTGCTGGTTCGGAGCATATGCAAGGATATCCTCAGCTGAAACTTTTCCTGAAGCAATAAAACCTTCTGCAAGTGCGCGGGCCATGTTTCCCATGCCTATAAAACCTATTTTCTTCATTACTGTGCCTCCTTAAGTTCCAGTTCCACCGGACAGTGGTCTGAGCCGAAAACACCGGTGTGAATCTTCGCACCGGCCAGACGGTCAGCCAGCGAACCTGAAGTTATGAAATAGTCAATTCTCCATCCGGCGTTCTTTTCACGGGCTTTGAACCGGTATGACCACCAGGAGTAGATTCCTTCCTGATCAGGATAAAAATATCTGAAAGTATCAATGAAGCCAGCATCAAGAAGCTGACTCATCTTGCCTCGTTCTTCATCAGTAAAACCTGCATTTCTTCGGTTTGTCTTAGGATTTTTAAGGTCTATTTCCTTGTGAGCAACATTGAGGTCGCCGCAGAAAACCACAGGTTTTGACACTTCAAGTCCTTTAATATAAGCCTGGAAATCGTCTTCCCACTTCATGCGGTACTCTAGACGCTTAAGTTCGTCCTGAGAGTTAGGTGTGTAGACAGTCACTACATAAATATCTTCAAACTCAAGTGTAATCACACGGCCTTCGTGGTCATGTTCATCAATGCCGATACCATAAGCCACTGACAGAGGTTCTTTCTTGGTGAAGATTGCAGTGCCGGAGTATCCCTTCTTGTCAGCATAATTCCAGTACTGATGGTATCCCGGCAGGTCCATTTCAATCTGTCCGGCCTGAAGTTTGGTCTCTTGCAGACAGAAAACATCTGCATCTATTTCGTTGAAAAACTCCATAAAGTTTTTTCCCATAACGGCTCTGAGACCGTTTACATTCCATGATATCAGTTTCATTCTGTTACCCCCCATCATTTCTTCTCCCCACTGGCTGAGCTGTTCCAGAATAGGCATCAGTTTATCACACATTTCAGTTGTGGAATATTCCACCCTTACAGGTACTTCCAGATATTCAGTACGAACAACCAGTCCCTGTTCTTCCAGTTCTTTAAGAGAATTAGCAAGAACTGTATTGGATATCCCGTCAAGTTTGCGGCGCAGTTCATTATACCGCAAAGTTCCCTGATTGTTCAGTGCACAGATTATCTGCATTTTCCACTTGCCGCCGATAATTGACATAGTGTAGTTAAGCGGACATTTTTCCAGACACGGACATTCGTAGTGAGTTTCTATCATACAGCACCCCCTGGTAAGTTTTTTATTACTTGCTCATTTTATTTTGCGCTATTGCATTTCAGTCATAAAGATATTACAATTATACCAAGTAATAAAAAAAGAGCAAGTAAATTTTTAAGGAGAAAAATATGGATATCTATCTTCAGGGACTTACCATGGGTCTGGCATATGTTGCCCCTATCGGTGTCCAGAACATGTTTGTAATCAACACTGCACTTACTCAGCCGCGCAAAAGAGTATATATGACTGCACTCATTGTAATTTTCTTTGACGTTACTCTCGGCCTGGCATGTTTCCTTGGAGCAGGTGCTATTATGTCAGCATCACCGCTGCTGGAAAAGGCAGTTCTTCTTGTGGGAAGCGTAATCGTAATGTGGATTGGTCTGGGTCTCGTCCGCTCAGATGCTACGCTGGATACCAGCACCAAGGTAGACATACCTCTTGCAAAAGTAGTTACTACTGCCTGCGTAGTTACATGGTTCAACCCACAGGCACTCATCGACGGTTCCATGATGCTGGGTGCATTCAAGGCTACACTGCCTGAAGGAATGGATCTTTTCTTCATCGCAGGTTTCGCAAGTGCATCGGTGCTCTGGTTCACAGGTGTTTCCACAATCATTTCACTTTTCAGCGCAAAGTTTAACGACAAGACACTCCGCCTGATCAATATCGTATGCGGTATAATCATTATCTTCTACGGTGCTAAACTTCTCTGGACATTTATCCAGATGGTAATGTAAACAACAAGGCTCCTGACTTACAACAAGCAGGAGCCTTTGTCTGTTCACTTATTCAGTTTTCCATGTAAACATGTATTCCATACCGGCCGGTGCTTTAACCTCCGGTTTTTCTTTTACAAATTTTCCTGCCAGTCCTCCGGACTCCGCCGCAAGATGGAAATGGCAGGCTCCGATGGCAACATCAAGGCTCTGAAGATCCAGTGAGACTTTACCGCCCGCCATGATTTCTTTATAAAAGTGGAAATTGCCGTCCTTCATAACTACTCTCCAGGGCTGACGGTTCACAGCCGATGGTGCCAGGCGGACCATTTCAAGAGGAAAGGCATACTCTCCGGCTTCATCTTCTGTCAGCTCATTTGCGAAATCACCGTTCCTGAACACCTCACCAAAGGCTTTCCTGCTTCCGGCCTTGCTGAAAGTCCTTAGCAGATTACCCATAAAGCTTGTTTTCTCTGCTTCATAGCCTATAGGCGATATGATAGGAAAGATTTCATTCTCTCCGATTTCAAGGGCATTTTTAAAGCTGTTTCTATTAAAAGTCCCTGCCATCCAGCACGTGCCAAGACCCATTTCAGTGGCCGCCAGCACCAGCTTTTCAAAATTATAGCCTACTGCCTCCATAACGCCTTCAGTCTTTTCAGCAGTTACACAGAGAAAAGTATTGGCTCCCCTGATTACGCCATAAGTGCCCAGCTTTTCAGTTTCAGCACTGCTTCCGGCATCCAGTATGGTAATCTTTATCTTCCCCGGAAAAGGGCTTTCACTGCTGCAGATTTCTCCGATAACTTCTTCCAGCTTCGCACGGTCAGCATCAGTCAGAGGACGCCCGTCGTATGTGCGGACACTTTTACGTTTTTTTATTGTTTCTTCAATATCAATGAATCTCATAAATCCCCCTAATAAAATATACTGAATATTTTCCGGATAACCTTGTAAAGCGGTCCCTCAAAGGCTTTCTTAGCATGCTGAAGTCCCTGACGGATTGCAATGCCCTGCGGGCAGTGTTTTTCACATTTGCCACAGCCTGTGCAGTTGGACGCTGCCGTTGAATTTTTGCGGGCAGCAGTACACATCATGTAATCATAGAACCCCCAGTACTTTCCTTCTGCAAAACTGCGGTTGTACGCTGCAAATGTCCCCGGAATGTCCACATTATGCGGGCAAGGCATGCAGTAACCGCAGCCTGTACAGCCCACTTTCATCTTTGAATTTATGGCCGCTACAACCTGCTGCAGCATCTTTTCCTCGCTGTCTCCCAGATCGCCCACCTGAGTTTCCGAAGCAGTCTTTACATTATCCTGCACCATTTCCATGGTATTCATTCCGGATAACACACAGGTAACTTCAGGCTGATTCCACAGCCATCTGAAGGCCCACTGCGCAGGAGTATGTTTTTCAGGATACTCTGCAAATATTTTCTTTGCTTCTTCAGGCAGATGACTCACCAGCTTGCCGCCGCGGAGCGGTTCCATGATAATCACCGGCATTCCTTTTGAGGCCGCATATTCCAGCCCTTTTCTTCCTGCCTGGGAATTCTCATCCATGTAGTTATACTGAATCTGGGTAAAGTCCCAGTCATAGGCATCTACAAGGCTGCAGAACATATCAGAATTGCCGTGATAGGAAAATCCCACCTGGCGTATCTTGCCGCTGGCCTGTTTTTCCTTCAGCCACTCAATTATGCCCATGTCAACAAGACGCTGCCAGGTAGCAGTGTCTGTAAGCATGTGCATCAGATAGTAATCAATATAGTCGGTACGCAGACGCCTCAGCTGCTCATTGAAAAGCTTTTCCAGAGCAGAAAGGCTGCGTATCAGATAATGAGGCAGTTTGGTTGCGATGTATACCTGACTGCGGATCCCGTTCCTTTCAAGAATTTCACCAAGGGCCGCTTCGCTTCCGCCATATACGTAGGCAGTATCAAAATAATTTACACCGCTGCAGAATGCTTCCATGATTTCGCGTTCTGCCTCATCAATATCGATTTTTCCCAGGGTCTGCTTGAAGCGCATGCATCCGAACCCCAGTACTGAAATGTCGTTTCCGTATTTATCTTTTCTGTAGTTCATACTACATATTATACTACTTCATACGCACTCCGTCAGCATAAATATATGCAATTTTTTCAATTCCTTCCAGTTGCTGTGCATTACAGTCGCAAAGAATGCCCATAACCTTTTCTCTGGCACGCATAAGTTCCTTGTCTTCTTCCTCATCCGGACGTTCGCCTGCCAGGATGTAGTCTGCAGATATGCCCAGAATCTGGCTCAGGGCATAAAGTCGCTTGATTGAAACGCCTTTATTGCCGTATTCAATGTCTGCAATAAACTGAGGAGAAACTTCCAGCTGCTCTGCCAGTGTTTCTCTGCTCATCTTCATATATTCTCTTTTTGTTCTGATTCTCTTACCCATTTCTTTAAGGTCGAGTTTTCTGAGGTTGTCGTTCATAACATTACTCCTTCAAATTTTTTCTCACCTTAAAGTTAGCCTTTTTAAACTTTGGGCAACATCAACCAGTGGATGATGTTTTACGCTTAAAGACAAATCCGGTAATTTTTTTGATTTTTTTTGAAATTTTTTCGACTTTTTTCGTCATTTTGTGTAACGTCCGACACTTTTTACCGTCTAATAAGTAGAGGGATAAAAAAGGAAAGAGAAAAGATAAGGGGGATGTGTATATTCAACAGAAGAACGGAGGCATAAGAATGAAAGTGTCTACCCAGAAAAATATCGGCAGGAATCTCAGGGCTCTCAGAACTCATAACAATCTGAGTCAGTCGGATATGGCCGCTGCTGCAGGTCTGACCCGTTCCACCTATGTTCAGTACGAACTTGGCAACAGAACTCCTGATGCAGAAGCTCTTTACGATGTGGCCAGTTATTTCAGGCTGGATATGAAAAAGTTTTTCGAGCCGGATATCGAAAAGTTTATCGGTGAAATATCCTTTGCACTGGACTGCAGTGAAGGTGAGGACCAGTTAGTAGACAATTATAACGCCCTCACTCCTTTTTACAAAGGTGTGCTGCTGGAAAAGTCTGCGCAGCTTGTTGCATGGGACCGCAGAAGGCTCATAAACCTTGAAGCTCTGCAGCACACCCGTGATGCGAAGCAGAACGTGCCGGTCAGGGCTGATTTGCCATAATACAATACACTTTCCAGACTGTTCCGGCATAATAAAAAACGGCCCCACGCGGGAGCCGTTTTTTATTGCATAAAATATACTAGTTTTCAGTTTCAAGTAAGCCGTAGTCATTGTCGTTTCTCTTGTAAACAACATTTACAGCGTCTGTTTCAATGTTGATGAATACGTAGAAAGTATGCTGCAGCATTTCCATCTGTAAAACTGCATCATCTACAGTCATAGGAGTAAGCTGGAACTTCTTGGTCTTTACAACCTTGCTTTCTTCCTGAACTTCAGCTTCAGGAATCATTTCGAACTTGATAGATTCTTTAGCTGTCTGTTTCTTCATCAGTTTGCCTTTATATTTGGACATCTGAGTCATGAGTTTTTCAGACACGATGTCGATACAATCAAATACATCCTGTGAAACATTTTCCGCTCTGAAAATTGTGCCCTTAGTTGCGATGGTTGCTTCCATCTTAACCTTTGCCTTTTCAGGGTGGATTACTACTTTAGCCTGAATGTCATCGGCAAAATATTTTCCAAGTTTTTCAAACTTCTTGTCAATTGCATCCTGGATTTTTTCACTGATAGTGATGTTTTTGCCTGTTACGATAATCTTCATATGATGACCTCCTCTCGTCTGTGCCTTACGGTACAAACTCTATATCTTATGTTGGATATATTATACCATATGTTGTGTAAAAAGCATATACTAATTTGCAGAAATATACAAAAAAATATGGCTTGTGCCATATTATTGTTTTTTTATATAGCTGTCCGGCTGACCTGGTCTTTGCCCCCACACTTGCCTTTACCCGATTTTCGGAGGACTTACTTCTAAGGTACGCCATGATCACTGCGGCCTCTTGCTCTGCAGCTTACGTGGATCCTTTTGCCCGCACCTGGCCTGGATTTTCAACCACAGACCCGGACAGCGCTATATATTATACCTGTTTATTCGCAATTTTTCAAGTCCAAAAAATCCGTCTGCAAAATCATTTCCTGTAGCCATCCCCAGAAAATGAACTTCAGCCGCACCGGCCTCCCTGAGAACCGCCGCGCAGGTATGAGCAGTTGCGCCGCTGGTATATACATCGTCTATCAGCAATACTTTACTTCCATTAATTTCAGCTGCTTCTGCGGGATTGACCATGAAAGCCCCTTCCATATTGGCATATCGTTCCTGACCCGTAATGCTCCTCTGTGCAGCAGTCTGTTTCTGACGTATCAGGGCATCAGGCAAGTGACGGCGGTGAAGGCGCCGCGCAAGGTGACCGGCCATTTTGGCGGCCTGATTAAACCCCCGCTGTTTTTCTTTTTCTTTATGCATCGGAATAGGTACGATGAAATCAATCCCTGAAAGTTCTTCAGCTGCCCGCGGGTCAGTTATTATCCTGTCGTGCATTATGTTTGCAATCGCTCTGGAAACATAAGTGAGCCCGTCATATTTAAGGTCAAAAATCAGCCGGCGTTCATAGAGCCCGTATTTCATGCAGGCCCTTGCGGAATCCAGCGCTGACGGTCTTCCAAGAGCGCGGGCTTCCTCTGCCAGGTCAATTTCTACATTCCCCCATGTAATACGCTGAATGCAGTGGTCGCAGATGCAGTAACTGCGGCTGCCGTTTATGTACTTGCCGCAGCAAAGACAATAAGTGGCCATCGGAAACAACCACTGCAGGGCAGCTTCTGCCGCCCTTGCCGGCAGACTGTCCGAAGTCTCAAAATAATACATATTTCCCCCTTTTGAATAAAACACAGATCAGAACATCTGATAAAGTCCTGTCAGCCGGTCTTTGAGTCCGGAGTTACGACTCCTGCTCTGATTGTTCTGGGCCATTGCTGCCAGATAATCAGATCGGCCCACTATAATCACCTGTTTTTTGCCGCGGGTTACTGCTGTATAAAGCAGGCTGCGGGTTGCAAGCACCGGCGGAAACCAGGTCATTGGCAGAATAACCACAGGAAACTCGCTCCCCTGGCTTTTGTGAACAGTTACAGCATATGCAAGCTCAATTTCGTCAAGCTGTACATATGGGTATTCGGCCCAGCGCTCATCGTCGTAAAGTACAGTAACTGAACGCATTTCTTTGTCAACACCTTTGATTATGCCGATTTCGCCGTTGAAAACACCTTTGACAGTTTCACCGCCCACTCTGCATTCAAGGCGGTAATTGTTTTTTATCTGCATGACACGGTCACCGACACGGAAAACCTTGCTTCCGAATTCCAGCTGACTTTTTTCAGGCGAAGAAGGATTGAAAACCTGCTGGAGCCGCTCATTGAGATTGACGCTTCCAAGAATTCCTTTTTTTGTAGGTGTGAGCACCTGAACATCGCTGAGCTGATGTCTGGCAGCGATGGAAGCGATTTTTTCCAGTATTTCCTGCTGTTTGTCACCGGGAACCAGCATAAAATCTCCCCCATAGGATGGCTCGTCACCATGATTGATGCGATGTGCATTGGTAACTATGCGGCTTTCTGCGCTCTGGCGGTGAATCTCAGTCAGATGGGCAGTAAAGAAATACTCGCTGTCAATCAGATCCGCCAGAACATTACCTGCCCCTACAGATGGAAGCTGATCAGCATCCCCAACCAGTATGAGACGTGTACCAGGTTTAATTGCATCACAAAGTGCTTCCATAAGCATCAGATCCAGCATGGAAGCTTCATCTATGATAACCGCATTGACATCCAGAGGTTCCGCAGCATTACGCCCGAAACACATGTAACCTGTTTCTTCGTCGTAGTAATATTCAAGTAAACGGTGAACCGTACACGCAAAACGGCCGCTTGTTTCCATAACCCTTTTTGCAGCGCGGCCTGTTGGTGCTGCCACAGCAATCCTGTGTCCGTTGCCTTCGAAAATATTGAGAAGAGCGTTGATTACAGTGGTTTTACCTGTGCCGGGGCCTCCTGTTATTATTGACACCCCGCTTCTGAGGGAGTTCTTCACAGCAGCAGTCTGCTCCTCTGAAAGTTCCACGCAGCGGTCAGTCTGACATTTCCTGATAAGAGCATCAATGTCTGCACCAACAGGTGCCAGACCCTCGGCAGGATCAGCCAGTGCCGCCAGCTTTCCTGCAATTGCACATTCAGCTTTATAGTATCCATAAAAATAAACTACCGGACTTCCTGCAAGATTGGCAATCTGCACACTTCCCGAGTATGCCATGTCTTCCAGCACATCACGTACAAGGTCGGTGCTGGAGTCCAGAAACTCTGTGACTTTAAGGCAAAGCTCGTCAAGGGGCGCATACACATGACCTTCAGCACTATAGGCACGTAAACCATAGGCGACAGCTGCTTCAAGCCTGTAATTGTCATCCGGGCCAATGCCAAGTTTCCGCGCCACCTGGTCAACTTTTTCAAAGCCCATACGTGGAAATTCCTCCAGCAGCCAGTAAGGATTGTCCTCCGTCAGGCCGATGGCAGCATCTCCCACCAGGTCAAAAATCTTGATTATATAATAATTTGTAAAACCTAAATTCCGTAAAAACAAGGTCACCTCTGGGGTGACCTGGCTTATTTTAGTTATGTTGTTTATCTTACCCATCTGATTTTTCTTGTTGCAGCTGCAATTTTATTGTTCTTGTATTTTTTTGCAAGTTTAAGAATTTCATCGCGCTTGTTCTTGAGAGGATACTGATGAAGTTTTTCAACTACAAGTCCCAGCAGCTTTTCGCCTTCCTCAACAGTATCGCAGATTCCCACTTCAATAAGGTCATTTGCATCCACTGTAAGGTCGTCGATAAAAATAGGTTCGCGGAGCGCGTGGATTTCTTCCAGAAGGTACATCTTACTCTTGATTTTGGTGTCTGAGTCGTAATCAAACACGATTCTCTGTGCCTTTTCAAGGTTTGCAAGATAGTTATAACGGTCCATTCCATGCTGATAAATAAACTTCTTGAGAAGTTCCTTTGTCTGAGCAAAGTACAGTTTCGGCATATCATGTACAGCGTCAATGAGATACTGGTGTGTTTTTTCATCAAAGTTAAATTTTTCAATCGACGGAATAGCCTTTTTCTTATCGATTATTGTATAGAAAAGGCCAAGTCTTCTTTCGAACACCTGCTTGGAACGGTCAATATTCTGGCTCAGGGTGATCATGTCATTCTTTTCACGCTTTGTAAGATTATTTACAACATCTTCCCCGAGAATCAGATTGATGATTCCTGTGTCAAGAATCATGTTAAAACCTTTTCCTGCATGTGCTGCCGCCATAATACGTATAAATTCATTTCTGAATCTTTCCACGCTGATTTTTTCAAGAAGCTTGTAGTTGGAACGGATTGCTTCATATACATTCTGCGCAAGGTCAAAATCCAGTTCTGCTGCAATTCTTATTGCCTTGAGCATTCTTGCAGGGTCTTCTGCAAAAGTGGCAGCAGGGTCACCCACAGTTCTCACCATTTTTTTCTTGATATCATTGAAACCATTGTAAGGGTCCACTACCTGATGTCCTGAGTCTGCAATTGCATACATAGTAAAATCTCTGCGGGCGAGGTCTTCTTCAATAGTATCTGCAAACTCAACTTCACCTGACTTCCTGCCGTGTGCAAATGCACTGTCTTTTCTGAATGTTGAAATATCAACGATAATACCGTCCTCAACTTCATCACCCTTTTCGTCGAGTATGATTTTCACGAAATCCATACGGACAACGCCGTACTTTTCACTGATAACATCTGCTTCAGGGAAAATTCTGTACAAATCCTCAAGACGCGCTGATGTGGAAACATCCCATCCGAAAGGATCCCATCCTGCCAGGCTGTTTCCTGTGCATTCACCTGTAACGAAAGCTTTGAATTTTTCTTTTTCAAGTTTTTCGATTATTGATTTTACTTCTTTAGGGATCTTAATCATTTCCTGCCTCCTTAGGTTTGTAAAGTTTCCGGTTTTCCAGTGTCCATACACGGTCACTGAATTCACCCGGCTGTGTTGCATCCAGAGCAGCCTGCATATCAAACAGTCTGGCATCCAGTATATCTAAATAATGAAGCACTTCTGCTTCAGGGAAAAGCGGTCTCTTAGGGCTGCCGAATTCCGGTTCGTAATGATGGGAAAGGATCATGTGCTCGACCATGATTGCCTTTTCTCTTGGAATTTCAAGTTCAAGAGTAAGTTTGTCGACCATTTTGATGCCCTGGATGATATGTCCCAGCATCTGTCCTTCAAAGGAATAACCTGTAGCAATCCCGTCCTCTTCTGCAACAATTTCGTTGAGTTTTTCCATATCGTGCAGAATCACTCCGCAGAGCACCAGGTCTCTGTTAAGTGTTGTATATACCTGACAGACTCTTTCACCTGTCATCAGCATACGCTTGGTGTGGTAAAGAAGCCCTCCCAGCTGCGCGTGGTGATTCTTGGATGCTGCCGGATAGTACAGAAGTCTTTCTCTGTTGTCTGAAAGCACCTTAACACAGAGCTTTCTGAGATCTTCATCTGCTAGTCCCTGTGCAACGCCGAAAATGTAATCGTACATTTCCTGCGGGTCTTCCGGTGCTGCCTTGACAAAATCTCCGATGAACTGCTCATCCTCAGGCACCGCCATACGGATGCGCTGAACTCTCATCTGCAGCTGGCCTGCCCATTCTGTGACAATCCCTTTGATTTTTACTATATCTTTTTCTTTTATCTCTGCAAGCGCAGGCTGTTCAGCCTCGTTGACGTCCCATTTTTTACCTGAAACTTCGCCGGTCTTGTCACCAAGTGTAATATCAAGGTACTGCTTGCCGTTGGCACCGGTCTTGATTCCACAGGCCTTGACCATGAAGAAGTCGGTCACTTCCATATCTTTTCTTAAATCTTTAATAAAAATTTCTTTCATTTTTACCTGCCTTTTCTGCCAACATAGAATTGGCCTGCAAATATTATACACTAAAGCAGCGCTTACCGCAACTTTATTCAACGCTCACTTTTTGCTTTTCTTTTGGTACAAAAAGCGGTATACTGTAAGACAGTGAAATTACCTTACGAGGAGGTTTAAAATATGGCATTTGACGCATTAAAAGTAAAGAACGATATAGTACAGTGGATACGTGACTGGTTTGAAGTGAACGGCAGAGGCTGCAACGCCATCGTTGCAATTTCCGGCGGTAAAGACAGCTCCGTAGTGGCAGCACTCTGTGTTGAAGCTCTGGGAAAAGACAGGGTTTATGGCGTGCTTCTTCCTAACGGCGACCAGTTCGATATCGATGTTTCCTACGCCCTGGTTGAGCACCTTGGAATCAAACACTATACAATAAATATCAAGGACTGTTTCGACGGTCTCGTAAACCAGCTCCAGGCAAATCTGGATATCCAGACACAGACCATCACCAACCTGCCGCCAAGACTGAGAATGGCTGCAACCTATGCAGTTTCACAGTCACTCAACGGCCGCGTTGCCAATACCTGCAACCTTTCTGAAGACTGGGTAGGCTATGCAACAAGATACGGCGACGGTGCAGGAGATTTCAGCCCTCTCAGCAAACTTACAGTTCAGGAAGTAAAGGCTGTTGGCAGAGAACTGGGGCTTCCTTCAATGTTTGTGGATAAAGTTCCTATCGACGGACTTCAGTCCAAGACTGACGAAGACAATCTAGGCTTCACCTACGCAGTTCTCGACCGTTACATCAGAACCGGCGAAATTGAAGACCAGGCCACCAAAGAAAGAATCGATTATCTCCACAGAATCAACCAGTTCAAACTCAGATTCATGGACTGCTTTGAATACACCCCTGAAGCGTAGTGCACCGGCATAACCTGAAATTATGAAGAAAGTTTTAGTAATCGGCTCCACTGTAGCCGACATAGTAATCAATATAGACAAACTGCCGACCACCATGCAGGATGTACATGTGCACTCCCAGACATTTTCTCTGGGAGGATGCGCCTGCAATGTGTCCAGCATGATAAGGAACTTCGGCGTGCCTTGTCTGCTTTTTTCACCTGTCGGCACAGGTATCTATGCAGATTTTGTGCGCAAAGAGCTGGCAGCCCGGGGGCTCAGCTCACCAATTCCCCCTGTTGACATGGAAAACGGCTGCTGCTTCTGTTTCGTGGAAGAATCGGGAGAAAGAACCTTTATCTGCCATCATGGTGCTGAGTACTTTTTCTATGATGAATGGTTTGAAAGCCTTGATACAAGCCAGTTTGAGTATGTCTATGTCTGCGGTCTCGAAATCGAAGAAACAACAGGCGATACTGTCCTTGGTTTCCTTGAAAGAAGCGGTCTTAAAATTATTTTCGGCCCGGGCCCGCGCATCGACAAAATCCCTGCAGATAAAATGAAACGATTGTTTGCCCTGCACCCAATCGTCCATCTCAACGAAGACGAAGTGTGCCGTTTCACCGGCTACGACAATATTGAAAGCGCAGCAGCTGCCCTGTACGGACAGACCGGCAACACAGTTATCATCACCAATGGGGCCAACGGTTCCTACTTCTATGACCAGACCGGCCTTCATCATGTTCAGGGCGTGAAGGCCGAAAAAATTGTTGATACAATCGGAGCAGGCGACGGCCACTGCGGAGCAGTGCTTGCATGCCTGGCCGCAGGCCGGGGCATGCAGGAGGCGTTGACCAGGGCCAACGCAGCCGCCGCCCGCATCGTGGCAACCAAGGGTGCCACAATTTCTGCACAGGAATTCGCCCTTGCAAAGCCCAACGACAACTGATATAATGTTCTGGCTATGCTGATAAAACAAGTCATTGGTATCGGAATAATACCAATGACTTTTTGATTCGAAGGAGAAATTATGAACAATAACCTTAACAAAACCAAGCTGACTGTTGCCGAAACAGTCTCCATCACCAGCATGCTCTTCGGCATGTTCTTCGGTGCAGGCAACCTGATTTTCCCTATTTATCTGGGCCAGGTAGCCGGAAATAACATTTGGCCTGCCGTTATCGGCCTTCTTATTACAGGTGTTGGTATGCCTCTTCTCGCTGTTGCCGCCCTGGGTATTACCCGTTCCAGCGGTCTTACAGACCTTGCCGGCAAAGTAGGTAAAAAATACAGCATTTTCTTCACCTGCGCACTTTACCTGACCATCGGTCCTTTATTCGCCAGTCCCCGCTGCGCTACTGTTCCTTTCAGTATGGCAGTTATGCCACTCCTCGGCGATGCTGACGAAAAGATCTGCCTGGCAGTTTTCTCACTGATTTTCTTTGCAGTGGTGCTGACTTTCTCCCTGAAGCCTGGTCAGATTCTTACGTGGATCGGTAAATTCCTCAACCCTGTTTTCCTCTGCTGTCTGGCAATTTTCATTGTGGCTGCCCTCGTTTCTCCGATGGGAACCATCAGCGAAATCCAGCCAATGCCTGCATATGAATCAGGAGCTTTCTTCAACGGTTTCCTGGAAGGTTACAACACAATGGACCTGCTTGCAGGACTTGCTTTCGGAATCGTTGTTATTAATGTAATCAAAGGCCTCGGCGTAAATGAACCTGGTGCAATCGCTGTAAACACTGTAAAAGCCGGCGTTTTCAGCTGCATCCTCATGGGTATTATCTACATTCTCATGACAGTTATAGGTGTTCAGAGCCGCGGCATCACTGAAGCTTGTGCCAACGGAAGTGAAGCTTTCTATGTTATCGCAAATCACTATTTCGGAACAGTGGGCATCGTAATTCTTGCTGTAACAGTAACTTTTGCCTGCCTTAAGACTTCCGTAGGTCTGACAACAAGCTGCGCTGAAACTTTCAGCATCATGTTCCCTAAGGGACCAAGCTATAAAGTCTGGACAATCATCTTCGTTGCAGTTGCATTCCTGGTAGCAAACCTGGGCCTGACAAGCATCATCACATATGCAATCCCGGTGCTCATGTTCCTCTATCCCCTTGCAATCACACTGATTCTTCTGGCTTTCGGCGGAAAGTTCTTCGGTCACGACCAGAGAGTTTACATGAGCGTAACTGCTTTCACGTTGGTTGCTGCATTCTTTGATCTGCTTGCAGCTCTTCCGTCAGGTGCCGCAGCTCTTCTCCACACAGAAGGACTTGTAAACTTTGCAAACACATACCTGCCTTTCTTCAGCGTGGGTATGGGCTGGATCATCCCTGCACTGGTTGGTCTGGTTGTAGGACTGGTAATCAGAGCTGTAAAAAAATAAATGTCAGTATTTTGGGAGTGTCACTTTGCTGTGACACTCTTTTTTATTTAGTTTATTATGCATGATTCCCCCATAAAAACCTGGAAGCGTTGATGAATTTTTAAAATTGTGGAAATATATTACCCTTTACCAAAAAATCCAGATTTAATATGCTGATTTTCCCACTTTTTCGAAAATCTCATGCGGGTTACAGCGATTCGTGGGGAAAAAATGAATAAAGGCACCCCGCGCAAGGCAGGATGCCAGTTTTAAAACTAATAATCTGTATTTGTCCAAGGTTTCTGTCTGTAATAGAAAAGCATGTCCAGCATTTCTTCGTAGCCTGACTCGCTGAGCGTCATCGTACCCATTCTTACCAGCGATGAGAAACTGCAGCTCCCCATAAACAATGATGAAAGCTCTGCAAGCGTGCAGCGTACTTCCACATCGGCCTCAGCACTATCAGAAACTGCGTTCCACTGTCCTTCAGGGCCGAAATTCACAGTTACATTCTCAGTACAGTGCTCAAACTCGTCATCATAAACGAATCTGGCTGTAATGTCCGCAGGCACGAATTTTCTGTGGGAAGTTTCCCTGATGAAATGTGCAGGATCCACGATTTTGTACATGGTTCCCACCGCCCCGAGATTGGTCTGCAGGAAACCGAAGTCCATATAATTTCCTGATGTATCCTGTGCGCTCGGCAGAATATGATAAAAGTCCGGTTCCCCGCTTCTTATAACCACTGTCTGGGCCAGGTCGCTCTGATTTCTCAGGAAACCCAGCAGGGCTGTCAGCACTTTTGGTTCAAGATACACAAGCTCATCAACTTCCATGCGGTTCAGTGTGTAATTGACTTCGCTTTCGCACACAACCCTGTAAGCTGCATAACCCCTGAGTATGCCGTCTTCATAATAGCCTGCTCTCCTTGTTTCCGAATCGCCGTCAAGAGCACATATTTCATCTTCAAATTTACACAGCATGCCGTGATTCTGCGCCGCAAAAGCACTGTGACATTCCAGAATCTCAGCAGTCGCCTCCCCGTCCCATCCGAGGAACTCAATCTTGTCAAGTTCTTCCCTTGAAGCCTCTGGCAGACTCAGGGACGGCAGTCTGTACTCGTCTATTTTGCTGCCATAGCCGTAGCCCATCTTCCGGTAAAAGTCCATGCGGAAAGGAAGGAGCATCGCCACCACTGCACCGATCTTTCTGGTATATTCTTCAAAAAACTTCACCATATCGCGGGCTGCACCTTTTTTCTTGTGCATAGGGTGAACGCCCAGTGCCATCAGGCCTGTTGCCTTCACCATCCTGCCGAAAGCATTCATGGTAAAATCCAGTACTTTCATCTGAGCTATCAGCTTTCCATCTTCGAACAGTCCATAAAAGTGAATATTTTTGTCATTTTCCATGGAGTTAAGAATTCTCGGACGGTACTTGTCCCTGCCCTCTTCACCTGTATTTTTATAAGCCGGATATGCATTGAGATATATTGTCAGATAATCCTCGATGTGCTCCGGTGTAATCAACTTAATTTCTCTCTTCATAACAAAATCCTCCAGACTTAATTGTAAATCCGGAGGACATATAAAGTCAAGTATACTATTTCCCCTTTTCCATCATAACACAGACTTTGAACAGGTCTCCGTCCACTGTCAGCTCAAATATGCCGTTCATCAGTCTGGTCAGGTCTTTGGCGATTGCAAGGCCAAGACCGCTGCCTTCAGTGTTTCTGGATTCATCTCCCCGTTTGAATCTTTCCATAAGCTCATCGGCAGTGATATTCAGCTGTTCCCTTGAAATGTTCTTCATTTCCAGCATGATATAGTCCTTTGCATTGACTGTCTGCTGACTCAGATTTACGTAAACGCGGCTGCTTTCAAGTGCGTACTTGCTAACATTTCCGAGAAGGTTTTCGATTACTCTCCAGAGGAGCTGACCATCGGCCATTACCTTTGTATTGTATATTATATTGCCCTCTTCATCCATGTTTTCAGCGCATTCATTGCGGATAATCACTTCCAGATTCTTTTCCTGAAGCTTTTCGTCCATTTCACCAAGGCTCTGACTGAGAAGTGATGCCATGTCGATGACTTCCATGTTAACAGGAATAGCGCCGCTGGAGGCTTTTGCAGCTTCGAAAAGGTTTTCTGTCAGTGCCTTGAGGCGCTGGGTCTTTTCGTCGATAATTGCCAGATATTCAGGGGCATTTTCGCTGTCAAGTCCTTCTGTTTTAAGCAGGTCTATGTATGAAACCATTGATGTGAGCGGTGTCTTCAGGTCGTGAGACACGTTGGAAATCAGGTCTGTCTTCATGCGCTGGTTCTTCAATTCGCTCTGTACGGCCAGGCTCTGCGCCTCACCGATGTGATTGATATCAGCCGCCAGCCTGCCGAATTCGTCTATGCGGCCGCTTCTGCCCGGTTCGATTTTAATTTTATATCCCAGATTGCCCTTTCTGATTTCTGAAGCACCTTTGCGGATTGCATTGAATTCCCGGAGCTTTTTAGGCACGATGAGAACTACCCATAATACTGCAAAGAGAATGCCGAGGATAATCCACCAGCCATCTCCGCCATAACCATATGCGAAGGCCATCATTCCGCACCAGCCTTCAACCGCGCAGAGAATAAGGAGGTAAAGAATCACTTTGACTGTGGTTCTGTCACTGCCGCGTACCCCACGCCACACTGCCAGCCAGATTCCGCCGACCAGTGATCTTTCCCAGAACATACGGGCTTTCATCTTTTTTACCACCGCAATGACAGATGACCATGTGATTACTGCGCATGCAGTCATTGCCAGAATGCAGCCTGCTGCAGTAAGATTGTTAGGAATGTCAAAGAAAGCATTGTTGACATAGCTAGGTATAAACACTCCGAACCAGTCCTGACAGTACCCCAGTTCATAAAGGGGAACCATACAGAATCCGAAGAAAGTTCCAAATGTAGCCGCTGCAATCAGATGAACTTCTGTCCAGATACGGTCGAACCAGTTGAGTCTGATACTGCCGTCTGCGCTGCGGCCGAAACGTCCTGTCATAATCATGAAAAATACAAGCAGTGCTGCCACAATTACACATGCAATTATTGCTGCAAACCCGTAAAACTGGAGTTTTTCGAAGCTGGCTGCATCGTCCAGCACACCTGTCCACGGCGAATCGTATTTCACCCACTGATCACCGTCATAGTAACCGATTCCGTCACCCACATTCCATCGTCTCAGTTCCAGGAGAACTACTGCCACCGAAGCACTGACTGCCGCTGCAACTGTTGAAATTATCAGCAGCACCCAAGCTGCTGCGTAACTAAATTTTTTCAATTTTGTATCCAATTCCCCACACCACCTTTAAATATTTTGGATTTTTAGGGTCAATCTCAATTTTTTCACGGATTCTTCTGATATGTACAGCCACCGTGTTTTCCGGATTGTAGGCAGGCTCGTTCCAGACCGCCTCATAAATCTGGCCGATGCTGAAAACTCTGCCTGCATTTTCCGTAAGGAACTTGAGTATGCCGAATTCTATAGGCGTCACCACCACCTGCTCACCGTCAAGCGTTACAGTTTTCTGGCTGTCGTCCACAACCAGGCCCCCTGAACTGTATACCCCTTCTACTGCCTGTGTGCCGGCGATACTGCCCAGATTCACATATCTTCTTATCTGAGATTTTACCCTCGCAATAAGTTCCAGAGGATTGAACGGCTTGGTTACGTAATCGTCAGCCCCCACATTGAGGCCTGTGATTTTGTCATAGTCCTCAGACTTGGCAGAAAGCATGATAATCGGAATATTTTTTTCTTCACGGATTTTCATAGTTGCCTGTACGCCATCCATATTCGGCATCATTATGTCCATAATAATAAGGTGAAGGTTTTCCCTGCGGGCGGTTTCCAGTGCCTGAAGGCCGTCATAAGCCTTGAAAACATTATAGCCTTCGTTGCGTAGATATATTTCGATTGCTCCTGCGATTTCCTTATCGTCGTCGCATACTAAAATGTTGATATCTGCCATTTCTGCTCCTTTCCTGTCCTCTATGGTACCATCTTACCGTCGTAATATTACGAAAAAACGGTGAAGTTTCTTACAATTTCTTTAAATTATAAATAAAAGATGCAGTAAAAACAAGTCCCTGTCTGCTGCTGATTGAGACTGAATACCATGTGGTATAAAGCATAAAAGAAAGGGGTGATTTTTAATGAAAAACAAAAAATTCAGTTTAAGAAAATGCTGGTCTTTCCTGCTTCTTGCTGTCATTCTTGGCCTTGGCGGCTGTTCACAGCCGCAGAAATCCCAAGACCCATCTGAAAACAGGACTCCGGCTCCGCCGGAAGAAAATGTGATCTACCTTGCCGGAGGATGCTTCTGGGGACTTGAGCAGCTCATGCAATCCATTCCCGGCGTCATCGATGCTCAGAGCGGTTATGCCAACGGTACAGGTGAAGAAGATGCAAATTATGAAGCAGTCTGCAGCGGAGACACCGGTTTCCGTGAAACAGTACGCGTAGAGTACGACCCTGAACAGGTGAGCCTTGATGCTCTGCTCATGGCCTACTTTTATGTAATTGACCCTACGGTGCAGAACCAGCAGGGAAATGATATCGGCACCCAGTACCAGACCGGTATATACTATACTACAGATGAGGCAAAAGAAACTGTAGAACGTATTGCAGATATAGAGCGCAGCCGCAGCGAAGAATTTTTCGTGGAAACAGGACCGCTGTACAACTATTTTCCTGCCGAAGATTACCATCAGGACTACCTTGAAAACAATCCATTCGGCTACTGCCACATCCCTTGGAGCGAAATTGCCCTGTTTGCAGATTTAAAGATTGATCCGGGCGACTATCAGAAACCGGCAGACGAAGTTATCCGTGAAAAACTTACTGATAAGCAGTACTATGTCACACAGGAAAGCGGCACTGAATACGCTTATGAAAACGAATACTGGGACTTTTTTGAAAAAGGAATATATGTGGATGTAGTTACCGGCGAACCGCTTTTTTCTTCTAAGGACAAGTATTTGAGCAGCTGCGGCTGGCCTGCAGTCACCAAGCCAATTGAAGAGCCTTCCCTGATTGAAATTGAAGATAACAGTCATGGGATGAACAGAACTGAAGTGCGCAGCCGTGCGGGAAACTCACATCTCGGGCATGTTTTCTTCAATGACCCGGAATCTCCTAATGGGGTACGCTACTGCATCAACAGTGCGGCTCTCCGCTTTATTCCGTATATACACATGGAAGAGGAAGGTTATGGATATCTGATGTATCTCTTTAAATCCTCCTATTGAATTTTGCGTCAGTTTTTGGTATAATGGTAAGGCTGTTACAGTATTTATCCGTTAACTGCACACCACTGGATTACAAATTAAATTTTTTTGCCATATTTTTAAAATTTATGTAACCTTTTTGGTGTTTAAATTGAGTTATTAGTGAAAGGAGAACGAAGGATGAGTAATACTTTTGTCCAGAACGAAAGTATTGAGACCATAATCCAGCGTTACAAAGGCACCGTTTACAGCGTGGCGCTTTCATACACCAACAATCAGCATGATGCCGACGACATCTTTCAGGAGGTTTTCCTGATTTATTTCAAATCGAAACCTCAGTTCAACGACGAAGAGCATCGTAAGGCATGGCTGATCAGGACAACGATGAACTGTTCCCTGCGGGTGGTTGACAGCACTTACCGTAAACGTACGGTACCTATGGAAGAGATGGAAGAGGGCTCATTTCAGTTTGAAACAAAGGAAGAAAATGCAGTTTATTTAGCTCTGCAGGCCCTTCCAGAGAAATACCGTATAGTTCTCCAGCTCTTCTACTTCGAAGACATGTCAATTGAATCTATCAGCAAGGCCCTGAATCTCAAGGTCAGCACTGTAAAGGTCCAGTTGATGCGCGGACGAGAAATGATGAAGACTAAATTGAAGGAGGAAGAATATCAATGACTGACGATATGATTCGCAGCATGAAAAGCCAGATGACCCCGTCTGATGACGTAGTCAATGATTTGCTTGCAAAAATCGCGGCTTTGGAAGCTTCCCCGGAAAATATGGAAAATGTGGTTTCTTTCGATGAATCAAGATTCAGCAGACCTGCTGAAATCAGAACTGAAAGACCCGCACAAAAAGCTAAAACAACTAAAAAGTCAATATGGTTCTATGGCACTGCCGCAGCTGCAAGTGCATTCGTCTTATTATCAACATTTGCAATGTTCGGTACTGACTCTGATGTTCAGGACCAGTTCGGCGACATCGTTGATAACCCTGGTATCGTAATCGACGGTACACAGGCTGGAGAAAACACTCCTGATCAGGTTTCCCTTCCACCTGTTGAATCAGACGATCCTGACAATCAGGACGGTGATAATACACCTGCTCCTGCCAAGTCCGGTGAAGATGATAAACAGCCTGGAAAGCAGGATTCCACAGACAAAGACAGCACTCCAGATGATAAACAGACACCAGACAAGAGCGATAATTCCGATAATACTATGGACAATTCCGAAAAAACTGACGGAGACGATAACTCCGGCAGCAAGGATTCCGAAGGAAATGGCGACCAGTCCTCTCTCGTAACTCCACCGCCGGCAGGCGATGAAGATCCGCAGAGCGGCACTGTTGAAGCCGATGATTCCAAAGTTACACCGGGAGCTCCCGGTGAATCTGCAATCAGCTGGCAGCGTGAAATCCTTGCGGAAAGCACCGTTTCCAACATTACAATTTCCGGTACCAACTATGTAGTTGAATCCGTAGCTTCTTCCCCATCCGTGGCAAGTACTACTGAAGTTCAGAAAATTTCCCTTGAAATCCCTGCAACTTCCACTACAAACCACACAACTGTTGAAGCCAAGGTAAAGGAAGTGAAGAATGTTTCAAAAGACCTTATGATTGCAGTAGATGCTGAAGGTTTCAAGGAAACACTCCTTTACACAAATGTTGATTACAAGCCTTCAACTCTTGGACAGTACATTTCCGATGCAGGACTCGGCAGCGGCAAAACTGCTTTTGCAAATGCTGTGACAAGCCAGCGCAAAGCTGTAGGTAAGATTGATACTAAGAGAATAAATGTTGAAAATATCGATGAACTGGTAAAACAGTACATTCTCAGCAGTACAGATGCTGCTTCTGCTTCATACAGTGATTATGAAAGCGGCAAGGTACACTTACTCTTCAGATCATCCAAGAATCCTACACAGGCAGTTATCAACTTCGGAGTAAGTGACAACGGCTATCTGTATGTGAAACTCACATCAGGCAATTCCTTTACGTTCCATATTGGTGAAGAACAGGCACAGAGCTTTATCAGCCATATTACCGGTGCGTAAACTTCAGAATTTTAAAAATTATGAACTCAATACTGAAAAAACAGAACAGGAACAAACAATCTGTTCTGTTTTTTTATGCATTCATATTGACACCAGCAGATATATGATGTTATAATACATTTAACAATTAGGCTAAATGTTAAATGTATTATCTACAGGAGGTATCGTCATGGGACTTCAGAATACTCTCAGAGCCCTTGCAGACCCTATACGACGCGAAATACTCGATATACTTAAATCGGGCCGCATGTCTGCCGGTGAAATCACAGACCACTTTGATGTGACCGGTGCATCCATTTCCCGCCATCTTTCCGTACTAAAAGAAGCTGACCTGATACGCGACCACCGGGAAGGAAAATATATTTTCTATGAACTCAACACTTCCGTTCTGGAAGAAATAATGTTATGGATTACTGAACTGAAAGGAGAAAACAGCGATGTTAAGTAAAAATAAAAAGAAACTTATTCTGACTTCAATAGTTATTATGCTGCCGGTGCTGATTGGTCTGGTGCTTTGGAATCAACTTCCGGACCAGGTTCCTACACACTGGAACGCAAACGGCGAAATTGACGGCTGGAGCAGCAAATATTTCGCAGTATTTATCATGCCTCTCATAATGCTCGGTGTTCACATCCTCTGTATGACCGTCACTTCGATGGATCCAAAAAATAAAAACATTACAAGCAAACCCCTGAATCTGGTTTTCTGGATTTGTCCCGTAATGTCGATATTCGTCGGATGCTGTACTTATGCTGCAGCCCTTGGCATTGAGGTAAATATGAATACTTTGGCACCTGCCATCATCGGCATAATCTTCATCCTAATCGGCAACTACCTGCCGAAGTGTCAGCAGAATTATACTGTCGGCATCAAAGTTCCATGGACACTTCACGATGAAAACAACTGGAATGCTACACATCGTTTTGCAGGTCCTGTATGGATGGCCGGAGGTGTTGCACTCACAATTCTTGGCATCTTCGGACTTGAGCTCCTTTTCGCAGCAGTTCTGCTCATCATAGCGATACTTCCGATGATTTATTCTTATCTGTACTATAAAAAGCACTAGCTCACGCCAGTGCTTTTTTCTGTGATATTCTTTAATATTTTAGATGTTCTGTAAAGATATACAATCTTTGTGATGCTTATAATAATCAGGCAGATTGCACAACCGCCGGCTACAACTGATGCAATTTCTGCAGAAACAAAGACTATGAAAATGCTCAGTAATGTTATACCATAAACACCGATATACCATTTCCACAGGACGTCCCATTTCTGAGACTGTTCCGGGTCAATGTCCTCAAGTACTGCCTGATGTCCGCAGTATTCTTCATACTCGCAGACAAGTGCACATATCGCCGCCGGAAATCCGAGCAGAATAGCCATTCCGTCTGTGTCCGGAAAAATCACATCTGTTGCAAAACTGCATACCACTGCAATCACACCGCACTTTCCGGCATTACCGTAATTAGCACAGTTCCTGCTCATGGTCCAGAGTACAACCGCGTAAATAAGTTCGGGTATGTAATCCACCAGAAAGCCCAGAACAGACAGGAACAGAAGCCCCATTATTTTTTCGCTGAGGGATTCAGTATTCTTCGCAATCACAGCAGTCTTATCATCAGTGCCCATAATTATACCAACCTTCTGATTGTATTATCCATTCTGTACAGATATACAACCTTCCTGATTTCTGCAACAAGCACTGCAATTGCTCCTGCAATAGTCACGATTGCACCGACAGGCGGTATTATTAATATCAGAACCATGCTGCATATAAGCACGCTGTAAGCAATCATCATCAGTTTCCAGAGTTGTTCCCACTTGGTTGACAGTTCATCGTCAATTCCCACCATCATTTCTGCATGACCCTGAATTTCAGCATACACTGACACCAGTGAAAGTACTGCCGCCGGAACTGTCAGAATCAGACTGCCGACAGCCTCTTCTTCAAAAAACATGCCGGAAGCCAGAGTGAGCAGTGCTGATACCAGAAGGCAGAAGCCTGCGGTCTTATAACTGCTGCATTCTTTGCCCATGTACACCAGTGTCACAGCATAAACAAGCATCGGCAGCGTGTCAAGTATGAGACCTGCAACAGCAGCTGCGAAAAGTACAGTATAAAAGGTCTTGAGCTGTGCTGCACGGTGAACCGCTGTCATATTCATTTCTTCTCCATAAAACATATTGCTCATAATAAGCCCCCTTTCTTCTTTTTACAAACACTTAATTTGTAATATTTTACCACATCTATTCTGTCTTGTCCAGTCTCCTGTGTACTTCCTGCAGTACAGTGTTGGCAACAGGTCCTGCAACAGCTGAACCGTAGCCTCCCTTTTCCACGCATACCACGAAAGCATAATCACCGGAAAATCCGCAGAACCAGCTGTTGGGTGCCTGCCCTGCTGCTTCCGCAGTTCCCGACTTGGCGTGAAGTTCAAGACCCGGATATTTATCATCGCCGTAGGTTTCCACCACATTATTTCTCATCATTTCCTTAAGCTGGCGTGCGGTCCCTGCATCAAGAAGGCTGATGCTTCCGTCACTTGCCCTGTAAGCGCCCAGGAACCCGTCTTTTTCCAGTATGAGACAAGGGTTGGCCGCAGTTCCTTCGCCGGCAATTGCCCCCATGTAAACCATCATGGACAGAGGATTCACCTGATCTTCGAACTGCCCGATTCCGGCCCAGCCCAGATTGATATTCTGTGTATCAAAGTTAAAACTTCCCGCTGCCGTCCTGATTCCGTCAATATCATAGCGGCTGGTCAGTCCCAGTTTTTTTACATATTCCGACATAACATCACTGCCCATTTCTACTGTCAGTGAAGCAAAAGCCCCGTTGCACGACTTGGCAAGAGCGCCGCTGAAATCCACTTCACCGTGAACATAAGGGCAGGTAATCTTTTCACCTTCAATTTCATATGTTCCGTCGCAGGTAAAGCTCCACTGGTCCAGACCCTCAGTCTGCTCGATGGCAGCCGCTGCTGTGACCAGCTTGAAAGTGGAGCCGGGAGTATATTTTGCTGAAAGAACTTTGTTCAGGTATGTTCCTGATTTTACAGCAGAAGCATCATAATCTGCCGCAGGATCAACTGCAGGCGTGCTTACCATACAGACAATTTCCCCGGTCCGCCAGTTATATACCCCTACAAAGCCCTCACGGCCCGCCAGAACGCGGTAAGCTGTCCTGTTTAGTTCTGCGTCGATTGTGAGCATAACCTTTCTTGAAGCCCCAAACAGAGGCTCATTGGTACCGTTTATTATGTTATATCCGGCCATCTGGCTTCTGAATGCCAGGTTAGCTCCGGTTGTTATATTATATCCTTTGTCACCTGTCACATGGCAGACCGCCCTTCTGAGCTCTGCATCCTCCAGGTAGTGAATTCCGTCCTCATCATTTTCCATAAGACGGATGTTGTTTCTGTCATGGACAGCCCCTGCCGTCAGCTTGCCGTCTTCATAAATATGCTGGTTGGCATAAAACGATGCCCATGCAGCGCCGTCACAGGCCAGTTTATATATGAAAATCCCCAGTCCTGCTACCAGCATCATGGCAAGTGTCAGACATAAGAATGCACGTCCTTCTAATTTTTTCATCGCTTTGCCCCTCCTTTCACCGCAAGGCTGGCCTTTTCACGGGTATCAGCCGATTTCACGAAAGCAAGGAGCGCCCAGGAAACGATCATGCTCGTCCCGCCATTCGATACAAACGGGAAAGTAACGCCTGTAAAAGGCATCAGGTCCACGCAGCCAAACACATTGAGCATGGTCTGGAAAACAAACATAGACATGGCGCCGCAGGCTGCAATGGTGTAATATGTGGAGCGTCCTGCCATGATTGACCGCACTGCAAAGAATGCCAGAGTCACAATGGAAAGGACCGCCAGCACCGCAATAATCAGCCCCCACTCTTCAATGAGCATGCCGAAAACCATATCAGTATCTGCCGCAGCCACCTGCTCCAGCCATCCGTTTCCGGCGCCCACTCCGGCCAGTCCGCCGCTTGCCGCCGCGCTCATGGTTCTGGTCTGCTGATAGCCTGCCGCATTGACAAGCTCAGGATCCCAGGCATTGCCCCATGTAGCGAAACGCTGTGCCACATAAGGCTTGAATCTGATCACCATAAATCCTGCTGCTGCCGCAGCACCGCTTATTAAAAACAGTTTTGAAAAGTCTCCGCTTCTGAGGAAAGATATTATCAGGAAAGTAACGAAAAAGATTATAGCCGTTCCGAAATCCCCCATGATTCCGAGACAGCCCAGGCAGTAAGCAGAGAAAGCCATGAAGACCCACAGGTTTTTCTTCTGGAAAAGCTCATCCAGGCTTGCTGCACCAATCCACACAAAGGCTACCTTCACAAGTTCTGACGGCTGGAAAGTATATCCGCCTATTTCAATCCAGTTCTTTGCCCCGAAACCGATGGTTCCCCATGCCAGATTGGCAGCAAGAAGCGCTGCAGATACAGCGAAAAGGAGCCATCTGAAAGCCTTGGAAATTTCCAGGTTTCTCAGCACCACGCACATTACGAACATGACCACTACACCCATAGCAATGGCAGCAGCCTGTTTGAAAAGGGCTGCCGGTGCCGAACTGGCCACCACAGCCAGACTCAGTGTGGACAGGAAAAATGCTATACACTCCATTTCGAAGCCTGTCCTTCCGGCCGCTCTGAGCACTCCCGTGTAAACCCACATAAGCACGCAGAGTCCTCCGATGGATATTATAATCTGCTCCAGATATTCAGGCCCCATGGCAATCCAGAGCTGGAAAACAGTCAGTATCTGAAAAAGAGTCAGCGCTGCCAGAGTCGGCCCCGCTTCCATTACTTTGGTGTCGGACCTGCGCATAGCCATATTGTTGTTTTTTTCTTCCACACTGATGGGCATCAGTGTAAATTCAGTGAGCCCTGCTCTGAGGACATCGCCGTATTCCAGTTTTATAGGCGGCCCCATTTCCTTTTCCTTGCTTATCTTAAGGTCCTCAAGATATGTGCCGTTCTTGGAGCCCAGGTCCCTGTACGTCCAGGTGCCGTTTGTTCCCCTCATGAGCAGACCATGGTTGCGTGAAAGGGCGCTGTCTTCAGCCCTTATGTCGCAGCTTTTTGCACGGCCGATGACATTTTCCCAATGGGTGACAGGCACGCTCATATCGCTGACAACATTGAAAAATCCGCCTTCTGCCGGCTCATAAGTTGTAATTCTCATGTATGCCCATACTTCTGCCGGGTTTTTTGAGCGCACTAAAGAAAGAATGCACCGCGTCAGTATATACGCTGCCAGCCCTACGAACACCCACCGGACAATCCGGGTATATAAAATTGTAACTGTTAATTCTGCCATAATTCCCCCTGTAAAAAAGACAGGCTCTAACGCCTGTCTTTATTGTATCATAAAACATCCCTTTTGAAAATATGTCCCTGTATTTGTCTATTTCCCTCTTTCCAGTCTGCGGGCTTCTTTCATATATGCCAGTGTCATTACCAGCCATACCAGTGATACTGCCATAACAGGCATCATACCGGTCTGTAAGAGCATTCCGAGAACCGCAAAGAAAATCCAGAGGATAACACAGCACAGGACACCTGCCTTGTAAGCTTTGTAGGCTGACTTGTATATCATTGACTTTTCCAGTTCATCACAGCTTTCTTCCCATTTCTTCTGGAAATCCTTATCGTAGACGCTGCCGTTTTTGGACGGATTCATAAGTTTTTCCATGTCCACAATAATCTGCTGCTGCTTGATTTCGACAAAAATCGACACCATAAATACCACTACGGTTGCTATTGTAATAACCGGACTCTTGATCCAGATATAGTCCAGCAGTATTGACATAAACGCTCCGAAAAACATGAACTGCAGTATCTGGGACACGCTCTGTATAATAAGACTGTCAGAAAGAATCTGTTCAATCCGTTCCCCGGCTTCTTCATCAATTTCTCCGTCTGTTGCTTCAGACAGTGCTCCGGCATACAGTTTCTTGGCCTTTCTGATGTTGAATCCTGTCAGAAAGATTCCCAGCAGTCCTGCTCCGATTACCATCCAAGGAGTTATCTCAAACATGATATTATGGAAAAATCCTGAAAGGCCTTCTTCCATGCCGTTCTCCTGAAGGTATATTATTCCGACGCCAAGACACAACCCAACTATACCGGCCACAATAATCATCGGTATGAAAAATTTCAGTGCTTTTTTATTCTGTGCTTTGTTTTCAATCTGTTTTTCTAATGTTACTATGTCTGCATTATTTATTTCCTGTTTCATCTCCTGCTTCCTCCTCATAATAAAAAATATCCTCTACCCTCGCGTTGCAGATTTTTGCAATTTTAAGTGCCAGTGTTACTGACGGCGAGTAATCGCCTCTCTCAATCTGACTGATGGTCTGCCGTGACACTCCTGCCAGCCTGCCCATCTCCGTCTGGTTGACTCCTATAAGTCCCCTGTATTCTTTAAGTCTGTTATATAGTGGCATAAATGTTCATCCCCTTTGTTTTTAACTTATTCGACGCGCTTCGACATATTTTGACAACTTTACTTGTCAAAACCATAATAACATTGACAACTTTACTTGTCAACTGTTTTTTTACAGGCAACAAAAAACCCCGCGCAAGGCGGGGTCTTAATCCTGAAATTTATTTCTTATTCTTATTAACAGCGAAACCTATTACCATTACAACTGCGAAAACAATCAGATAGAACAGTACAGGGCATGCGAATGTGCCGTTTGCTGCTGCAGCCTTATAAGGCAGGTAACCGTGAGCATAAACTGCTGCAGATACCATGCAGATACTTGCTACAGTTCCCAGACCAGGAAGCACGAATCTCTTGAATGCAGACAGGTCAGTTGCTTTCTTCATGAAACCGATGAAGATAGGAATGTAGAAAGCATAGATAGTTACAATCGGAAGCTCGGAAGAGTCAAAGCTGAAAATTCCGAACCACTGGAATGCACCTAAGTTTGCGCCGAAGAAGTACAATAACCAGATTGCACACATAAACAGACCAATAATTGCAGAGTTGGAAGGCATGTTTGTGTATTTGTCAATGCTTCCGAAAACTTCAGGTCTAGGGCCTTCCTTACGGACTGCCATAGCGTACATAGCTCTTGTGCTGGCAACCATAAGGCCGTTAAGTGTACCCATACAGGAAATTGCAATGAACAGGTTGAGTACAAGACCAAGCTTGGTACCGAAGATGTTTGTGAATGCAGTTGTTGCGCCGTCAGCCATGAGAGTTTCAACGGATGCACCGCCTGCAACACCGATGTAGTATGCGATATATGTAACAATAATAATTACGCCGCCTGTGAGAAGTGCAATAGGAAGGTTTCTCTTGGCATCTTTGATTTCTGAATTGATGGAAGTTGCAATAATCCAGCCTTCAAATGCGAAGCTTGTTGCAACTACTGCAGAAAGAAGGGCACCGTCAATAGCCTGTCCTTCATAAGCCATGTTTTCAATGAGCTGTGCATCTTCAGCAGTCAGCCCTACGATGATACCAACCACTGCCATGAGGATGAGCGGAATCATCTTGATAACAGTTGTGGAAACCTGGAAATGACCTGCAAGCTTTGGTGACAGAGCATTCATGGCATAAGCACCGCAGAGCAGAAGCAGTGCCAGAATCATAGTTTCAGGTCCGATAACGCATCCGCCCTGATCAGCAGGAATGATAAGCTGTACGCCAGGGAACGCAGATGTGATGAACACCATTGTGTATCTTGCGGAAACCCATGCAAGTACAGAAGTCATTGACGGATAATAGATAAAAGTTGAGAACCATGCGAGAGCGTAGCCGTACTTAGGGCCTACAGCCGCTTCGCCGTAGTCAACCAGACCATTTACTTTTTCATATTTTGTAGCCAGAACAGAGAAAGCAGTGATACAGCAGAGCATAATAGCACCACCGATAATCCACGCCCAGATACCCAGAGTAAGGTCGCCTCCGGTTTTGTTTAAAATGTCCTGCGCTTTGAAGAATACACCGGAACCGATTACAATACCCACAACCATGCAGATAGCGGTAACCAGTCCGTATCTTTTCTGAAGACCGTTTTCCATTTTTTACTTATCTCCTAACATAAAATTTCATTATACTATAATACCATATAACATAAGTGAAATACAAGCGGAGTTTTAACTTTTACTGCATTTTTCGTCCCAGATATTATAGAAAATTACAGCGCCGAGAACTATAATCCCACCTGTCAGGGCGAATATACCCGGAATTTCACCATAAAACAGTGCAACCCACACAGGATTAAGCAGCGGCTCAATCATGCCGAGAAGTGAACATGAAAGAGGACTTATAAGCGACGAAGCCTTTGCGAAAAGTACGTAAGGAATACCCAGCTGAACAATACCCAGAATTACCAGGAAAATCACAGCCCGTCCGTCCAGATTCACATGGCCTGAGACAATTCCCACAGGCAGACCAATCAGTGCTGTCATCATATGAGCGAAAAGAATGCCGCTCATTTTAACCGCCATATCATCAATTTTTGCGTTGAAAATAAACATTGCGCCCATGAAAGTACCGGAAATGATAGCCACAAAATTACCTGCCATGCTGCCCAGATCCAGCTCATCCATGAAGAAAAGCAGTATTCCGGAGAAAGTCAGGGCAACCACGCCCACTTCCATTTTTCTGAGTTTCTGACCGAGGAAAAGCGCCGAAATAATCAGTACCACTGCCGGTGACACATACTGAAGTACGATAGCATTGGCCGCTGTAGTCATCTTATTGGCGCACACGAAGCATGTAACGCAGCCGCAGAGAGAGAGCCCCGCTGGCACAGACTGACGGTTGAACTGAACCTTCATCTTGCTTGTGTACATGTAAAGCAGTACCACCATGCTGGAAATCAAGCTCCGCCCGCCGGCAATAAAAAACGGATTGCAGTCTATATATTTCATAAGAATACCGCCTATGCTCCACATTACGGCACAGGCTACCATCAATAATTCACCTTTTCTTTTGTTACTCATTTTGTCGCCTCTTATTGGAAATTATTTTACCAGTGCATTTTACACTATTTACGAAAAAAGTTCAATAATGTATGAAACCCGATAAGGAGAAAACGTAAA
>JAFSCP010000039.1 GCA_017436705.1 Bacillota bacterium
AAGGAACTACGCCGCCTGCGTACCAGGAACCGAGCATAACACCAACGAGAGCAAGAATCAGGATAGCCTGCATTGTTCTGTTGATAGCAGCCAGGATACCAGCTTCCATGTAAGACCATTTCCAGCCGTTAAGTGCAGCGACTACTGCTGCGAAAGCACCGGCAAGGATAAGAGCGATGTGAGCTTCACCAGCGTTTGTGTCAATCATTACGCCCCAGAAAATGAGTACAATGAGCACTATCATTACCAGGAGACATTGCCACATAGGAATCTTTTTACCCATAATAAGTCCTCCTATTCATAATATAGAATGAATGATAAATCATATGCCTTACGGCACATGTATATACTACAATTTTCACACAATTATCACAATTACCCATGCGGGTAAACTTATCTAAACTTTTGGGTAGGGTATAAAAAAGCTGCTCCATCTCTGGAGCAGCCCATCAGTTTTACGTATTTACCTTGTTTGATTAGTTATAGCAGTTGCAGAAGATAATCACCAGTAACAGGAAGAAGAATAATAAGCTGGTATCTACGCCGCCGTCTCCTAAAAGACCACAATTATTTCCCATATAATTCACCTACTTCTTTCAAATTTTTAAGATTTAAAACTTATTCAGTTGTAGTATACAATATGAGTTTTTTCTGAAATGTGTTACCGGATAATTTAAATTTTTATCTTGGAATATCTCCGCCGCTGAGAGCATTATCATAAGTTGCTCTCTCACCGCCGATAAACTTAGGTCTGGTTCTCGCACAGATAATTGGTGCGTGGCCGATCTGCTTCACAGTAAGTCTTACAGGCACCGCAACTTTTTTAAGTTGCATGCCAATAAGTGTGCCTCCGATATCAATACCTGCATCAGCCTTGATTTCTTCCACCGCAACAGGCTGCTTTGCATTCTTGTAAACAGTTGTGGCAAAGGAACCGCCTGCATGTGGATGAGGAACCACATTGACAATTTCTGTGCCGGGAAGAAGAGCTGCCTTTTCAACAATTACTGCACGGTTAAGGTGCTCACAGCACTGTGCCGCCAGGAAAATCCCCTTTGGCTCAAGGACGTTCATAACTCCTTCATAAACCGCCTGGGCAGCGTTGATGTCAGAGCCTTTGCCGATTCTCAGTCCCACAATTTCGCTGGAGCTGCAGCCGATTACGAAAATATCCCCCGCCTGAAGCTTTGCCACTTCAACAAGTTCTGCTGCCGCCTGCTGCGCCTGATTTTTAATATCTTCATAAGTAAAGTTCATTACTTCGCCTTCTTTCTCTTTAGTCGAACTTCCAGGAGTTAAGGTAGATTTCCTGTTCTTCTGTCAGAGTGTCAATTTCCACGCCCCATGCAGCCAGTTTGCGGCTTGCAATGAGCTGGTCCATTTCTTCGGAAACATCCACAACCTTCTTGCCAAGCTTGCCGCGGTTTTCCATGATATATTTAGCAGAAAGTGCCTGTACAGCGAAAGAAAGGTCCATGATTTCTGCAGGGTGTCCGTCAGCAGCAGCGATGTTTACCAGTCTGCCTTCTGCGATTACGTTTACCCAGTTGCCGCTTGGAAGCTTGTAGCCCATGATGTTTTCTCTTGCAACCTTGGTTTCAACAGCAGCAGCCTTGAGACCTGCCATGTCAACTTCGTGGTCGAAGTGACCTGCGTTGGAAAGAATTGCACCGTCTTTCATCTTCATCATGTGTTCCACGGTAATTGTCTTGCAGCAGCCGGTTGCTGATACGAAGAAATCACCAAGAGGTGCAGCCTGTTCCATCTTCATAACCTGGAAACCATCCATCTTAGCTTCGATAGCCTTTACAGGGTTGATTTCAGTTACGATTACGTTTGCACCCATTGCCGCAGCTCTCATTGCAATACCTCTGGAAACCCAGCCGTAGCCTACTACAACTACTGTCTTGGCAGCGATGATAAGGTTTGTGGTTCTCATAAGAGCGTCCATTGTGGACTGACCTGTACCATATCTGTTGTCGAATAAGTGCTTGCAGTCAGCATCGTTTACTGCAACCATAGGGAACTTGAGTACGCCGTCTCTTTCCATCGCTTTGAGTCTGATAACGCCTGTAGTAGTTTCTTCACAGCCACCCCATACTTCTTCACCCAGTTCAGGTCTTGTTTCGTGAACGCAGGTTACCAGGTCGCCGCCGTCGTCGATGATGATGTTTGGCTTATGTTCAAGGCACATCTGGATGTGTCTTCCGTATTCTTCAGGAGTTGCGTTGTAGTACGCATAAACCTTGATGCCTCTTTCTGCAAGGGCTGCAACTACGTCATCCTTTGTGGAAAGCGGGTTGGAACCTGTTACAGCGATGTCAGCGCCGCCTGCTGCCAGCACGAGAGCCAGGTAAGCAGTCTTTGCTTCAAGGTGAATGGAAAGGGAAATCTTCACACCTTCAAAAGGCTTTGTTCTTGAAAATTCTTCTTCAAGGCCGTTAAGCAGCGGCATGTTCTTCTTTACCCATTCGATTTTCTGGTGACCGGATGGCGCCAGATTGATATCTCTGATTTCGTAATTCTGCATTTGTGTTTTGTCTCCTTTATTCTACTGTTACTGATTTTGCCAGGTTTTTAGGTTTGTCTATGTTGCAGCCTCTTTCCTTCGCCACATAGTACGAGAAAAGCTGCAGCGGCACTACGGACAGCAGCGGCGCAATTTCATCTCTGCAGTAAGGGATGTAAATCACTTCGTTGCTCTGCATTTCAATGGCCTGATTGCCTTCCTTTGCTACTGAAAGCACATGAGCACCTCTTGCCTTGATTTCCTGAATGTTGGAAATCATCTTTTCATAAAGTGCATCCTGAGTTGCCAGTGCCAGCACCAGAGTGCCCGGTTCCATCAATGCAATGGTTCCGTGTTTCAGTTCTCCCGCTGCGATTGCAAATGAATTGATATATGAAATTTCCTTCAGCTTCAGTGACCCTTCGTAGGAAATGCTTGAGTCAAGTCCTCTTCCGATGAAGAAAACCTGCTCCTTGTTATATAAAATCTTAGCCAGAGCTTCGATTTCACCTGTCTTTTTAAGGTATTCTTCAAGTTTTCCCGGAATTTCCTGCAGGTCCTTTATGAACTGATCATAGAATTCCTGGGTAATTGTACCTCTTGCAAGACCCATATAAAGTGCGATGATGTACATGCATGTGAGCTGGGTTGTGTAAGCCTTGGTTGAAGCCACAGCAATTTCAGGCCCTGCCCATGTGTAGAAAACATCATCAGATTCACGTGCAACAGAGCTTCCTACTACGTTTACAACGCTGAGAACTCTTGCACCTTTGCGTTTGGCTTCACGGAGAGCCGCAAGAGTATCCAGAGTTTCACCGGACTGGCTGATTGCAATGAAAAGAGTCTTTTCATCAACCAGCGGATCTCTGTATCTGAATTCAGATGCCACATCCACTTCCACCGGAATCTTTGCGAATTTTTCGATTACGGCCTTGCCAACAAGCCCTGCATGGTATGCAGTACCACAGGCAACAATGTAAATCTTCGAGAAATTATCCAGGTCATCTTTGGTCAGTGAAATTCCGTCCAGCTTAATTCTGCCGTTTTCATCAAGGCGTCTGTTCAGCGTTTCGCTGATGCCCTTTGGCTGCTCAAAGATTTCCTTGAGCATGAAGTGTTCATAACCTTCTTTTTCGGCAGCATCCACGTCCCATGTAACATGGAAAACTTCACGCTTTACTTCCTGACGGTTTTCGTCAAAAATCTTAATACTGTCAGGTGTAACCACTACCATTTCACCGTTTTCGATGAGGTAGATTTCTTTTACATATTTAAGCAGGGCAGGGATATCGGAAGCGATGAAGTTGCTGCCCTTGCCCAGACCCGCAATAAGCGGCGCATCCTTGCGGACTGCCACAAGCTTGTCAGGGTCCTTTGCGGCAACTGCCACGATAGCGTAAGCCCCTCTCATTTTCTGGGTTGCCATGTAAACAGCATCCTCCAGGCTGTCGCAGTCTTTCATAAACAGCCCTACAAGGTGAGCGATTACCTCAGTATCAGTCTCTGAGCGGAAAACAACTCCGTGCTCATTGATGAGTTCTTCCTTAAGCTCTGCATAGTTTTCAATAATACCATTGTGCACAACTGCCACACTGCTGTCACCATTTATATGTGGGTGAGCGTTGACATCTGATGGCGCACCATGAGTTGCCCAGCGTGTGTGTCCGATACCGGTATGGCTGTAAAGAGGATCGTCACCTATAAGGTTTTCAAGGTTTTCGATGCCGCCTACATGCTTTTTAATCTGAATTTTTTTGTCGATGACAACTGCAATGCCGGCAGAGTCATAGCCTCTGTACTCCAGCTTTTTAAGGCCGTCAATTATTACGTCCTTGGCGTTGTCTTTCCCTACATAACCTACAATACCACACATAATAATCTCCTATTTGAATTTTTTCTCAATAAGGGCAGCCAGATCTTCTGCAAGAGTCTTAATCTGCTCAGGGTCACTTCCCTCGAGCATTACTCTCACCAGAGGTTCTGTTCCGGACGGACGGATGAGAACTCTGCCGCCACCTGCCATTTTTTCTTCGGTTTCCCTGATGGCTGCTGCCACTTCAGGGTCCTTCATATATGTTTTCTTATAGTCGTTGTTAATCTTTGCATTTACCAGCACCTGCGGATAAATTTTTATTTCGTCACTGAGCTGGCTTACTGCTTTGCCGCTTGTGAGCACTGCCTTTACAAACTGCAGTGAAGAAAGCACGCCATCTCCTGTGGTTGTATGCTCCAGAAAAATAATATGTCCTGACTGTTCTCCACCCAGCACGCAGCCTGTTTCCAGCATGCTTTCAAGCACATAACGGTCGCCTACACCGGTCACATCCACAGAAATACCTTCTGCTTCCATTGCCTTATGGAAACCGATATTGCTCATAACGGTTGCAGTTACTTTATCCCCTGCCAGTCTGCCTTCAGCCTTAAGCTGCTTGGCACAGATTGCAATTGCCTTGTCACCGTCCAGGACTCTGCCTTTTTCATCGACAACGATGAGTCTGTCAGCATCCCCGTCAAAAGCAAGACCGATGAAAGCACCTTCTTTAACAACTGCCTCCTGAAGCTTTTCAGGATGGGTAGAGCCGCAGGCATCATTGATATTAACGCCATCAGGCTTGTCTCCGATGGTCACTACTTCAGCACCGAGAGCTCTGTAAACCTTGCCGGCAACCTGATATGATGCACCGTTGGCACAGTCAAGAACCACTTTCTTTCCGTCGAGGCGGAAGTCTGCAGTTTCAATGAGATGTTTTACATAAAGCTCCGCTGCATCTTCGTCAGCTTCCAGGCATTTACCGATTTTTTCGCCGGTAACATGGCTGTTCACATCTATGCTGCTGATAATTATATCTTCAATTTTTTCTTCGAGAAGGTCGTCAAGTTTGAATCCTTCACCGTTGAAAAACTTGATTCCGTTGTATTCAAAAGTATTGTGGGATGCGCTGATTACAATACCCGCATCTGCATGATAGTATCTTGCCAGATAAGCAACGGCAGGAGTAGGTACTACTCCCACTTTGATTACATTGCCGCCAACCGCAAGGATACCGGCAGTAAGAGCATTTTCAAGCATATCACCTGATACTCTCGTATCTTTTCCGATGATGATTGTAGGTCTTTCCTGAGTCTTGCTCAGCACAAAAGCACCCGCCTTGCCGAGGTTAAAAGCCAGTTCCGGTGTCAGCTCCTTGTTGGCAATTCCGCGCACACCATCAGTACCAAAAAGTCTTCCCATTAAAATTCTCCTTGTCCTTCCTGTTCAGCACTTCCATCCGGCTGCACTTCCTGAGATTCATCAGGATATCCGCCGGTTGCTCCACTTTTTTCTTCAATGACAATTTTTATTTCTGTAGGATTGTATTCAAGTTCCAGCATATTATTCGTACAGATAACTGTCAGCGGCACCATGTGCTCACCAACTCCCAGTCCGTAAATATCCGCATAAAGGCTGAAATGATGCTCATTCATTCCCTCAACTACATCGCTGTTTCCTGAAATTTTCACCACTACTTCAACATCTTCTATATCGGACACCAGTTCGAGTCCTGCACCCTCCAGAACAATGTCTGTTTCATCAAATGTATACTCTGCAGTCGATGCCCCGGTAACTGTAATATGCGCTCTGAGATGCTGTGATTCCATGGTAACTTCCAGATTTTCAGGGATCTTAGGAACAAGGTCAACGGACATATTTTCATAAACTCTTGAAACATCCACAGGTTCACATTCAACGGATGTGACATCGGCAAGATTTTCTTCTGTTCCTTTCAGTGTAATGCTCTTAGGTGCACTCACATCTCTTGTGATAAAGAAATTATCATTTCCTGTCACAGGAACCAACAAGCTTACGGTTTTAGTTTTATGAAGAACTGCAGTAACTGAAACCTTATCTTTTTCAAGGACAACTCCGAATACTTCGTTGCCATCCTTATCCACAGGCACCAGGTCAGTATTGAGAGCTTTCATTGTGTCTCCTACTTTGGAAGCATCCACTGTTGCTCTGAGTCCTGTCACTTTATTTACCAGAGTCTCTGCACCTTTCACGTGAACTGCATCCCTGCTCACCTGAACTATGTAAGGCTCGCTGTCATCACTGCTCTGATTTGCAATTAACACCTGTACAGGCTTTTCTTCGCTTATGAGCCTGTCTACATGAACCTTGGCTTTCTGCGGCGAATAGGTTTCAATAGTCACATCTTCCGGACCAGTCACGTTGATTCTGACCGTATTATCTCCTTCTTTGAGGCCTTCAAGATCTGCTGACACTTTGAAATCAGCCGGAGTTATCTTGTCAGTATAAGAACGCTGCCCTGAAAAGGATATGCTGATAGACTGGGTTTCTTTCTGCAGTACTACCAGACCGTCTTCTTCAAGTGATTCGGCATGCATGTAATTTACAGGCACATTTTTGATGTTTTCTTTGGTAAAAGGGTTTTCTTCGAGAAGAACATAAACCCATAAAGAAAGCGCTATAAGAAGGGCGATAATTAAATTGATTCTATCATTTTTCAGCATCTTTTACCCCCTTGAATAACTTGGTAATGTCCAGGAAACCGAATACCTTTGCCGGAAGCTTAGCTCCGCTTTCGTCCAGATAGATGCTCAGAAGCATTTTTTCTATCTTCTTGGAATCCAGGAATCTGGTCAGTTTACCATTCTGCGCTACCGAAATAATACCTGTTTCTTCAGACACAATGATTACAAGTGCATCTGAGTTTTCAGTAATACCGATACCCGCTCTGTGGCGTGTACCCAGTTCTTTATTCAAAGCCTTATTCTGTGTCAGCGGAAGTACGCATCCGGCAGCATAAAGCCTGTCACCTCTGATAATCAGCGCCCCGTCATGAAGGGGTGCTCCTTCGTAGAAAATATTGCCCAGCATCTGCTCTGAAACAGCTGCATCAATTACAGTACCTGTTTCAACAATATCGTTCAGGGAAATTTCCCTTTCAATTACGATCAGCGCCCCTGTTCTGCTGGCAGACATATTGCTGACAGCCTCCACCATCTGACCTATCATATGCTTGGCTTCTTCCTTGTCAACCTCCGAAAGCACATTGGAAATCCTGCTTCGTCCCAGATGTTCAAGAGCTCGTCTCAGTTCCGGCTGGAAAATTACCACCACGGCGATGAGCCCGATAGTCATCAGGCTTGAAAGCATCCAGTGCAGAGTATACAGATGCATTGCTGAAGAAAGCAACATAACCGCAACTAAAAACAGCAGCCCCTTTGCCAGCTGTTCTGCCCTGGTTTCCCTGATAAAACCGATAACCTTGTAGATAATAAATGTCACAATGGCAATGTCAAGGATATCGGTTATTGCTACACTAGAGATGATGTTTTCAATGAAATTTTTTGCAAGTTCCATAAATCATTTTCCCCCATACTTATTCTATTATATTCTACTTTAAAAGCGTGTAATTATCAAGTAGGTTCGGTGATTTTTCCCACGAAAAAACCCCTGCCGGAGCAGGGGCTATGGTTCATTATTATATTGCCGGCATGCATCAGCCTGGTGGCCAGGACATTTTGCGCTTGCCTAAGATATGGAAGTGGAGGTGCTTTACTGTCTGGAAAGCATCTTCGCCGTTGTTTGAAACTACTCTGTAGCCGTTTTCAAGGCCAAGTTCCTTAGCGATATCCTGAATCTTAAGCATCAGGTGGCCAATCATTTCCTTGTCTTCTTCAGTCAGTGCATCGATACATTCGATGTGCTTCTTAGGAATTACAAGAACGTGTACAGGTGCCTGAGGATCTGCATCATGGAAGCAGAAAATCTGGTCATCTTCATACACTACATTTGTTGGAATATCGTGGTTTGCCAGCATACAAAATATACAGTCTGCCATTATAAAATCTCTCCTTTCATTCCGTCTTTGTATTCTTCTATAAGTCTCACTTTGCGGAGATTATTGAGGTCTGTTTCAGTGCCTTCTGCGTAGACTTTGATGTAATTATCCGAGTATCCGGTGATAAGCCCACTGCCGTCAGCCGCAAATTCCTCAAAAAGAACTTCACGCACGGAGTTTCGACATAATTCGACAAATTCAGACGCAGCCTTGTCTCCGGCTTCAATTAACCGGTCAATTCTTGCGTTCTTTACTTCTCCGGCAATCTGGCCCTTCATGGTCGCCGCTGCAGTGCCATCACGCTTTGAATACTTGAAAGCATGGACTTTGCAGAACTTCACCCTGTCAACCATGTCCAGACTGTCCTCGAAGTCTGCCTCAGTTTCTCCCGGAAAACCGCAGATTATGTCTGTGGTAATGCCGTACTGCGGATCGTAATCCTTAAGGACTTTTACGATGTCCAGATACTCCTGCCGGTCATAGCGGCGGTTCATCAGTCCGAGCACATGGTCGCTGCCGCTCTGGATGGAAAGATGCAGGTGCGGACAGAGCCTTCCGTACTTCATGAGCCTTTTTACATAGTCTGCGTTTATCACAGTAGGCTCCAGGGAGCTCAAACGGATTCTGAACTCTCCCGGAAGCTGATTAATTCTTTTGATAATTATTTCAATACCAGTGAACCCCTCTTCATCAGCCATAAGCGGGTAGTCGAAACCTTCTTCGGTGCCGTAGAGTGCAGTGTTTATGCCTGTGAGGATGATTTCCTTAAAGCCCTGTTCAATCAATGTGCGTGCTTCAAGAACCACTTCTTCAGGGTCGCGGCTTCTCACATGCCCCCTGGCAAAAGGAATCAGGCAGTAAGCGCAGAAACGGTCACAGCCTTCCTGAATCTTGATATATGCCCTGGTTCGGGACTCCATGGATGTGATGATTCCCCGGTCGTCATAGGTTGTCAGGTCATCATAAGCCTTTATGTGCTGCTGATTCTGACGCTGCTCCATAAACTCCTGCACATAGCGGACGATATTATTCTTTTCGCCTGTACCTGCAACGATGTTTACTTCTTCCAGAGCGCCCACTTCTTCAGGCTTGACCTGTGCATAACAGCCGGTGACAGCAACAACCGCATCAGGACTTTTTTTCTTCATGCGGCGGATGTACTGTCTGGATTTGCGGTCTGCAAGGTTTGTGACAGTGCAGGTGTTTATGACATAAACATCCGCAAAATCCTCTTCATCCACAATTTCATATCCGGCAGCTCTGAACTGTTCTTTCATGGCCTCGGTTTCATATTGGTTAACTTTACAGCCCAGTGTGTGAAATGCCGCTTTCATTATGCTGCAGCACCTTCCTGCGGAACGCAGTGATCGCAAGGGTCGTGTCTGTTTGCTGCGAACGCATCCGCAATATTTCCTTCATACAGCGTCTTGGATCTTGACAGGCTGTGGCAGTCCTGATCATAGTGGAAGCTCTTGCCGAATGTGGTCCAGTAAACTGTGTCTGCACCTGCGGAAACTGCCGCGCCTTCAGCAGCAGCAAGGTCTTCTGCGGAAGCAGGATTCCAGTCGATGGAGAAAACACCACAAACAACGAGCATGATAACGGCAACGACAGTCACAAGCTTCTTTGTGCCCTTTTCCAGATCCTTGTTCAGAAGGAGCATGATAATGAGCGGAACGAAGCAGATAAGTGTCATAATAAGGCCCAGCTGGTTCTGAAGGAAGAACTTGAAACCGTTCTTTTTGGAAGCAGGATCCTTGTCGTTTGCTTTTTTCCAGAGCTGGCTTGCAACCAGTGCCAGTACGAAGTCAATGCCCAGCGGAATGAGGAACATTGTTGTGAACTTTTCGTCCGGTACGTAAATTGTTCCGTTGAGAATGAGGAAAGCAACCACTTCACATACGATTGCAAGTGCCCAGAGAATCCAGGAAGCGATTCTCAGCTTGCCTGCGCCTTCTTTCTTTCCTTCTACTTTAACTATTTTCTTTTCAACTTTTTCTTTTTTTTCTGCCATTGTGAGGCCTCCTTTTATTTAAAAAGTTTTCCTAAAACTTTGCCTACCTGCTGAGCAGTTTCAATTGCTTCTCCCAGGTCTTCAAGGTCAAAATCATTGTCTTTTTTCTTTGATGAAGACTTCTTCGCAGTTGTCTTTTTTGTTGATGCCTTGGTTGTGGAAAGGCCTAATGCTCCGCCCAGAACATCACCTAAAAGGTCTGCGATATCATCATCATCTTTTTTCTTTTTCCTGGACTTGGTCTGGCTGCCCAGAGTAGCCATAAGAATCGGAGCTGCAATTGCAAGTACCTTGCCTGCCTTTTCAATATCGATGTCGCCTGCAACCTTAGCCAGGTTCTTTGTAACTGTGCTGGACTTTCCGCCAAGGATGTGTCCAAGAATTTTCTGTCCGTCTTCTTCGTCAATTTCATCAATATCGTCGTCGTCATCTGCGTGGTCTAAAAGAGCTTTTGCCAGGGATTCAGCCCCCTTCTTGCTCTTGGAGTTTTCATTCATGCTTTCCAGAAGAATAGGAAGTGCCGCTTCAAGAAGTGCACTGGTTGTGTCTTCATCCACGTCCGCTTTTTTACCGATCTGGCTGGCAAGTGCGCCTGTTAATAAATCTGTTAATTCCATAATCTTTCTCCGTTTCATTATGTATTTTATGTTTTATTTACTTACATTTTATCATATAAATATTCTTTTTACAACGAACTTTGGATGTGGTACAATAAAAATGATTCCCAGGAGGTAAACATGGAAAAATTACAGAATCTCTTTACTGAAGTTTTTGCAGAAGATGCAGAAAAAAAACTGATAAAAATGATTTTCGGCGGTAAGCGCCTTAAATCTCTTGAATACAACAAAGTAACAATCCGCCCTGTTGAAATCGGCGGCAGGCTCATGTATCAGGCCGAATACACCTACGATAAAAAAGTAACCCACAGCAATATGGACGCTGCAGCGGCATCAGCCCTGTCGGTGCGACTTGTGAGCGAGGATTTCAAGCAGGTGAATATTTTCCTGGACGGCGAAGAAATCCAGGTACTGGCGTCCAAGGCCGTCAAGCCTCATGTCCAGCGAAAAGGTGCCGGAGCCCACGCTCCTTCCAGACCTAAGGACCTGTCACATAACAAGACTAAAAAATACGTCATTCCGGACGGCAAGCCTTGCGACTTCCTCATGGAACTGGGCGTCATGGACCAGACCGGCAAAGTTGTTCCACGCCACTACAGCAAGTTCCGCCAGATTAACCGTTATCTTGAAATTGTTGAGGATGTGTTCCCTTACCTTCCGGAAGACCGGACCCTGCGCATCATCGACTTCGGCTGCGGCAAAGCCTATCTGACCTTCGCCCTTTACCACTATCTTAAAGAGCTCAAAGGCCGCGACGTAGAAATCATCGGCCTGGACCTGAAGACCGATGTAATAGACTTCTGCAACGGAGTAGCTCAGCGCCTGGGCTATGACGAGCTGAAATTCCTCATGGGCGATATCGCAGATTACACCAATGACCATGCCGACATGGTAGTTACCCTCCATGCCTGCGACACTGCAACCGACTATGCTCTTATCAACGCAGTTGCATGGAACACCAAGGTAATCCTCAGCGTGCCATGCTGCCAGCACGAGCTTTTCAGCCAGATAAAGAGCGATGTCCACCAGCCTATGCTCAAACACGGCATCCTCAGGGACCGACTCACAGAATACCTGACCGACGGACTCCGCGGCCTGAAACTTGAAGCCCGCGGCTACGACGTGGCAATGATTGAGTTCACAAGTCTGGAGCACACTGCCCGCAACATCATGATCAAGGCAGTAAAGCGCAAAGCCCCTAACAAGTACAAAGAAGCCGCTGCCCAGCAGCAGTACGAAGCACTGAGGGACTTCTACCAGGTTCGGCCTACAATTGACAAGCTTTAATTATCTGTAAAGAAAAATGGTGCGGAGCCAAGGCTCTGCACCATTTTTTGTTGTCTATTCATTAACTTCTTCATTACTTTCTTTTTTAGAAAGGCCAAACTCTTGCAGGAGCTTTTTTTGAAATTCTCCATCCGATGCTGCCTTTATCAGATCATCCACTCGTCCCTGTCCAGCAAGCAGAACAGTCAGTTTATTGAGTCTTTCAGTCGCATCAGATAATCCTTTTTCGTATTGTTCTCTCCGAAGTTCTTCAAATCTCATACGCTTGACCCTCCATTCCTGCGAATTGTACTTCTGTACCCGTTCATTAATGTTACGTACCAGCTGGTATTTAACACTATTGTATAGGCTTCGTCACCAATATTCAAGCGATTTTTTACATCCCATGACTGGAAATAAAAAGCCAGCGGTATTATACCGCCGGCTTTAATGATCAAATCAGTTATTCAGCTGTTCTGATTGCCTTCTTGGACCAGTCTGTGTAGTACTTCACGCCGTCCAGTTCAACATAGCCACGTACCATGTAGTAGTAACGTGTGCCTGTTTCAATGGATGTGTTGTAGTACTTGCCGGACTTGGAAGTGAAGATTGGCTTTGTGCCGAAGCCTTCGTTCTTCTTTACGGAGCGGAAAATTTCCACGCCGTCAAAGTCGAGTTCCTTGTCGTTTTCGTCGTACCATCTGATCATGATGGCCTTTCTGCCGCTTGGAGCGTCAGTTTTCTTGGAACGGGCAACAAGTTTGTATTCGCCCATCAGAGCTGCCAGAGTTTCTTCAGCAGTAGGAAGCTTCTTGGCAGTTACAACCAGCTTGTCGCCAGTCTTAAGGTCTTTGACTTCCTTAACGATGCCCTTTTCAGTGTCGTTGAGCTTAACAGATTCAAGTTCATAACCTTCAAGAGCTTCGATTGCTGCAACCTTACCGTCAGCGCTGAGAGTTACCTTCACGCCTTCACCAGCTTCGATTGTTGGCTTCTGAACAGTTGGAACGTAGTATCCACCGCCGCCGAGATTGCCGCCTGATGGAGCGTTCTTATATGTTGCTTCTGCAGTCACATCACCTGCCGGCATTGTAAAGGTTGTAGTTGCATTGTTTGCATTTGCAACAGTTACGCCAGTAACAACCCACTTGTCAAATATCTTACCGGAAGGTGCTGTATTAGCTTTAAGAGTTACAGTTACACCTGCTTCATTTGGTCCTGCAGGGTTTGCTGTGCCGTTGGTTACTGTTACGTTGTATGTCTGTGGCTGCTGTGGCGGAATTGCTTCAAATACTGCCACAAGTGTACGGTCTGCATCTACTGTAAATGTGTAGCTTGCAGCAGTGCTTACAGAATTACCGTTTTCTGTCCAATTTACGAACTGATATCCGCTATTTGGAGTTGCAGTTACTGTTACAGTAGCATTTTCATTATAAGTGTTTCCGCCAGTTACTGTTCCGTATGTGTCATTGTTTGCACTTACTGCTACAGTGTAGGTAGTAGGCTGCTGTGGCGGAATTGCTTCAAATACCGCTACAAGTTCACGGTCTGCAGTTGCTGTAAATGTATATTCCGCATCGGTACTTACCGGAGTGCCATTTTCTGTCCAATTTACGAACTGATATCCACTGTTCGGAGTTGCAGTTACTGTTACAGAAGCATTTTCGTTATATGTGTTTCCACCGGTAACTGTTCCGTATGCCACTTCGTTTGCGCTTACTGCTACAGTATATGTAGTAGGCTGTACAGATGTTTCCTGGAATACAGCATACAAGTACAGTTCTTCGTTGATATCAAATGTATAAGAAGCCGTTGTTGCAACGAAATCCTGAACGTAAGGAGATGCCTTTTTCCAGCCAAGGAATTCATAGCCGGAAGATGCAACTGCATTGACAGTTACAGAAGAATTTCTGGTGGCCTTAATCGGAAGCGGAGTTGCACCCTCAACCGAACCTTTATCTGTCTGTATAGATACAGTTCCACCGACGCCAATTTGTCCGTTATTTATTCCATTTGTAATATCGAAAACAGTACAATCGATCGTGCATTCAGGGGTGTACTC
>JAFSCP010000040.1 GCA_017436705.1 Bacillota bacterium
ATGGTAAAGGAAAGACGTGCAGCTTTTCAGGAAACTTATACCAGAAACAACGTTATCGGTGTTTGTCTTTGCATTCTTTCTCTTATTCCTCTGTTTGTAACAGTGATGTTCGGTGAAAATGATTTTTACTATGTTATCGCTGTATGTGTGATGCTGGTGATGATTGCAGTCGGTGTATTTGCAATGGTCAGAGTGGGAATTATATGGGGCGGATTCAATATGCTCCTTGAAGAGGGCGACTACAGCCGCAGAAATAAGTACATGGAAAGCGGAATTCTGGGTGCGGTGTCCGATGCGTACTGGATTATCGTAGTAGCTGTGTTCCTTATCTGGGGACTTACCAGAAATGCCTGGTCAACCTGCTGGATTGTATGGCCGGTTGCAGCACTGATTTATGTGGCATGGAAGGTAGTTGCTGAAGCAGTTATCTTTAAAAACAAAAATAAAAAATTCTGATTCCCTGAAAAAAATTGCCCTCCTGATGGATATTACCAGTGAGAAGCTTTTCACAAAAGGAGATATTGCAATGTTAAGTACTGCTCAGTTTGATACTCTTGCAGCAAAATATATGGATACGGTTTACCGCCTGGCTTTCAGCTGGCTGAAGTCCCATGCCGATGCGGACGATGTGACTCAGAATGTTTTGCTGGCCCTTTACAGGACAGAGTATGTGTTTGAAAGTGAAGAACATGTGCGTAACTGGCTTATGAAAGTTACTGCCAATGAGTGCCGCAAATTCTGGAGGCGGCCTTTCCGCAGCCATGAGAATATTGACGATTACGCTGAAAAACTGGTATTTAAGCAGCCTTCATACCGGGAATTGTTTGAGGCAGTCATGGGGCTGGATAAGGCGAAGCGCCTGGTGGTGGTTCTTTACTATGCAGAGGGATATTCCATAAAGGAGATTTCTGAAATCCTGGAAATTCCTGAGGGCACAGTGGGAACCCGTCTGACGAGGGCAAGAGCGCAGCTGAAGCAGTATTTGAAAGAAGAGGAATCAAATGAGTGATAAGGATATGATTTCAAAGGCCTTTTCAAGCCTTAAAGCTCCAGACGATACTCTGGAAAGGATACATGAAAAAATGAATAAAGAGAGCGAAAAAAGGGGCGTTTTCAGACATAAAAGACTGTCACCTGCATTGGTTGTGATTCTGGTGCTGGTGCTGGGAACCGCAACAGTTTATGCAGCAAAGGCGTTTCAGCTTGGCAGCCTGTTCGGAGGCACAGAACCTGAAGAAGGGTTTGTTATAAGCGCACCGTTTAAGGGAGAAAACCCGGTTACAGGCTTTGTTCACGACGGAATCGACTTCATCGCTGAAGAGGGTACGCCTGTACTGGCTGCAGCCCGCGGAAAGGTGCTGACTGCTGAGTTTGACAATAAAAAGGGATATTACATCGAAATTGCCCATGAAGAAGGATATTCCACCCTGTATGCCCACCTGAAGGAACTGAAAGTTTCTGCCGGTGACCTGGTAAATCAGGGCGATGAAATCGGCAGTGTGGGTAAAACCGGCCAGGCAACAGGCCCGCATCTTCATATTGAACTATATAAAGATGGAGCACTTGTGGATCCGGGAGAGTACTGGGAGCAGTAGTAATGAGAAAATAAATACCTGGAATAATATTGATGGCGGTCCGTATGGACCGCCACTTTTACTGTAAGTCATCAGTTATTCTGAACGGGAATTTATAATCACCCGTATAAGCCTGAATATAATATATGCTCCCAGACATACTGCAAATATGTAAACCGGAGTATTTATGTACCAACCGAACAATTCTGAAATCTGTTTAAAGACGATTATCGGAGAGTTGCCTGGTCCGACGAAGAACATATTCATTTCTTTTCCGAGGCCAAACTGCACCATACAGTTCAGCCCGAAGGCAGCTGCGCACAGTACAATAAAAATCTGTGTTGCATCAGCATAATCTCCTTTTTCCGTGCCGCCCCGTCCGGACATGCACAGGAACAGTCCGATGAATACCAGCAGCATGTGCCACATGCAGGAGTGAATGGTCAGAAATAAATATCCGTGGAGCAGTCCCGAAGGTTCTGCAAATGAGATGGCCCCGCCCAGCAGGTTATACAATACCATGAAATTGTACAGGCTCCTCTGCAGCCTGCCTTTCTTCAGCCATGGCGCAATCAGACACAGGTACATGGGAATGCTGCACAGCTGAAACGGTAATTCCCCCCAATGGTATGTGCTGTCTGCAATGATATAGTAATAGAAGAATTGTTTGAAAACTTCGGTTGTTGCCAGCACCAGACCGCAGGCAAACAGAATATGCCCGGCAGTTTTGTCACTGACATTGCGGAGTTTCCATGATGAAAAAGCACATACCGAAAAACCTATTAACGTAAACAGAATGTGGAACGTGCCGTATGCATCAGGAGTTTCCATTGGCCAGGCAACGGATTCAAAAAAATTATATAACATGTGTGTTCCCCCTTTCTGTCGCTTATGGTAACATTCCTTCCTTAAGATTCTGCTAACAGAAAGATGAAGTATTTATTAATTTTTCTGAAAGTTTTATTTCCAACAAAAAACGACACCAGAATCATCAGGTGTCATTTTTTTATAAATTACTGTTTATTTACTGTCTATGCAACCAGCCATTTGTACTTTTCAACGCTGTACAGCGGTACGAAAGGCACCATGATTGGTACGGTCTTTACATATTTCTGGTATTCAGGGTCGTTTCCGTAGTTTTTGTTCTGGCGGATTTCAAGACGTCTTGCACCGCTGAACATTACGAAGATGATACCGATGTAGCCAACAAGGACAACTGCCCACTGACCGATGCCGGATACGGCGCCGAAGCCTGAAATCAGGGTACCGGTCCAGAAAATCATTTCGCCCAGATAGTTAGGGCAACGTACTATTTTATAAAGACCAGTGTCCACGAAGCGGCGGGAGTTGATTTTTTTCGCAGCGTTTTTCTGGATATCGGCAACTGATTCGAATACGATACCGAAGAGCATTACAGCAGCGCCGATGTATGTACATGTGTTGGAACCGCTGCCGTTGTGCAGTCTGTAGAAAACTGCGGAAACCTGTGTTACGTAAAGTGCAGCGCAGGTTACCCAGATAGCGATTTTTACGCCGAAAGGAACGGTCTTGCCGTCTTTGATTTCGCCAACCATGTTCTTGGCATAAGTAGCACTCTTGAATTCACGGTAGGCAAGGTATCCTCCCAGTCTGCATCCGTAGATGATGAATAAGACAGAGCAGATAATCGTGCCGGCAGTGAGTGCCTGACCGTAAAGTATCAGCATGAGCAGGCCTTCACCAGCGATAGCGAAACCGTAGCCGATAGAAATGAACCATACATAGTTTTTAAAACCGATGGAACTTATAATCATTGCTGCAGCAAAGAGCAGCCAGAAGTTTAATGGAAATGTCATAATTAGTCCTCCTTTAATGTCAATATAACGAGTATAGATGTTTCAGAATATAATGTCAAGCTTGACATTATGTCCCAGCATTGCTAAAATACTGCTAAGAAAATGTTAAGGCATTGCTAAGGAAAATAGTGCAATGCAGAGGAGTAACATAATGGATATAAACTTGAACAACGCCGGAAAAAAAGGTTTCAGCCTGAGCATGTTTCTGGTGACCATAGGTATTGTATATGGTGACATCGGTACATCTCCGTTGTACGTTATGAAATCTATCGTAGCAGGAAACGGGGGCATCGGTCAGGTCGACGAACAGTTTATTGTCGGTGCGCTTTCTCTTGTAATCTGGACTGTAACACTGCTTACTACAGTGAAATATATACTCATAGCGCTTAAAGCAGATAACCACGGTGAAGGAGGAATTTTTTCACTTTATGCACTCGTAAAGAATCATGGAAAGTGGCTCATAGGCCTGGCGATGCTTGGCGGTGCGGCCCTTCTTGCGGATGGTGTACTGACACCGGCAGTTACTGTTACAACTGCTGTTGAAGGACTGCGAAGTATAGAAGTCATGAACCGTTTTCTGGGAGAAGGTCAGGGAAAAGTAGTAATCATCACGCTTATTATAATCTGCGTGCTTTTTTCAGTTCAGCACTCCGGAACCCGCAAAATCGGCAAGGCATTCGGACCGTGTATGCTGATATGGTTCTCTTTCCTGGGACTGGCAGGGATGATGCTCATTATGCAGCATCCTGCTGTGCTTAAGGCATTTAATCCTGCATATGCTGTGCAGGTGCTGCTCAGCCCGCACAACAAGGCAGGACTTATGATTCTGGGCAGCGTTTTCCTGGCTACAACAGGGGCGGAAGCTCTGTATTCCGATATGGGACATGTGGGCAGAGAAAACATATATATCAGCTGGCCTTTTGTAAAAGCATGTCTTGTTCTCAACTATCTGGGACAGGGTGCCTGGGTTATTTCGAACAGAAACAATGAGGCTCTCTATGGTATTGAAGATTTAAATCCTTTCTTTGAGATGCTTCCTGAAATGATACGCCCTGTGGCGGTCATTTTAAGTACGATGGCTGCCGTTATTGCATCCCAGGCTCTGATTACAGGTTCATACACCCTTGTTTCAGAGGCTATTCTTCTGGATCTGCTGCCTCGTCTTGAAATCCGCTACCCGTCAGAAACCAAGGGCCAGATTTATCTGGGGGCTGTGAACAACCTGCTCTGGGCAGGCTGCAGCTTTGTGGTGCTGTATTTCAGATCCGGGCACAAAATCGAAGCAGCCTACGGGCTTGCAATTACTGTAACTATGCTGCTTACAACAATTCTGCTATCGGTGTATCTCAGAAAAATCAAGGGCAGGAAAGTTCTTTCATGGATTATGCTGGCAGGCTTCGGGCTGATTGAATCGGTTTTCTTCGTATCCAGCCTGGGCAAATTCCTTCAGGGAGGATATTTTACTGCAATTCTGACTGTGGTAATCCTTCTGCTGATGATTGTATGGCACCGTGGAACGCAGATTGAGCAGAAATACAGAACGTATCTTAAAATCAGTGACCATATTCCGTCCCTTGGAATGTTAAGAGACGATGAAGATGTATACACTCTCACGCAGAACCTTGTATACCTTGATAACAGTAAGGATACTGAGTACATCGACAGAGATATTCTTTACTCAATTCTGGACAAGGACCCTAAGAGAGCTCACGCTTACTGGTTTGTAAGTGTAAATGTTCTTGATGAACCTGATGCTATGAATTATCAGGTTGAGACTTACGGAACGGACTATATTTTCCGTATCAGACTGAATCTGGGCTTTAAATGCAGCCAGCGTGTAAATGTCTATCTGCGTCAGATAGTGGATGATCTGCAGGAAAGCGGCGAACTGCCTGAGCAGGATAAAAAATATTCAATTTATGGTAAGTCAACTGTCGGCAGTTTCAAGTTCTGCATGATAAAAAAATCAGTCCCTACCAAGTCAGAACTTTCTTCTGCAGATGAAATGATTCTGAATATAAAGTACGCGGTGCGTAAAATCGCCGGTTCGCGTGTCAAGTGGTACGGCCTTGACAATTCCTCCGTGATAGTTGAAAGTGTGCCTATGATTGTCACACCGGGGCGCGTGGAAAGACCGATTCCGAGGTACGAACCTGAAAAAACAAACAGTGGTAAACAGTAATAAAAAAACCTGCAGGTGCTGGAATTACAGCGCTTGCAGGTTTTTGTCATTATTCAATATCCAGTTCAATCGGCTCGTCAAGATGCTCTGAAACATACTTGCCGTTCTTTTTTCTCTGGCGGACGCACTCGGTCAGCAGATATTCGATCTGTCCGTTGATGGAGCGGAAATCGTCCTCGGCCCAGGCGGCAAGCTGATTATACAGTTGTTCTGAGACTCTGAGAGGAATCTGCTTCTTGGTTTTTTCTGCCATGAGTTAGTACAAGCTTCCGCTGTTCACAATCGGCTGGGCGTCTTTGTTACCGCAAAGTACTACCAGAAGATTGGAAACCATAGCGGCCTTTCTTTCTTCGTCAAGTTCCACTATATCGTTTTCGCTGAGCTTTTCAAGAGCCATTTCAACCATGCCCACCGCACCGTCAACGATCATCTTGCGGGCATCGATGATTGCTGATGCCTGCTGTCTCTGGAGCATTACTGCTGCGATTTCAGGTGCGTATGCAAGGTAGGTGATGCGGGCTTCGATTACTTCAAGACCTGCATTTTCAACCTTAGACTGGATTTCGTTGCGGATTCTTTCGGCAACTACTTCACTGGAACCTCTCAGGCTGCCTTCGTCTGCAATACCGTCGCCTGTGGTATCAACGCCGGGAGCCACGTCGTAAGGGTAGAGTCTTACGATGTTACGGAGGGCACTGTCACACTGGAGTGAAAGGTATTCCTTGTAGTTGTCGACGTTGAAAACTGCTTTGGCAGTGTCGGTCACGCGCCACATTACAGCGATACCGATTTCAACAGGGTTGCCCAGGCAGTCATTGATTTTCTGGCGGTTGTTGTTGAGTGTCATGATTTTAAGGGAAACTCTCTTGCCGATGGCTTCGCTTCCTGCGGCTACTGCAGCAGCTGCTGCTTCTGCGGCATCACCTTTGCGGCCCACATCTCCGCTCTGATTGAGCTTGGTCTTTGCGGCCGGGTTAACTGCTGTACAGAAAGGGTTTACCCAGTAGAAACCTTCGCCTTTAAGTGTACCTATGTACTTGCCGAAGAGTGTGAGAACCAGTGCTTCCTGTGGTTTGAGAACCTTAAGTCCGCAGAGAAGTATCCAGCCTATAGCAATCCATGCGATGCAGATTACCATAATCAGAATGCTCATGATCGGCGGAAGAAAGTAACCTCCGAAGTTGAGTACGCCGACAATGCCAAGTACTGCAATGATGTAAAGAGCCAGTATGAGAAGAAGCATCATCATACCATGTTTTTTGCCGTTTAAAATTTTTTCGTCCATATTTAATAATCCCCCTTGTTGTAATGTGATTTTTCTTGACTACATGATATCATTTTGATATCATTCTGTCAACGTTTTATTCCGGACGGCATGTTAAGTCTTTTTAACATTCCGTGTTAGAATTACTTTCTTTTAATTTCAATGGCCAGCGGATATAATGCAACAACAAGGAGGTATGAAAAATATGATTGATATGAACATTAAGTTTTTCAGGAAAAAAGCTGAAATCACTCAGGAGCAGCTTGCAGAACAGCTTTGTGTCAGCAGGCAGACTCTGGCTAAATGGGAAAACGGCGAGGCGGCCCCCAACATAGAGGACTGTATCAGACTGGCCGGAATATTCCAGATAAGTCTGGATGACCTGGTGCGCGATATGAGCGAGCAGGAACTGATTCTTACATCGCCCCGGGGCAAACACTTTTTCGGAGTAGTTACTGTGGGCGAGAGGGGACAGATTGTAATTCCCAAGGATGCACGTAAACTTTTTGATATAAACGCAGGGGACAAACTGGTGGTACTCGGAGAAGACAACCAGGGGATTGCCATCGTAAAAGCTGACAATTTTGAGAGTTTCGCCAAAACACTTCTAGAAGCACTGAAAAATACGGAGGGGATTTAATATGAAAATGGCTGTTGAAATCAGAGATGTTACCAGAATGTTTGGCCGTAAGACTGCGGTGGACAGTCTTAAGCTGGATATTTATGAAAATGAACTTTTCGGGCTGCTGGGAATAAACGGAGCCGGCAAAACCACTGCAATAAGAATGATATGCGGGCTTCTGGAACCCTCCGAAGGGGAAATAAATGTCTGCGGACTCAGCGTCAGCCGGGGGACTGAAAAAGTAAAGGCAATGATAAACCTTTCGCCTCAGGAAACTGCGGTGGCGCCGAACCTTACTGTAAAGGAAAATCTGGAACTTATGGGCGGACTTTACGGACTATCCGGTGAGGCGCTGGCTGAAAATGTCGGATGGGCAATCAAAGAGTTCAGACTGGAAGAAGTGCTGGGCGATAAAGCAAGGAACCTTTCCGGAGGTTGGCAGAGAAGGCTCAGCATCGCCATGGCCCTTGTAAGCAGGCCCAAGGTGCTTTTTCTTGACGAGCCGACACTGGGACTGGATGTAATTGCAAGGCGGGAACTTCACGATACCATAAGAAGTCTGAAGAACTCTATGACCATAGTCCTGACAACCCACTATCTTGAAGAGGCTGAGGCACTCTGCGACCGCATCGGTATTATGAGCAAAGGCATTATGAGGGCTGTAGGCGCGCCGGAAGAGCTTATGGAGCTGGCGGGAGCCGATAATTTCGAAGATGCTTTTGTTAAAATTGCAGGAGGTGAGTATCATGAGCAGTAGTATAATGAAAATCGGGGCCTTTGCCATCAGAACGGTAAAAGAAATCGTAAGAGACCCGCTGTCGTATATCTTCGCTCTTGGATTTCCTGTTGTGATGCTGATTATAATGACCATTGTAAACGAAAGCATACCGGCTGAGGCGGGCATGGACATATTCAGACTGCCCAACCTGGCGGCAGGGGTGGTTATTTTTGGCTTCACTTTCGTGATGCTGTTTACTACCATACTGGTGTCAAAAGATCGCTGCAGCGCATTCTTTGACAGGATGCAGGCATCTCCTGTGACAGGGGCACAGTTTCTTGCAGGTTACGTGCTTCCGGTAATAGTGCTGGGAGTGGTTCAGTGCGTAATAACATACGGGGCGGCAATGGTGATTGCCCTTGTAACGGGTGCAGAACTTGATATTGCAGGGCTTGCACTTTCCATAGTGCTGCTGATTCCTGTACTGGTGATGTTTACTGCGCTGGGCGTATTATTCGGCTGCGTTTTCAGTGAAAAGGCGGCGCCGGGGGTAAGCTCCGTGCTGATAACTGTCGCAACAATTTTGGGCGGCGTGTGGATGGATATAAAGACAGTTGGCGGCGTGCTGTATGACATTGCAAGCTTGCTTCCGTTTATGCCGGCTGTTGAACTGGCAAGGGGTGCAGCAGCAGGTACCGGTGAATTTCAGCTGAAGTATCTTTGGATTACAGTGATTTATGCGGCAGGTGCAGTGATGCTGGCAGCAGCAGTTTTCGGGAGGAATATGCGAAAAAAGTAGTGTAAGTTTCCTTGGCTTGTGGTAAAATATTTTCAGCAAATTTTAAAGGAGAACTGAAAATGGTAACTAACACAGCAATTCCTGCAAATCCTCTTGAAGAGGCTGCCAGAATAACTGAAGAAATGATTTTAAAAGGCGTGCTTCCAGGTCTTGGAGTGCTCAGAGTCGGCGCAGAACCTGATCATGTAGCCCTCGAAGAGGAACTTGTTTCCAAGGCAAGAACCATGGGCATCGTCATTGAAAAATACATCATGAACGCTAAATCCGAGGAGTCCGATGTAATCGATGTTATCGAAGTTCTGAACACTGACTACAAACTCCACGCAGTTGTAATGCCGGGGCCACTGCCTGCACACATGGACGAAGCCAATGTGAGAGGTTTTCTTGGTGATGCAGGGAAGGCAGTAAGCGGGGAAGCGGACGAGCTCCTTTATCAGGCAGCAGTGAAGGCGCAGAAATGGGCTGAAAGCTACGAAGAATAATCTTTGCGTTGGTGATAAAATCACAGACGGCGTGCATGATTTTTGGTAAATTGTGTACATAACAGTGCAGGAGGTAGAGATATGATCTGGGGATTCGATAATTACGCCAATGCGGAAGACGCGGTTGTGCTGGATGTGCGCATGCCTTTTGAGTACAGCGCCGGACATCTTCCGGGAAGCATAAACATTCCGTTTAATCAGCTGAAAAAACTGGAAACAGCGGTGCCGGAAAAAAACAGGGCGATTTTTGTGTATTGTATGACGGGTGCAAGAAGCGCAAGGGCAAAGAAACTTCTTGAAGTTCTGGGCTATACCGATGTCCGTGACCTTGGCGGCATTTCAGGCTACGAGGGACAGCTGGTGCAGTAATACAGAAAAAACGGAGCAGGGAGAACGATAAGTTCTCCTTTTTTATTGGTGTAAAAGAAATTTCATGCTATAATGAATAAAAGTGCAATTCCGACACAAAGAATACAAACCGCGTATATATAATCAGGTCAGAAAGGAGGGAAAGGTATGGATTACAAAGTTCTCATAGTAGAAGACGAAGAAAAATTAAGAGATGTGCTGTGTGACTATTTTATCAGCAGGCAGGATGTTCCTGTGGGTGCGCAGGATGGTGTGCAGGCGCTGGAACTTATAGAAGAGCAGGATTTTGATGCGGTGCTTCTTGACATTATGATGCCCGGTCTTGACGGGTTCAGCGTATGCCGTGCGGTACGCCGCAAGTCCGACGTGCCAATTGTTTTCCTGACAGCCCTTTCTGACGAAGACGACAAGCTCAAAGGCTACGAGCTGGGGGCAGACGATTACATTACCAAGCCTTTCACCATGTCGGTGCTTTATGCCAAGGTTTCTGCGCTGATCAAAAGGAGCCGTGGCAGCATGATGACAGGCGACAGACTGGAGGCAGGGGAAGTCAGCCTTCAGATTTCAACGCGCAGAGTATGGGCAGGGGGCCGTGAAATTACCCTGACTCCGAAGGAATACGCGCTCCTTGAGTGCCTGATGAAAAACCGGGGCATCGTCATGAGCCGTGAGCAGCTTCTGGTGAAGTGCTGGGGCTACGATTACGAAGGGGAGTCCCGCGCAGTTGACACACACATCAAGAGACTCAGAGAAAAGCTTGGTGACCATGCTGATATAATAAAGACGGTCATCAAGGCGGGGTATAAGCTGGAGGTGTGAGATGAGCAGAAGACCAAGAGCAGATAAGGCAGTAGAAAGAAGAGCAGCAATAGTAATTATTACGCTCTGGCTGATATTTTCAGTTTTATTTACTGTGGTAATGGTGGATGAAACATACAGAGAACTGAAGTACTACGGCAGATATGATTTTGAAACACAGGTTACAGCAGGTCTGCCTGAAATTGTAAACAGTGATTATGCTTCAGATAAGTTAAATAACGATTTGCTGGATGCAGTAAGAAGAGGAAACGCATGGTCATGGTCAGATACAGAGTTTCAGACCGCTGCAGTTATTTATGATACTCAATGGAATGTAGTATATGAGAGCAGCGATTTTATGACATTCCGCTATTACACACAGGAACAGTGGAATGAGGCGCTTTATGATGAACTGCATTATGGCTATATAAATCTTGGTGATGAAGATGGCGAGCTTTTTCAGATTGCAAGCGCAATACACTCCAATCACGATTATTATACACGGCCGGCCTTTCTTAAAATTACAGGTACAATTGAAGGCTCTGAAATAAAGCCTGTATATATTGCAAGCCTGAAGATGAGCGAGTATGAAGAAATTGTCAGTAAACATGTGGTAGAGCATCTGGGCATACGCGACAAGAAAGGCAAAGTCAAGTGGGAAACTCTCATGGACAACACTGCTGACGCAGGTAAAATAGACAAACTCATAACCGTTTACGCATATTCTCAAAATATTAACATTTATGACGATAAGCCGGTTAAGTTCTATGGTAAACAGTTTGACAGCATGCTTGTACTGACAAAGGCGCTGGTGGAAGGCGATAACAGCGCTTTCGATGGCAGTGATTTTAACGTGACATGGGGCGGAAGCAATGAGTACAGCGGCTATAATCTTATGATAAGTCATGCTGATGTGGACAGCCGCAAGGAAATATTTGATTTCCGTGTCAGAAAAATTTATGATACTACAGAAATTGAAGATGGCAATATGAGCGAGGAACCGGAAACCAAACTTATAGTAGTGACAGGCCTTTATGTTTCACCGGTAAAGGCAGTATTGGCTGAGTTCTGGCAGATATATTCTCTGGCATTTGTATTTGCTTTGGATGCGGTATTTTTAATCAGAACATATATCAGAAAACATCTGATTAAACCGATTGAAGCGATAAACGGTAGTATACGTGATAACCGTAAGCCGGTATTTTTAGACACTGACAAAGTGATGTTTGCGGAGATTGAGGAACTGTACAATAATTACCGCAGTGAAAATGAGTACCATCGCAAGACGGAAACTGAAATCACCCGCCTTAACACGGCCCTTGATTATGCAAAGGAGGCCGAAGAAAACCGCCGTCAGCTTACATCCAGCATTGCCCACGAGCTGAAAACGCCGCTGGCAATCGTGCGCAGCTACGCAGAAGGTCTGCAGGAACATATAGCCGAAGAAAAGCGTGATAAGTACCTTGAAATCATCGTTTCCGAGACTGACCGCATGGACGCAATGGTGCTGGAAATGCTCGACTTATCAAGGCTTGAGGCCGGTAAGGTAAGGCTTGCTCAGGATGATTTCAGCCTGACGCAGATGGTGCGGAACACCTTTGAAAAGTTCGAAACTCTTGCTGCTGAGAAAGAACTCAGGCTAACGCTGGATATGAAGGGCGACCTGCCGGTAACCGCCGATGAAGCCCGCATAGGACAGGTGGTAACTAATTTCGTGTCCAACGCAGTGCGCTACACACCTCATGGCGGAGAAATCCGGGTGAGAGCGTACGCACGGAACAACAGAATTCTTTTCTTCATCGAAAATACTGCAAAGCATTTCACTGAAGAGGAAAAACAGAAAATCTGGGAAACTTTTTACCGGACCGACAAGTCCAGAAGTAGCAAAGGCACAGGCCTGGGCCTTGCCATTGCCAAAAACATTGTGGAACTCCACGGCGGCAAGGTGTTTGTTTACAATACTGAGCTGGGTGTTCAGTTTGGTTTTGAGATTTAGGAGGTGTGCCATGAGCAGACTTTTGACGAAAAATAAAAAAATCTCAGCCCGGTCTGCGGTGACAGCAGCGCTGGTCATTTGCGTGAGCTTTCTCTGGATTGTAAGCATGCTGATACTGACAATAGTCTATGCACAGGAGATTGTGAACCAGCTTTACTTTTTCCAGGAAGATTTTAACACTGATGTGTCCGCTTCAGATATGGAGAAGCTTACTGCGCAGAAACCTGAGGACACCGCTTATTATAACTACAGACTTCATGAAGTGGTTGACAGAGCGAATTGGGTGTATCTTTATGGATACAAAGGTCAGGGACTCAATATTACCGGAGACAACTTTGTGTCAATGAAAGCGGCAGCAATGATACTGGATGAGCACGGAAAGACCATTGCTCAGAGCGGCGACTTTGTGTTTTTTCACTATGCTTCACAGGAGCAGTGGGAAGATGGCAGCGCCAATGATTTTTCAGTTCATGATTACGGGTATTTTAATATAAAAAAAGAGGACGGTGCTTCAGACACCCAGCTGGAAGAGTTCTATTCGGGAAAACATCTTGATGAGGCGCTGTTTAAAAGAATAATGAAAATTACAGGTGTGATTGATGAAGAGGGGCGCATTACACCATATAATCTTGAGTTCGTAACAAAAAAATCCATAACAGATGCTCTTTTTAAGCTTGGCTGTATTTCAGATTCCCCATCAGACACCATGCCGATTGACTACTACATTGACGATGGTCGTATAGTAACATATCAATATGATGAAAACGGCCGCAGGGAATACGATATGAGTGAACTGGACAGAAAGGGGATGCTCCAGTGGAAATCGGTTATGGAACATGCAGAAACTTCAGCGGCTGAAGAACCGCTGCAGACATTCTACGCATATAATCCGATTGAAAGCCTCTACAGCATTGGTTCCTCAGGCGGACCGGTCAAATATGAAGGCAGGGAATTTGAAAGCATGCTGGATCTGACAAGCAAAATGGCAAGAGGCAAAACAGGTATGAACACAAGTGACCTTACTCATTACCGGGGCGGAGACAGCGGTTTCCTTCACATAGGAAACAGTGATATTTACAAAATAAGCGGGACCTTCATATTCGATAAAAAATACTATGTTGATGGTGAAGCATATTATTCAAAGGCGGATGTGCCATCAGAGGGTATGCAGCTTCAGCTTGTTACAGGTTTGTACTGTAATCCTCTTAAAGAAGCAGCAAGGGGCCTTGTGGAAATTTACATTGTAACAGCATATATCTGTGCAGGTGTTGCAGCGCTGATCCGCTACATCATATTAAAGAATCTTATTAAGCCTGTGGAAAACATAAACAGAGGAAGACGTGAAGGATGGGCGCAGGTATACCTTGATGGTAACGACGCAGCCTGGTCTGATACTGAGGAGCTGCATATCAATTATACAGATGAAAGGCAGTACAGAAAAAACATTCAGAACGAAATCACCCGTCTTAGTACCGCTCTGGATTATGCAAAGGAGGCCGAAGAAAACCGCCGTCAGCTTACATCCAGCATCGCTCACGAGCTTAAGACGCCGCTGGCCATCGTGCGCAGCTACGCAGAAGGTCTGCAGGAGCACATAGCCGAAGAAAAGCGTGATAAATACCTTGAAATCATCGTTTCCGAGACTGACCGCATGGACGCAATGGTGCTGGAAATGCTCGATTTATCAAGGCTTGAGGCCGGCAAGGTAAGGCTTGCCCAGGATGATTTCAGCCTGGCGGATATGATCAGTCAGACTTTTGAGAAGTTCGAAACTCTGGCTGCTGAAAAGGAACTCAGGCTAACGCTGGATATGAAAGGCGACCTGCCGGTAACTGCTGATGAAGCCCGCCTGGGACAGGTGGTAACTAATTTCGTGTCCAACGCAGTGCGCTACACACCACATGGCGGAGAAATCCGGGTGAGAGCGTACGCACGCGGCAGAGAAACTTTCTTCTTCATTGAGAACACAGGAAAGCATTTCACTGAAGAGGAAAAACAGAAAATCTGGGAAACTTTCTACAGGACCGACAAGTCCAGAAGCAGCAAAGGCACAGGCCTGGGCCTTGCCATTGCCAAAAACATCGTGGAACTTCACGGCGGCAAGGTTTTTGTTTACAATACTGAGCTGGGCGTTCAGTTCGGGTTTAAGATTTAATTACAGAGCCTCGCTTCATAGCGGGGCTTTTCTCATGTATACACACCCTTACGCACTTTCTTTATTGACTAAAAAACTGGACGGGAGTATAATTTATACAACAATAAAATTGTACTCCAGTACAATTTTAACCCAAAACCAGACATACGGACCAGTCACCTCACAGCGGGCATAAAAAACAGGAGAAAAACATGGAAAACGAAAAGAAAAAAGATGAAAAGTTAACGAAAAACGAGAGTGGCGTTCAGGCGCTTAAGTTCTTTATTTTCTCAAACGCAGCAGGTCTCATTCAGACAATTTCATTCACAATCTGCAATGAGCTTCTTAAACTGCCTTACACCCCTTGTTATCTGACAGCGCTGACTTTATCAGTTCTGTGGAACTTCACTGTAAACAGAGAGTTCACATTCAAATCAGCCAACAATGTTCCTAAGGCGATGTTCAAGGTATTCCTGTTCTACTGCGTATTCACACCGCTTTCAACATGGTGGGGCAATGCGATGACAGGCGCAGGCATCAACGAATATCTGGTACTGGCATTTACAATGCTCATCAACCTTACATCAGAATTCCTGTACTACAAGTACGTGGTTTTCAGAGGTTCAATCAACACCAATGCACGTGCTGACAAGCAGAGAGCAAAACTTGCCGAAAAGGCTGCTCAGGAAGCAGCAGAAGCAGAAGCTGAAAAGGAAGCGCAGTAATGAACGGCCTTTCAAAAAAAGAAAAGACTCGTATGACCATAATGCACGCGGCCAAAGGGCTTTTCGAGCGGTACGGACTGGACAGCGTGACTTTCAGCCAGATTGCAGATGAAGCCGATGTGTGCAGAACCACGGTTTTCAATCATTTTTCTGACACCTGCGAGCTGATGCTGGCGCTGACATGTCAGGAAGTTGAGGATGCCAGAGAACACTGCCGTCAGGCGGGTGCGGAAGGGACAGAACTGATTTATACACTCTTTGATAAACTTATTGAAGACGCAGCATATTATCCTTCACTTACAAGCCGCCTTATAAACAACGCCATACTAAACAGCGAAGAGGATAATCCGATCAGGACCATTGAAAAAATAACGGTTTCAGGACTTGAAAAAGAGTATCCGCAGGAACAGTCGGGCAGGCTGTGCATGCTCATATGCGGGGCTTTTTACGGGCTCATAAATCACTATCATGTCAATAATTTAAATTTTGATGCCGGACAGATGAAAGCAGAATTCAGAGAACTTCTGGCATCGATACTGATAAAAAAATAATTCAGGAGGAGTAAAAATGAACAATTGCGGAATCAGCAGATGGGAAGACCCAAGAGAGATTAACAAACGACTCGCTAAACTGGTAAGCCAGCCAATCTGGGAAGTAAGCGACGAATACTACGAAAACGAAGTTTTAAAATATTATGACGAAAAGTGCGCGAAATCAAAAGCGATTTACGAAGAAGCCAAGAACTACATTCCTGGCGGCGTTCAGCACAACCTGGCGTTCAACAAGCCATTCCCTGTAGCTTTTAAAAAGGCTGAAGGTGCATTCCTTGTGGACCAGGACGGCAACGAATATATCGACTTCCTCCAGGCAGGCGGCCCTACAATCCTGGGCTCCAACTACAAGCCTGTAAGAGATAAGGTTATCGAGCTTCTTGAAACATGCGGCCCTGTAACAGGTCTCCTTCACGAAGCAGAGCTCCTTATCGCCAAGGAAATCAACAAGCACATGCCAAACGTTGAAATGTTCAGAATGCTGGGCAGCGGTACTGAATCTGTAATGGCAGCAATCCGTATTGCGCGAATTGCAACAGGCCACAAGAGAGTTATCAAAGTGGGCGGCGCTTACCACGGCTGGTCCGATCAGATGGTTTACGGACTGAAGATTCCTGGAAGCAGATTCCTCCTCGAATCCCACGGTATCCCTGGAAGTGCTTACGGCAAGACTGACGAAGTAAGACCTAACGACCTGAACATGCTTGAAAACATGCTCAAGCTCAACAAGGTAAAGGGCGGCACAGCTGCAGTTATCGTAGAACCTGTTGGTCCTGAAAGCGGTACACGTCCGATTGCAAGAACATACAACAAGGGCGTGAGAGAACTCTGCGACAAGTACGGCGCACTTATGATCTTTGACGAAGTAGTAACAGGTTTCCGTGTGGGCCTTTCCGGTGCACAGGGTTACTTCGACGTAGTGCCTGATTTAACAGTATTCGGTAAAGTTGTTGCCGGCGGATACCCTGCAGCAGGCGGCGTAGGCGGTAAGAAAGAATACGCACAGCTCATGGCAGCAGGTCTTGCAACAGGCAAGCACAGAGCATACGTTGGCGGTACTCTTGCTGCTAACCCACTTTCTGCACTGGCAGGTTATGTGGCAATCAGCGAAATCGCACGCACAAACGCATGTGAAATCGCAGGCCGTGCAGGTGACAGACTGGCTGACGGTCTCCAGGAACTCCTTGACAAGTACGGACTTCCGTTCGTATGCTACAATCAGGGAAGTATTGTTCACCTTGAATGTTCAGGTGCAATGATGTTTGACTTCTCATCCTTCAACTTTGTCAAGTCCGCTCTCGGCATCCTGAAGAACAAGTCCATGATGTACGAAAGAAAAGACTCCATGGAAAGAATGGGTGCAGCATACATGGCAAACGGTATCGTTACTCTGGCAGGCAGCAGACTTTACACTTCAATGGCTGACACTGACGAAGTTATCGATGAAGCACTGAACAGATTCGAAAACGTATTCAAGCACGTTGTAAAAACAGAAAAGGGTCTCGTAAAATAGAATTTTAAAACGAAGAACAATATAGCGGGAGGAAGCTATGGAAAAATATATTCTGGCCCACGACATGGGCACAAGCTCCGACAAAGCGGTATTGGTGGATTACAAGGGGAAAATAGTTGCAACATCAGTTGAAGCGTATCCGACTTTCTATCCTTATCCGGCATGGGCAGAGCAGAATCCGGAAGATTACTGGAAAGCGGTTGCAGCAAACTGCCGCAACATCATTGCAAAGACAGGCATTCAGCCTGAACAGATTTCAGGGATTGTTTTCTCAACCCAGGCACAGGGAATCATTCCTGTGGACAAGGAAGGAAACGTTCTTTATAACAATATCACATGGGTAGACGGCCGTGCAGAAAAGCAGGCTCAGAGCATTATGAAAAAGCTGGGCGGCAAGAAGCTTTTCACCCTGGTTGCAGGTACTCCTATCATGGGTAAGGACTGCATTCCTAAAATTGTATGGCTCAAGGAAGAAAAGCCTGAAATCTACGCCAAGACTTACAGAATCCTTGACGTAAACGGTTATCTGAAATACAAACTCACAGGCAAGATGGTAACTGAACTTTCCGGTGCTGGTGGATACGGCCTTGACCTTAAAAAGAAGGAATGGCTGGGTGTGATGAAATTCACAGGTGTAGACATGGAAAAACTGCCTCCTCTTGTGTGCAGTACCGATATCGTGGGCGGCGTTACTGAAGAGGCGGCAGCAGAAACAGGCCTTCTTCCTGGCACTCCTGTGCTTGGCGGCTGCGACGATGTTCAGGCTGCAGCAGTAGGTTCAGGCATGTGTGAAGACGGTGATATCCACATTTATCTGGGAACTTCCGCATGGGTATGCGCATGCAGCAGAACCAAAGACAAGTTCATTCATGGTGCAGCAGCAACTCAGGCAGCCGAACGTGATATGAACCTGATTGCCGGTATTACCGAATCAGCAGGTGCCAACATCCAGTGGCTGCAGGAACAGTTCTTTGCCAAGGAAAAGGAAGAATACGGAGACAAGATTTTTGATTACATGGACGAAGTAATCAAAAAGATCCCGCCCGGAAGCGACCATCTGGTATGCACACCTTGGATGCTGGGCGAAAGATGTCCTGTATCTTCAACCACAACCAGAGCTACTTTGTTCAATATAGATATGGTACATACAAGAGAGCATCTCATGAGAGCAGTTTACGAAGGTATCGGATACAATCTGAGATGGATCCTCGAAAACTACCAGAAAGACTATGGATTTGACTGCAACAACTTCAGAATAATCGGCGGCGGCGCTCTTGATGATGCCTGGATGCAGATTATTGCCGACATCACAGGCAAGCATTTCTCAGTGGTAAAAGACCCTAGAAATGCAGGCGCTGTAGGGGCTGCAATCGTTGCAATGATTGGTCTGGGAGAACTTCCTGGATTCTGGGCTGCCAAGGATTTTGTGGAAGTTGAAAGACGTTACGCACCAAATCCTGAAAATAAAATTATCTATGATGACTTGTTTGATGACTATAAAAACGTGTATAATGGTTTAAAAGATGCCTACAAGAAGGCAAACGGCAAACGATTTACAGGAGAAAACTAGAATAATGGAAAAGACTTACGAATTATTTAAAAAATATGCGAAAATGATGTCTGATCAGGATTATCATGTCGGGGAAGCAGCAATGCTCATGCTGGACACTGACAACGGAGTATATTCCACCAGATACGGTGCAGACCTTGCAAACCTGAAAATGTCAGACATTGAAAAAATCAATATCAAGGCTCTGCCGATGTCAAGAAGCGGAATGAAGGCTATGGTGTACTCACAGACACCTTACTGCCAGAAAGCATTACGCGAAGCAAGGCCTTTCAAACCATCAATTGATGACATGGCTCAGATTATCGGCCCGGCAGCCTATATCGCAGATGGAAGAGACAGCAACAGGAATTCAGGCAAATCGCTGAAAAAAGCTCTTAAAAAGAACACAGGCTGCATGGTTCTCAGAGGTGTTGGTGCTAACGGAAAGGGTAAAGGTTATACCGTAACAGTAGGCAGAAACCTTTATGAAGCAGTGGTTGCTATGACAGTTCTCGAAAAATCTGCAGAAATCACTTATCTGGCCGATCAGCTCGGAGGAGTAAAGTTCCTGGACCCTGTTGAAGCAAGACTCATGCGCCTTGTGTACAAGAAAAAATATTCCAAGGCTGAAGAATCTGCCAAGACTGCAGAAACTTCTGAAGGTGTAATCACAGCAGCAGAAACTGCTGAAATTCCTGAATGTGAAAAAACACAGGAACAGATTCTCCGTGAAAAGCTTGTGGAATATGGCAAAAAGCTTGTAAAATCAGGCCTTGTACAGGGAACATGGGGAAATCTTTCTGTAAGACTGGATAAGGACTATATGCTTGTAACTCCTTCCGGACTGGACTATATGAGACTTACACCGGCAGATATGGTCAAGGTAAACATCAATACGCTTGAATATGAAGGAAACCTGAAACCAACATCAGAGAAAGGTCTTCATGCAGAAGTCTACAAGAGAAGAAATGATGTAGGCAGCGTAATTCATACTCACTCCAAGTATTGCTGCGTATTTGCAGCGGCAGAACAGCCGATGCCTGTTGAAGACAAGGAAATGCAGAAACTTTTCGGTACAGAAATTCCTCTGGCAGAATATGGTCTTCCTGGCTCCAAGAAGCTTATGGCAAACACTGTTGATGCCCTCGGCGACAAAGCAGGCTGCATTATGAGCCACCACGGCATGATGGCCTGCGGATCCGACCTTGAAGACGCATACAGAAACTGTGCAGACATGGAAGAATGCGGCAAGAAATATTTGGGTCAATAAATTGAAAAAGCAATGAAAAGAGTCTTAAAAAGGCTCTTTTCTTGGTTTTTGTTGTTGATTTTATTTTATTCGTATATATAATATAAACTAGATAGTTATCGGTCTGAAACTGTGAGAAAAAGAGAAGAGGTAAAAGAAAGATGGCAACAATTGATTTAACAAAGTACGGTATTACAGAAGCTGCAGAAGTGGTTTACAATCCTTCCTACGAGTTACTGTTTGAGGAAGAAATGAAACCTGAACTTGAAGGGTTTGATAAGGGCCAGCTCAGTGAACTTGGTGCTGTAAATGTAATGACAGGCGTATACACAGGACGTTCCCCTAAGGACAAGTATATCGTTATGGACGAAAACTCCAGAGATACTGTATGGTGGACTTCTGATGAATATAAGAACGACAACCACCCAATGAGCGAAGAAGTATGGGCTCAGGTTAAGAAGATGGCTCAGGATCAGCTTTCCGGCAAAAGACTTTTCGTAGTGGATGCTTTCTGCGGTGCAAACAAGGATACACGTATGGCAATCCGTTTCATCATGGAAGTTGCATGGCAGGCTCACTTCGTAAAGAACATGTTCATCGCGCCGACTGAAGAAGAACTGGCTGCATTTGAACCTGACTTTATCGTTTATACTGCTTCCAAGGCAAAGGTTGAAAATTACAAGGAACTGGGTCTCAACTCCGAAACCTGTGTTGCTTTCAACATCACTTCCAGAGAACAGGTTATCCTGAATACATGGTACGGCGGCGAAATGAAGAAGGGTATGTTCTCCATGATGAACTACTACCTGCCTCTTAAGGGTATTGCTTCCATGCACTGCTCCGCAAATGCTGACATGAATGTTGAAAACACAGCTGTATTCTTCGGCCTTTCCGGCACAGGCAAGACTACACTTTCCACAGACCCTAAGCGTCTCCTCATCGGTGACGACGAACACGGCTGGGATGACAACGGCATCTTTAACTTTGAAGGCGGCTGCTATGCAAAGGTTATCAATCTGGACAAGGATTCCGAACCTGATATCTACAACGCAATCAGACGCAATGCTCTTCTTGAAAACGTTACACTTGACGCAGAAGGCAAGATTGACTTTGCTGACAAGAGCGTAACTGAAAACACAAGAGTTTCATATCCGATCAATCATATTGAAAACATCGTGCGCCCTGTATCTTCCGCACCTGCAGCCAAGCATGTAATCTTCCTTTCTGCAGATGCTTTCGGCGTACTTCCTCCGGTATCCATCCTGACTCCTGAGCAGACTCAGTACTACTTCCTGTCAGGTTTCACTGCTAAGCTTGCAGGTACTGAAAGAGGAATCACTGAACCTACTCCTACATTCTCCGCATGCTTCGGTCAGCCGTTCCTTGAACTGCACCCAACCAAGTATGCTGAAGAACTCGTAAAGAGAATGGAACAGAGTGGAGCTAAGGCTTACCTTGTAAATACAGGCTGGAACGGAACCGGCAAGAGAATTTCCATCAAGGATACAAGAGGTATTATCGACGGTATCCTCAACGGTGATATCATCGGCGCTCCAACCAAGACTATCCCTTACTTCAACTTTGAAGTTCCTACTGAACTGAAGGGTGTAGACCCAGCAATTCTTGATCCGCGCGATACATACGCAGATCCTAAGGAATGGGAAGAAAAGGCTCTTGACCTTGCAGGCAGATTCATCAATAACTTTGAAAAGTTCTGCGGTAACGATGCAGGTAAGGCACTTGTAGCAGCTGGTCCACAGAAATAAACATAAAAAAGAATTATAAAATTTTAAGGCAACAGGTAAACTATCTGTTGCCTTTTGTTCTTTAAAGAGGTAAAATAATACCACAAAGTTATATCATTCGTATTTACGGAAGAAAGGAAGGCAAAAATGAACAAAAAGACAAGTAAGTTTATAAGCATGCTGGTGATTCTCGTTATGATGTTCACACTGTTTACTCCGGTAACTGCTTTTGCGGGCACAGGCGAAATCACCATACTGTACACCAACGACATCCATACTTACATTGACAACGGGGATGGATTTACTTATTCAAAACTGGCAACACTGAAAAAACAATATGATGATGTGCTGCTGGTAGATGCAGGCGACCATATCCAGGGTACTGCTTTTGGTTCCATGGATAAAGGGGAAACAATCATTGATTTGATGGAAGCAGCAGGATATGACCTGGCAACTCTCGGAAACCATGAGTTCGACTATGGTATGCTTCAGGCCCTCAATGTGGCTCAGAACAGTGCCTTCCCTTATGTATCCGCTAACTTCTACAATGAAAAAGACGGCATGAAATGTGATCCTGTACTTGGACCTTACCAGATTTTCGAAATTGCAGGCAAGAAAGTTGCTTTTGTAGGAATTACTACACCTGAATCTTTCACAAAATCCACTCCTGCATACTTCCAGAATGAAAAGGGAGAATATATTTACGGTATTTCAGGTGGAGAAGACGGTACTGCACTTTATAATGATGTACAGGTTGCTATTGATGCAGCAAAATATGCAGGCGCAGATTACATCATCGCATTAGGTCATCTTGGTGACGACCCTGCTTCAGTTCCTTGGACTTCTGAAGAAGTAATCGCTAATACAACAGGCCTGGATGCTTTCATCGACGGTCACTCCCACAGCACAGTTGCGGGCAAGGAAGTGAAAGATAAAGCTGGTGAAGCAGTATTACTGACTCAGACCGGCGAATACTTCGGTGCAGTCGGCAAGATGGTAATCAAAGCTGACGGAACTATTGCAACTGAACTTCTTACAGATGCATCAGGCATTAAGGCTGATGAAGCAGTTGCAAAGATTGAGACCGCATGGATTGATGAAATCAATACCAAGCTTGGCGAAGTAATCGGTGAAGTAACATTTACATTCGACAACTACGATGCAGACGGCAACCGTCTTGTACGTAAGCAGGAAACCAATACTGGTGCTTTTGCAGCAGACGCATTATACTATCTCTTTGAAAACCTTGACTACGATGTAGACGTTGCAATTATGAATGGCGGCGGCGTTCGTAACAAGGCAATCACAGGCGAAATTTCCTACCTGACTTGCAAGGAAATCCACACATTCGGTAATGTAGCATGTCTGCAGACAATTACAGGTCAGCAACTCCTGGATGCTCTGGAATGGGGTGCCAAGGACGTAGGAACAGCTGAAAACGGTGGTTTCCTCCACGTTTCCGGCGTTAAATACTCTGTAAACAGCGCAATCCCTTCAACAGTTCAGAAGGACGAAAAGGGCGTATGGACAGGTGGTCCTACAGGCGCATACCGTGTAACAGATGTTAAGGTTCTCAACAACAAGACAGGCAAGTACGAAGCTCTTGACCTTGATGCCAAGTACAACCTTGCTGGTTACAACTATACACTCCGTGACCTGGGCGATGGTTTCGCAATGTTTGATGGTGCTGTAAACGTTATTGACTATGTAATGGAAGACTACATGGTTCTCGCAAACTATGTGAAGTCCTTCGAAGGCGGCAAGATTACTGCTGAAAACTCTGTTTACGAAGATGTTGACGAAATCGGCAGAATCAAGATTTACGCAGATGAAGAAGAAGCAGCTCTTGCAGCAGTAGCAAACATTACACCAGACGCTAAATCTGCAAAGACAGCAAAGGGCAACACTAAGGTTACTCTTAAGTTTGATGAAGCTGACCAGGCAATCATCGATTCAATCGAAGCTGCTGGTTACAAAGTTGAGTATGCTTTCTACCGCTCCGCAAAGAAGACAGCAGGCTACAAGGAAATGCTCACAAAGGACGAAGCAGTTTATACAAATCTGTACGGCGTAAAGGGCCAGAAATACTTCTACAAAGCAGTAGTTCAGATTGTGGACGAAGACGGTAAAGTAGTTGGCCAGAGCAACCTTGATCAGTGTAAGTATGCTTGCAGAAAGTGGTAAGCGAAATATTTAATATTATTCAGCAAAAGGCTCCTGATTTCAGGGGCCTTTTTTTAAAACTCAACACAATTGCTTTTACATGTGGTTCAGTGAGAGTATGTATACAGGTATAATTCTCCTTGTAAAATCAAACAGGAGGATTTAGAATATGAACACAGATAAAATTATTGCAGAAGCAATCGCGAAGGAATATGCGCCCAAGGAGAATTCTAAAATAGTAGCACTCAGAAAGTTGGACAACAGAGCCAAACTCCCGGCAACAATCTTTGCATATTCTTTTGGAATTATAACAACTCTGGTGGCCGGTCTGGGAATGTGTCTTGCCATGCAGGTAATCGGTAGCGGCACAGGTATGATGGTTCTGGGAATCGTCGTAGGACTTGCAGGATTCGCAGGATGCGGAGTAAACTATGTGCTTTACAGAAGAATGCTTGAAAAAGGCAAGGCTAAATATGCTTTCGAAATTGTTGAGCTTGCACGGGAAATCAGTGAGCAACAGTAATACATGCTGAACACGCAGAAGGGGAGAATATACATTGAACAGAGCAGAAAGCAAGTATTTCAATACTGCAGAAAAAATGAATGACGCACTTCTCAGGTTGCTTGAAAAGAAGGATTTTGAGTATATTACTATCAAGGAATTATGTGAAGAAGCTAAGGTAAACCGTTCCACCTTTTATCTTCATTATGAAAATGTGGGAGACTTGCTGGAAGAAACAACAAGAAGGCTGCTTGACAGGTTTCTTTCGTATTTCACGGTGGAACTGGAAAATATAAACTCTGGATTTGCTGATTGTGAGCCTGGAAAACTGAATTTTATTACAGAAGAGTACATGAAACCCTACCTTTCCTATATACGGGACTATAGAAGCACTTTTTCTGTGGCCCTTAAAAACAACCATACTTTCGGTTTTGAACAGATTTACGACAGAATGTTTGACAATATCTTCAATCCTATTCTGGAACGGTTCGGTTATCCGGAAGAACACAGAAAGTTTGTGATGATGTTTTATCTTAATGGCATTAATGCGGTGGTGAACCAGTGGCTTGCAGAGGAGTGCCGGCAGCCTGTTGAAGAAATATCGGCGGTGATTACTGAATGTGTTTTCGGGCGGAATGAAGGATACAAAATTTTAAATTACTTATAATATGGAATACCTTGACTTTTCAATGTTTTAAGTATAGAATATTATAGTCAAAACTGAATATGAAACGATGACGGAGAGGAGTAGCAAAAGTCAGCACTGTACAGAGAGTCAGGGTCGTGGCTGAGAGCCCTGAGAGCAAGCGTTTTGTGAAGGTTGCTTCTGAGTTTTATTTATAATGAGGGCCTCCGGGGCAGTAAAACGGTCCGGAGGAATAAAGGTGGTACCGCGGAATACATCCGTCCTTTAGTTTAAAGGGCGGATTTTTTTATTGCATAAATCGCCCGAAACCAGATGTTGTAGTTTTTGAGGAAAAACCTTGTAAAATGCAACATTTTCATAAAAAACGGCCTTTTTTGGGCGCAAAAAGGCTGAAAATTGTAAAAAATACTGAAAACCGCCTGAAAATACAACATTTTTAGCGAAATTGTTGCATTTTCTCGGAAAATCAAAGAAAAAATGCAACATCAGTGCCCGTATCAATCAAAAAGGAGAAGAAAAAATGGAAAAGAATCTGGCAAAAACCTATAATCCAAAAGATTTCGAAGACCGCATTTATGAAATGTGGGAATCCACAGGCTCTTTCAGAGCTGAAGTTGATAAAGACAAAAAACCTTTCACAATTGTAATGCCGCCTCCAAACATCACAGGTCAGCTGCACATGGGACATGCTCTGGACCAGACACTGCAGGACGTTCTGACAAGATGGAAGAGAATGCAGGGCTACAGCGCACTCTGGCTTCCTGGCTCTGACCACGCGTCAATTGCAACTGAAGTAAAGGTTGTAGAAAAAATCAGAAATGAAGAAGGCCTTGAAAAAGAAGACCTTGGCCGTGAAGAATTCCTTAAGCGTGCATGGGCATGGAAGGAAGAATACGGCGGCAGAATTACCCGTCAGTGCCGTAAGCTGGGCGACTCCTGCGACTGGTCAAAAGAAAGATTCACAATGGACGAAGGCTGCAACAACGCAGTAAAGGCTTTCTTCATCAAGTTATACGAAAAAGGTCTCATCTACAGAGGAAACAGACTCATCAACTGGTGTCCTGAATGTAAGACTTCTCTTTCCGATGCAGAAGTTGAACACGAAGACAGAAACGGCAAGTACTGGTACTTCAGATATCCTGCAGCAGATGGTCAGGGCGAAGGTATCGTAGTTGCAACATCCAGACCTGAAACAATGTTCGCCGACGTGGCTATCGCAGTTCACCCAGACGATGAAAGATATAAAGACATGGTAGGTAAGAAGGTTATCCTTCCACTTGTAGGCAAGGAAATTCCTATCATCGCTGACTCTTACCCAGATCCGGAAAAAGGTACCGGTGCAGTTAAGATTACTCCTGCTCACGACCCTAACGACTTTGAAGTGGGACAGAGAGCAGGCCTTGAAATGCCTACATGTATCAACGAAGATGCTACAATGAACGCGGCAGCAGGCAAGTACGAAGGTATGGACCGTTATGAATGCCGTAAGGCCTGGGTGGCTGACCTTGAAGCAGCAGGCTACCTTGTAAAGACTGAAGAAAAGGTTATCCCTGCCGGCGAATGCTACAGATGCCACACAGTTATTGAATCCATGCTCAGCGACCAGTGGTTCGTTGCAATGGAAGAACTGGCTAAACCAGCTATCGAAGCTGCAAAGAAGGGCGACCTGAGACACGTTCCTGAAAGATTCGAAAAGATTTACCTCCACTGGCTTGAAGAAATCAAAGACTGGTGTATTTCCAGACAGCTCTGGTGGGGTCACAGAATTCCTGCATACTACTGCGAAGAATGCGGCGAATTAGTAGTAGCATACGACACACCTGAAAAATGTCCTAAGTGCGGTCACACTGCATTCAGACAGGATGAAGACGTTCTCGACACATGGTTCTCATCAGCATTATGGCCTTTCTCAACTCTTGGCTGGCCAGAAAAGACTCCTGAACTTGAATACTTCTATCCGACTGACGTACTGGTAACAGGCTACGACATCATCTTCTTCTGGGTAGTAAGAATGGTATTCTCCGGTCTTGAAACTATGGGAGATGTACCTTTCCACGATGTATATGTTCACGGTCTTGTAAGAGACGCTGAAGGACGCAAGATGTCCAAATCACTGGGCAACGGTATTGACCCGCTTGAAGTAATCGACAAGTACGGTGCTGACGCTCTCAGATTCATGCTGACTACAGGTATCACACCTGGTAACGATATGAGATTCAAGGAAGACAGACTTGAATCCTGCAGAAACTTTGTAAACAAGCTCTGGAACGCTTCCAGATTCGTAATCATGAACCTTCAGGATGAAGACGGAAACTTCAGGGAAATGGCTAAGTGCTGCGCAGACTGCTGCGGTAAGGCATGCGGCGATGTTACAAACTTCGAAAATATCGCTCTCAAGGATGAAGACAAGTGGATGATCAACAAGGTAAACGAAACTGTTGAATACGTTGACAACGCTATGGAAAGATACGACCTTGCACTCGCAGGACAGAAGATTTACGACCTTATCTGGAACGAATACTGCGACTGGTATATCGAACTTGTAAAGGCAAGACTCTGGGGCGAAGACGAAGAAGACAAGAAGGTAGTAAGATTCACTCTTGTAAGCTGCCTGAAGAACATGCTCAAGATGCTTCACCCATTCATGCCATTCATTACAGAAGAAATCTGGAGCTACCTGCCTCATGGTGAAGAAAAGGCTGACAATCCAAACAACTTCCTCATCAAGAGCGACTGGCCTAAGTTCAGCCTTGGCTGCGTATTCCCTAAGGCAACTGCAACTCTCGAAATGGCAATGGAAGCAATCCGTGCAATCAGAAATATCAGAGCAGAAGCTGAAGCTGCACCAAGCAAGAAGCTCCGTGCAATCATCCTCACAACAGGTGACAAGGCACAGACAATCAGGGACGGTGCAAGATACATTCAGAACCTTGCAAACATCACAGAAATCACTTTCACCGAAAACAAGGCAGATGTTCCTGAAGAAGTTATGTCCGCAGTAATCGACGGTGCAGAAATCTACATTCCGCTTGATGACCTTGTGGACTACAAGCAGGAACTTGAAAGACTTACCAAGGAACAGAAGAAGCTGGAAGGCGAAGTTGCCCGCGTAAAGGGTAAGCTTTCCAACCAGGGCTTCGTAAGCAAGGCACCTGAAAAGGTTATCAACGAAGAAAAGGAAAAGATGGTCAAGTACGAAGAAATGCTTGCTAAGGTAAATGCAAGACTTGAACTCGTAAAGGCTAAAGTTTAGTAAGCCTCTGCGAAAGCAAGCTGAAAGCGAAGCTTGAGCAGCTAAGGCGAACTTATGCAAAGCTTGCCCAAGAAGCCGAGTATAACGACGGCTGATTGGCAGCAAGCGATTGCTCAGGAGGCAGCAATGAACGCAGACAACGCAATAGAAAAAATCCACGAATTTGAAAAATTCGGGAGCATTCTGGGGCTCGAAAGAATGAACATGCTTCTGGAACTTCTCGGCAATCCCGAAAAGGACCTGAAGGTGATTCACGTTGCCGGAACCAACGGCAAAGGCTCCACATGCAGATATATTTACAGCGCGCTGAAGGCAGGTGGGTATAAAGTTGGTCTTTATACCTCACCTTTCCTGGAAGTGTTCAATGAGAGAATTGAGCTGGACGGGGAGTACATCAGCGATTCAGACCTGGCCGCATATACTGACAGGGTGCTGGAATGTGTAAAGGTTATCACTGACCGCGGAGACCAGTCACCTACTGAATTTGAAGTGATTACGGCGCTTGCTTTCCTGTATTTCAAGGAAAAGGGTGCGGATTATGTGATTCTCGAAGTAGGCCTTGGAGGCAGGGGAGATTCCACAAATGTGGTTGAAAAACCTCTGGTGAGCGTAATTGTTTCTATTTCCTTCGACCATACAGACAGACTGGGGACTACAATTGCTGAAATTGCCGCAGAAAAAGCGGGAATAATAAAACAGGGTTGCCCGGTTGTCACAAGTGCTGACGATCAGGATGCGCTCCGCGTAATCAAGGCAGCCGCAGAAGAAAAGCATTGCATGTACTTCGAAACACGCAATGTGCCGTTTACAATCACCGAAGAGAAGCTTTCAGGCTATAAGTTTGATGTTGTTATCAATGGCGCAGAGTTTAAAGACCTTGAAATTTCAATGTCAGGCAAGCACCAGATTGATAATGCCAAGGCGGCTCTTGCTGCGCTGAACATCATGGAAATGAACGGAGATATTTCTCTCAGCACAGAAGCGCTGTACGAAGGATTCAGAGCAGCCAAGCAGATAGGAAGGTTTGAAACCATGTCGCAGGAAGGGCAGACACCGCTGGTAATCATCGACGGTGCTCACAACGATGACGGTGCCAGGGCGCTCAGGAGAGCTATGGAAACTTTCTGCGCAGGCAAGAAGATTCTAATGGTTACAGGTATGCTTGCTGACAAGGATACTGACAGTATCCTCAGAGAGTTTACGGCCATTACAAAGGACTTTATCGCCACTGAGCCGGTAAATCCCCGCAAGCTTGAAACAAGTGCCTTAAAAGCTAAAATTGAGGCTCTGGGAGGCAGCTGCGCTGAGGCTCCGGACAATGAGCAGGCATGTCAGATGGCAGCAGAGCGTTATAAAGATTACGATGTAGTTCTTTTCGCAGGTTCACTTTATTTAATCGGTGCAATCCGCGGAATCCTCAGAAATATGTAATTAAAGAAGCGAGGAATAACAGGCATGATGAAAGTCAGAATGGAAAGTACAACTGAATATGAACGTCTGGTACAGTTCGGAATCAAACAGGGACTGGAATACGATGAAGAGGGAGTCAGAGATTATTCAGACATTGTAGGTGCGTGGAAAATAACTCAGCCGGGAGATTTTCTTATCGGCTGCTGTATGCTGGCAAAGGAAGAAGGACATTTTGTTATCAGAGCTGTGGCAGTGGACCCGGTTCTGCGCAAGATGGGAATCGGCCGTATACTGATAAAAAAGGCCATGGAAAAAGCCCGTGAGCTCGGAGGTACAGAAGTTATCCTCATCGGCCGTGCGCCTGAGTTTTACCGCAGACTGGGCTTCGAACCGGTAGCGCCGGAAGACTCACCACTTGAATTTGAGTGCCTTGAATGCCCTCAGTTCCAGGTGAACTGTTTCCCTGAAATCATGAAAAAATCAATCCCTGCTGAGGGACCGGTACTTTAATATGAATTACAGCAGACTGCTTCAGGCGATTCTCGATATTGCCGAAGAAATGCTGGTCTGCGGCGCGGAAGTAAGCCGCGTGGAGGACAGCATTGAGCGTATGTGCGAAGCATACGGATGCGAATACATGAGAATCAACGCTTTCATTATCACATCCAACATTCAGGTCACTCTCGAAGACCCTGACGGGGAGATTATTACCCAGATCAGAAGAATACTGAGAAGTGATGTGGATTTTGACAAACTGGATTATCTCAATGATTTATCCAGATACATATGTGCCAACAAACCGCCTGTAGAGGAAATCAGAAAACGTTTTGATGAAGTTATGGCGCGCAGGCATTATCCGCAATGGGTTCTGGGACTTGGGTCTGCACTTGCTGCAGGAAGTTTCGCGGTCTTTTTTGGCGGAACCCTGACAGACGGAGCTGCGGCAGCAGTAACAGGTATCGCCATCATGCTTATGCTGAATTTTTTGAGTAAATTCGAAAGAAACCAGTTGGCAAAGACCTTCATTACATCGTTTATGGCAGGCGTACTCGTTCTGTTTATGATACGGATGGGTTTCGGCAACAACGCGGACAAAATCATGATCGGCAGTATAATGCTGCTTATTCCGGGAATTGCAATGACCAATTCAGTGCGTGACATGCTTATAGGCGACATCGTTACAGGCATGCTGAGACTGACCAATTCACTGCTTCTTGCGGCAGCGATTGCCTGCGGATTCGCGCTTTCCATTATGGTAATGGGAGGTGTCGCAATATGAGTGAGATGCTGATTCAGATTATATCAGCCTTTCTGGGATCTGTTGGATTTGCAGTTTTCTTCAGAATGAAAGGCCAGCAGATTTTACTGGCTGGTATGGGCGGAGCTCTTACATGGGCACTGTACCTGATACTTGAAGGACAGTATGGCGGAATGTTTGTACCAAATGTATTCGCGGCTATTTTTGCAGGGATTTATGCAGAAATAATGGCGAGGGTAAACAAAGCCCCTGCGACAATTTTCATTACAACATCGGCAGTTCCGTTGGTGCCGGGAGGCAGACTTTATTACTCAATGGCGGGGCTTGTAAATGATGATAAAGCTGCATTTACTGAAAACGGCGAAGCAGCAGTAACAATTGCACTGGCAGTATCTCTTGGCTTTGTGATTGTAGCGCTGGGAAGTAAATACTTAAATATTCTCAGACAAAGATAAAAAATATAGGGCTATCTCAAAATAAACAGCTGATGCATTTTGTTTTGGGACAGCCTATTTTTAATTTCAGATTTGTGTTAAAATGACACAAAGACTACACATCCGTTTTCTATACTGAAGTCAGAAGGGATGTAGTATAGGAATGGAGGTGTTACATACATGAAAAAGAAAAATACAGCAACTGAGAAAAGAGCAGGAATGTATCGCTGGATTCTGCTTCGTTTTGCAGCAATTGGGCTGATTGTCTGGATTACAAGTATGGTTTGTGTCACTCTGAATGAGGCAATGGATAACTTTAGGATGATGTTTTACGCAGCTGATGAATATTCACGTAATCTGAGAAATGATGTATGGTACAGCCCTCATCAGCAGGACATAATGATGATGGATTCTGTAAAAAAGGATGTAGAGATAAATGACAGAATTGAACTTCAGAATGCTGTAGTGTTTCTGGATGAAGAAGGGGATATCATTCTGAAAAGCGGTGATTATGTAACCTTCCGCTATTGCACTGAAGATGATTTTTTCCAGCCAGAAGACACTTCCCTGCAATGGGAATACGGATGGATTAATATTGATGAAGATGATAATCCTGAATTGAATTCCTGTTTTCAGAACTTCAGACAGTATATAACAAATGAAACCTGGAAAGATGCAAGCCGGATTATTTATCTCAATCTGACCGGTTCATTCAACGGAACGGAATTTATACCTTCCAGTATTAAAATGATTACTTTGGAAGAAGCTCAAGCAGCACTTAAGTCCGGTGTCAATGAGCAATTGACTTTTTTTGAGACAAGAGTTGCAAAAGCTCTGATGCAGGCAGGCAATCTGAAATGGAATGTTCTTTATGAAAATCCGTATTATGACAGCAGCAGTCAGACAGAGACATTTTATGCAGTACCGTATAATTCAGAACTTATGCACTTTTATGATAAGGGCAAAGAAGTGACATTTGAGTCTGAAGAATATGACAGTGCGCTGGAACTTCTGGAAACCGCATCCAGAGACTTGACTGCTTTTTACAGAATTGATCGACCAAATGAGCATAATTTATTAAGGGTTGTTTATTTCGGCGGCAATTTTTATGAGGAAAAGGGTCTGGGGGTTTACTCTGTTGTAACTGGAAGCCCGCTGGGATCTGCGATGAAAACTCTCACACCGGTTTACATTGGTACATTAATTCTGTTGTTTTCCTGCGTAATTCTTTTTTCTTTGTTTGTGAAAAGAAAAATAATGAATACAATCAATGAAGTAAACCGAGCTATGAGTTCAGGAATGAAGTATGTCATGAATAGTCAAAAGATGAACCGCCGGAATTGTATGGAACTGTCTGAGCTTATGGATAATTATGGGTTGATGCATAACAATATACTTGCAGATAAAGATGAAATCAAACGTCTGAATACGGCACTCGATTATGCGAAGGAAGCTGAGGAAAACCGCCGTCAGATGACATCCAACATAGCACATGAGCTGAAAACACCGCTGGCTGTAATCCGCAGTTATTCCGAAGGACTTCAGGAACATATTGCAGAGGAAAAACGCGACCAGTATGTTCAGGTTATCATGGACGAAACGGATAAACTGGATGAGATGGTGATGGAAATGTTGGATTTATCCAGACTGGAAGCAGGGCGTGTTAAATTAAGCCGTTGTGAATTTTCGCTGGAAAAAATGGCAAAATCCGTGTTCGAAAGGCTGTCGCTTCTCGCTGCAGATAAAAACATTCAAATTGAGTTTAAATTTCAAGAACCGTGCATTCTTTATGCAGATGAAGTGAGGATTCAGCAGGCAATTACCAACCTCGTTGCCAATGCTGTGAAATACACAACAGAAAAGGGATGGATTCATATTATCGGAGAGAAAAAAGGGGAAGAAGTGTATTTTGTCGTGCAGAACGCATGTCCGCCGCTTCATTATGAACAGCTGAATAAAGTCTGGGATATTTTCTACCAGACGGATGAGTCGCGAAACAATAAGGGCACTGGTCTGGGGCTCGCCATTGTAAAGTCCATTGTTCAGCTTCATGGTGGAACTGTTTATGCAGCGAACATAAAAGGCGGCGTGGAATTCGGGTTCAAAATTCCTGCATAAAACAATAAAAAGAGGGCTGTCTGGTTAATTATCTGAGACAGCCCTCTTTTGATACTATTCATCTTTTTTAAATTCCAGAAATCTGGTCCCCTGATACCAGAGCTCGCCGGTATCTCCTTCTTCGAAGGAAACGAATTTCTGACCGTTCATGTAAAGTTCTACAGTCTTATCGTCTTCTGTGAGGAAAGTGCCGTAGAATACTGTACCACCATCCCGCATAGCCCAGTTTGTATATTGGATATTGTCAGAAGTAACAGACTTTTTAATTGCGGTAGCATTGACTTTAATTTCAGGAGCATGGTTGTTTTTATAACGCCTGTATTCTGCTTTGATTGTCAGATAAAGCGGCCAGGCTGCAAAAAGTAAAAATACTATTATGGTATAGCCGAAATCGTTCATAGTACTACCTCCCTTTGATTTGTCTGATAATATTATATCACACAGGCGGTATAATGTAAATAAAATTTACACGGAATACTTTTCAGTTTCCCCAATACAATATACAGACACTAAAAACACTGGAGGACGGGAATGGAAAGTAATTTAGCAGAACTTTGCGGGGCGGTATTGTCGGAACTGAGATTCAGCCACAAGACTTACGGAGAAATTTTTTATACTTTTGTGCTGGGTATTGAACGGCGCAGCGGATATATGGACGAAATCAATATCATGGTTTCAGAGCGGCTGATTTTTGAGCAGACACTGAGAATCAATGATTTTGTGGAGATAAAAGGACAGGTGAGGACTTATAACGAGTTTACGGAGGGCAAAAATAAACTGAATGTAGTTGTTTTTGCCAAGGAAATCTGCATCAGCGAAAATTTTGGATACAACGAAAATTACATTTACCTGGAGGGTTTCCTGTGCAAACCGCCGCTGAAACGGACTTCTCCTCTTGGCAGGGATATATGCGACCTGATGCTGGCGGTCAACCGCATGTACAATAAAAGCGACTACATACCATGTATCGCATGGGGACGCAACGCAGGTTATGCAGAGCAGCTGGGGGTTGGTACCAAGCTGGCAATAGAAGGCCGCATCCAGAGCCGGGAATACAGGAAAAAATTTGATGACGGAACATCGGAAATGCGTAAGGCTTACGAAGTGTCTGTTGTAAAACTGGAAGAAATATAGAATTGCAGAACCCTTTCACTATGGTGAAGGGGTTTTTAATTGCATGCATCAGGGCTCTATGATATAATAAACGGACTGACGACTAAATAACAACTGGCGACTAAATAACAAAACGAGGTAAATATATGGAAAACAACTCCGGTATTCAGATCAGCAAAAAATCTTTCTTTTCATCGGTGGCGATTCTTTTCGTACTGATGATGGCGGCGGGAATTCTCACATATGTGATTCCTGCAGGTTCATTTGAAAAAATTCTTGTAGACGGCAAGGAAGCCATCGTGCCGGGAACTTTTGCTTTCAGCGGTGAGGGCGGTTATCCTGTGTGGAGATGGTTTACTGCGCCTGTGGAAGTGCTGTGGAGCAGCGATGCAGTTACAGTAATTTCAATAATTCTGTTTATTTTTATAATCGGTGGTACTTTCTGTGTGCTGGACAAAAGCGGCATGCTTAAGTACATTATGAACGGTCTTGTGAAGCGTTTTGAAAATTCCAAGTACAAGCTTATGGCTGTGCTGGTGCTTTTCTTCATGCTTTTCGGATCTGTGTTCGGTATTTTTGAGGAACTGGTTGCGCTGGTGCCTATTGTAATTCTGCTTTCTTATGCACTTGGGTGGGACTCTCTTACAGGCCTTGGAATGAGTGCTCTGGCAGCAGGCTTCGGGTTCGCAGCGGCAACGCTCAATCCTTTTACACTGGGAATTGCGCAGCAGCTGGCAGGCGTCCCTGCTTTTTCCGGTCTGCCTTTCAGAATTGCAGTGTTTGCAATATGTTACGGCATGCTTTACAGTTTCCTGTACCACTATGCTCATAAAATCGAAAAAGACCCGGCCAAATCTTCTGTTTACGAAGAGGACAAGTCTCAGAGAGAAAAATATGCCAGCGGGGCAGCAATTGAAACACTGGCGAATGAGCAGTATCTGGGCAGAACAGTAAAGATTTTCGGGACTGCGCTGGCACTGGTTATTGCTTATGTGGTCTGCGGATTCTTCGTGCCAGCCCTTTCCTCAGTGTCACTGCCTGTTATGGCGGTATTTTTCCTGGCGGGCGGGCTTATTGCAGCGAAAGAATCCCGCTACGGCGGCAGAATAGGCAAGGACTTCGTAAGCGGAGTAGGCGGCATTGCACCAAGTGCACTGCTCATTCTCATGGCAATGTCTGTGAAACTGATTATCAGCAACGGCGGAATTATGGATACAATCCTTTACTATGCCTCTGAAAAGGTTTCCCAGATGGGACCTTATGCAGCAATTCTCATGATTTTCGGGCTGGTGCTTATGCTCAACTTCTTCGTAGGTTCAGGTTCAGCCAAGGCGTTCCTGCTGATTCCGATTATTGCGCCTCTTGCAGAACTTGTAGGTCTGACAGGACAGATGGCGTGTCAGGCTTTCTGCTTCGGCGACGGTTTCACCAACATGCTTTATCCGACCAACCCGCTGCTCATGATTACACTGGGCGTGACTGTAGTAAGTTATACCAAGTGGTTTAAGTGGACCATCGGCCTTCAGCTTGCAATGCTGGCTGTGAATGCTGCAATCCTCATGCTTGCAGTTTTCATCGGTTATGGAGCATAATATTGGACTTGAATAAATATTTACAGAGTGATATACTATAATTTAAGCAACTTTTATAAAATTGGAGGAAATCAAAAATGTTCGATGTTAAAGGAAATGACAACAGCACTTACAATATTGACAATATTGAGCTGATTAAAAAAGCATCACCTGTAGTGGGCGGACTTATCGAAAAAGAATATCTTCGCCAGAAAAATAATGTGGAGCTCATCACTTCCGAAAACTACTGCTCTGAAGCGGTACTTGCAGCGTGCGGCAGTTGTCTGTCCTGGAAATATGCAGAAGGTTACCCTACAATCCGTACAACAGGCAACACAACACGTTACTACGGTGGAACTGAGTTTGTAGACCAGCTGGAAGAATACTGCTGCGACATGTGGAGAAAAGTTTTCGATACTGACTATCATGTAAACGTGCAGCCGCACAGCGGTTCCCAGGCTAACTTTGCAGCGTACAAGGCGATTCTGAATCCTGGAGATACAATTCTTTCCCTGACTCTTGACAACGGCGGACACCTTACTCATGGTTCTTCCGTAAACTTCAGCGGAAAGCTTTACAACATGGTATTCTATGATGTAGACGAAAGAGGCTACATCGACATGGCTGACGTAAGAAAGAAAGCTCTGGCATGCAGACCTAAGCTCATCCTTACAGGCGCATCAGCATATTCCAGAACCATTGATTTTGCTGCATTCGGCGAAATCGCAAAAGAAGTCGGCGCATACTTCATGGTTGATATGGCCCACATCGCAGGTCTGGTTGCAGGCGGCGCACACCCATCACCATTCGGACATGCTGACATCATCACAACAACTACTCACAAGACACTGAGAGGCCCACGCGGCGGCATGATTTTCGCAAGACCTGAACTGGCTAAGAAAATCGACAGCGCTGTTTTCCCTTATGCACAGGGCGGCCCTCTTGAACACGTAATCGCAGGTAAGGCTGTGTGCGCAGAAGAAGCACTTACTCCTGAATACAAGGAATACGTTCATCAGGTTGTCAAGAACTGCAAGGCAATGTCCGACGAGTTCATCAGACTGGGTTACAAGATCGTAACAGGCGGTACTGACAATCACCTGATTCTCCTTGACCTGTCCGACGAACCTTTCAGCGGCAGAGTCCTTCAGGACAGATGCGATGAAATCGGCATCACACTTAATAAAAACTGCGTTCCTTGCGAAAAGAGAACTCCTAAGGAAACTTCCGGCGTAAGAATCGGTACAGCTCCGATGACTACAAGAGGTTACAAGGAAGAAGATTTCATAAAGGTTGTAGGCAGAATTGACGAACTTATCAAAGTTCTCAGAGAAGAATACAAGTAAAACGATTTATGAGGCACATTCCATGGCGGAGTGTGCCTTTTTTCAACAGAAAGGGGATATGGAAATGTATGATTTTATGAGCGGATTGCTTGCCGACAAAAAAGACGGAGTGATATTTACCTGCTTCGGTGTCTGGCACTGGATTTATATGGGTGTGATACTGGGAATAATTGTGCTGGCGGTGCTGTGGCTGCGTGGACAAAGCCGGTACAGTAAACAGCGTGCAATAACAGGGTTTATCAACTGTGCATTCGGGCTTTATGTGCTGGACTTTTTCCTTATGCCTTTTGCCTACGGTGAAATCGATATTGAAAAGCTGCCTTTTCACATCTGCACTGCGATGTGCGTAATGTGCTTCCTCAGCAGGCATGTGGAGTGGCTCAAAGGTCTGCGCCTTCAGTTTGCAGTACTTGGGCTGATTTCCAACCTGGTGTACTTACTGTACCCGGCAGGCATCGGCTGGTATGAAATCCATCCGCTGTCATATCGTGCTGTTCAGACACTGCTTTTCCATGGACTGATGAGCGGATACGGAGTTTCTGTGCTGGTTCTGGACGACCTGAAACATGAGTGGCGGGACTTATGGAAAGACCTGCTTGTGCTTGCGGCCATGACGTTGTGGGCGTTGCTGGGAAACAACCTGTATAACGGTATCGGTGGGGATTATTCCTACCCGTTCAACTGGTTTTTCGTGATTCAGGATCCGTTCTACATACTGCCTCCGGAGACCGCTAAAATGATTATGCCTTTCGCAGCTCCGCTGGCGTTTTTCGTGGTGGAATTGGCGGTGTATGGAGTGTGGAAGTGGAGAAAAAAAGTTTCTGGCAGAAGGTATTAGAGTGTTGAAAAATGTTGAAGATGATTGGTTTATTGGCAGAGCAGTGCCGCATGGAAGATTTAGTGCGTGCTGCAAAAGAACCTGAATTCCAGAAGCAGCTCCTTGAGGAGTTCGGACTGGAGTAAAAATTTAAAAAATATGATAGCAAAAAATGATGCTCTCAGAGGGCATCATTTTATTTTTTTGAATTCTTTAATTGTTGCGGCTAAAATATCCTTTTGTTCTCTGGTGAGCGAAATCCAGTCGTCGAACATCTCTCTTTGTTCATCTGAAAGATGTACATGTGTATGGGTTTCAGTCTCCGAAAAAAATTGCGCCATTGTAATTCCAAAAGCGTCGCAGATTGCCTCAAGAGTGATAATTGAGGGTACTGTGTTTCTGCGGTGAATGTTGGCAATGGTGGACGAAGAAAGGCCGGATTCCAGAGAAAGACGGTAGTCGCTCCACTGACGTTCCTCCATCAGGGTGTCAATTCTTTTTATTACGTCCATAGCTTTGCCTCCGTTACATACTTTTCTTCCTTATATTTTAATGTTCTTCTGAACAACAAAATAGCATTCACTTGTAAAGTTTTTGTTGCTCAATTGAGCAAATAGTGATAGAATAAGGGCAAGTTCATGGCTTTTAACATGTTCAATTGAGCATATTGTGCAGGCTAGTTAAGGAATATGACTAAAAGTTTGGATGGATAAATCTTAAAGGAGGAAAAGAAAAATGAAAAAGTTTTTAATCACCATGATGTGCGTAATGATGGTGATCGCAATGATGCCAGCAATGGCGTTTGCGGAAGGTGCGGCAGTTGAAGTTTCTACATATGAAGAACTTGTTACAGCTCTTGAAACACCTAATGCCAACATAATAATGACTGCAGACATTACAGCAGATGCAACACAAAGTTCTGGCTATGGCAAAGCAGGTATTGTGTTGGATGCGGGAGATATTCTTGACGGTAACGGAAAGAAACTCACAATCACTAGTGCAAACTCTACATGGGACTGCGCCGTTGCTATGAGAGGTGGCGAAGTTAAAAACCTTACTATTGCAGGTGCAATGCGTGGTGTATTTATGCCTGGTGCGAACGGTGATGTTGTTGTCGACACTTGTGTATTTGAAGATGTAATTTATACATTTAATTCAGATGCAGGTAGCAAAGATTACAGTGTAACAATTAAAAACACTACTCTTAATGGCTGGACAAGTTTCTCTGATGTTCACAAATCTGTAATTTTTGAAGGATGTAATTTTGGTGAAGGCAATGGATATTCTTTCTGTCGTCCTTATCAGGCTACAACCTTTATAAATTGCGACTTTGATGGTGGATTTTCATTTGACAATAGTCGGTCCAATGAACTGGATTTTAATGAGTGTACTTATAACGAGGAACCTTTAAGCGCTGATAACAATGAAATGTTCTATAATGGTGGAACAGTAAAGATTGATGGAACTGAAACTAATGTAAGCTATGTTGCTAAAATAGGGGAAGAAAGATATTTATCTTTAGAAGAAGCTCTGGCTGATGCAGCTGCTGGAGAAATTATAATTGAAATGTTAAGAGATGCGACATTAGATTATGATGCAAGAGAAGCTTATGGCGTAGCTGAAACTGCAACAATCACTATAAATGGTAATGGCAAGACTATTACTATGAATCAGAAAGATTCTGACTGGTCATCTTTTGGTATGGCTAATCCAGATGGAAAAGTAATTCTTAATAATCTTACTATTGAAAAAACTGGATATGGTGATACAAGTGGTGCATGGAATACTCACACAATTAACTGGACTTGCGAAGTTGAAATGAACAACGTTACAGTTAATAATTCAGTTGCATTTAGTAAAGATGCAGTTCTCAATGATGTAACAATCAATGAAGCTGGTGACTATTATGCTATCTGGATTACTGCAGAAGGACAGACTGTGGATATTGACGGATTAACAGTAAATTCAGCAGGCAGAGGCATTAAGATTGCAGATCAGTATGTAACACCAACAGCGGTGGCTTTAAATATTGAAAATGCAAGTTTTGATACAGTTAAAAAAGCAGCTGTATTAGTGTCCTCAACAGAAGGTGCAACTATTCAGGTTGGTGATAATGTTGATATCAGTAATGTAACTGAAGACCCGATTAATGTTGTTTGGATAGATGAAGAATGGTCTACACATGCAGACGAAGTAATTGTAATCGGTGGCTCTATGATTACTGAAGGCCATTCATTGATTACAGTAGAAGCACAGGACTTTGGCCTTTGGGGTGAAAGCTGGAGAGGTGCTTACAACGTAGGCTGGACATATTCTGCAGACTTTGATCTGAATGACATTATTGCTTTAGAAGTCGGAATTAAAGATGCTGCTGGAAAAGACATCTTAACTTATACAGCAAATATCGATCAGGTTAGATGGCAGCATGGAAATGGATGGATTGGAAGACCATCCAGTGCACCATTCTATAAAGAATATCAGGGTACAGAAATTGAAGAAGGTGCAGCAGACGACTGGACCGTTATAAAGGGTGAAGCTTTTGAAGACTTTGCAGCAGACAAGGCATACGTTAAGGTATCTACTGCAAATTGTGACTATGTTGCTGAATGGGATGCAATGACAAACCATACACATGTATGGGATGCAGAATACACTGTGGTTAAAGAAGCTACAGAAACGGAAACTGGCTTAAAAGTAAAAGAATGTACAGATGCAAACTGTATTGCGAAGGATTCTGTAGTCATTCCTAAGGTTGTACCAACTCCATCCTACTACCCAACTGTAACCGTTGAAAAGCCAGTTGTAGAATCTGCTGAAAACGCAACTGTAACTCTCGGAGTTCTCGGCACAACTGCAACTATCGCACCAGCTGAAGGCTACGAAATTGCAGACGTAACTGTAAATGGCGTGTCCAAGGGTGCTGTAACAAGCCTTTCCGGTCTCAAGACTGGCGATAAAATTGTTGTAATTACTAAGGCAATTGAAGTACCTAAGACTGAAGCTGAGCTTGTTCAGGAACAGCTCGATGGCATGGCTCTTGTTGCACGTTCCAAGAGAACTGCAGCACCAAGCGGCAAGGATTCAATCATGGTTTACTGGTACGACAAGGCTGGTGCTGAACTCGACTTTGACGGTGTAGAAATTTTCAGATCAACTAAGAAGTCCGAAGGCTTCAAGAAAGTCTTCACTTCCAAGACTGACAAGTATTACAACACTGCCATCGAAGAAGGCGTGAAGTACTACTACAGAGTTCGCGGTTACGTTACTGTTGACGGTGAAAAGCTCTACACAGACTGGTCACTTAAGGCAATCAGAACTGCGAAATAAATAGCTGAAACGATTGAGTTTTATCAATCTTTTCTTTCTTCGGCCGCTGGTGGCGCACAACACCGGCGGCCAGCTTTTTAGCAGGCAGGAGGTGAGGGCTGAGTGACCAAGAATTATTACAGCGTGGACATTTTCGGGCAGAAATTTCACCGTCTGACCGCCCTCTACCCGACAGAAAAGCGGAAGCGGGGCATCATAGTCTGGCACTGCCGGTGCGACTGCGGACGCGAGGTGGACGTTTCGTACAACGATCTGGTATATACCAATCTCCGGAGCTGTGGCTGCCGGAAGCAGGAACACAACAGAGAACTGCCAAGGCTGCTGACTCATGTGGACGGTACATCAATTGACATTTTGCGAAGCCGGAAAGTCCCTTCAGACAACACCACCGGCGCGAAAGGTGTGTACTTCATCCGTGGTAAGTACACGGCCAAGATAGTTTTCCAGAAAAAACAGTATCACCTTGGAAGCTATGAGACATTCGAGGAGGCAGTGGTTGTGCGCCAGGAGGCAGAAAAACTGCTTTTCGACGGTGCCGTGGAGTACTACGAGGCGTGGAAAGCAAGGGCCGATGCGGACCCAGAGTGGGCAGCGGCCAACCCAGTGCAGATAAAAGTTGAAAAAGAAGGCCTGGATAGGCTGAAAGTCAGGTTTCTGCCGGAATTGTAAAACCCTGAGAACAAATATGATTGTTTTCAGGGTTTTCGCAATATTATTTGAAAAGCTCATCAATAGGAACACCAAGAATCTGTGCCAGACCGAAAAGTTCAATATCGGTTACAGTTCTTGATTTATCTTCAATTCTGGAAACTGAACCACGACAGATATATACTCCGAGAGTTTCCAGTTTGTCGGAAAGTATCTGCTGACTCATTTTTTTCTCAACACGCAGTCTACGAACATTTTCTCCAATTAAGTTTTTTTCTTCTGTATCAATAATTCTTGCCATTTTATTATCCTTTCCTTAATTTTGTCTTGTCATAGGACATAAATTATGGTAAGGTATTTTTACGAATAATTTGTCCTGTCATAGGACAAATATCGAATTTTTTAGAAAGGAAAGTGAAAAAAAATGAAAAAAACTTTAATTACCATGATGTGCGTAATGATGGTGATTGCAATGATGCCTGCAATGGCATTTGCGGAGATTTCCCCTTCTGGAGTGGTGCATGAAGTGGATACACTTACAGCTCTTATTGATGCTGTTAAAGAAGCATCTGATGGGGACACAATTAAACTTATGGCAGATATCGAAGATACAGATGGACCAGGAAGGAACTATGAGTTTGAACCTGATGTTGCACTCATTTATGATTTGAATGACTGTAAACTCACACTTACAGGAGACAACTTATTTTCAAGCGATGTTACTTTTATGAATGGCGCCATTGAGGTAAAGGGATATGCAAGTACTGCGGCAATCTGGATGTATGATGATGCCAACTTGGTACTGGATAATGTAACTTTTACTGCTAATGGAGTAAAAGGTTATTCGATAATTTCTGGTTCTGCATCAGGAACTATTACAATTTCTGATTCAGAAATAACAGTATCAGATAGCGGCAACACAATTACAGATAATTCTGAAGCGACTATAATTGCAGATGCCAAAGATGTAACAATTACAAATACAGATATTTCAGCAACAGATGTCGCTCGTGGATTTGTAAATGTAACAATGGATATGGATAGCAATTCCACAGTTACAATGGAAGGTAACTCCAAAACTGCATTTAGAAACGTGAGTGGTTCTGTAGATGGAACAGTTACGTTAACCGGTTGTGACTATGGCATTGAGAATGATGGCGCTCAGAATTTAGTTTTTGGAAGTAATTCTACAGTTGCAATCTCAGAAAGTAAAACAGCAGATGTTCTTATTGGAACAAATGCAGTCGCAAGCTATGAAGATGGTGCCAATATAAATATTGCAGATCAAAGTTCAGCAGCGTTAATTAAGAAATGTGTAGCCAAAATCGGTGACGCAGCTTATGCAACTCTGCAGGCAGCTATTGACGTAGCCACTGCTACTCCAGGAACTTACGAAATCGTACTTGCCGCAGGAACAAACGATGAAGACATTGTTATTCATCAGACAGAAGGCGTAAATATTACTATCAAAGGTAACGGAACAGATACTATTTTTACAGGCTATGTTGAAATTTACGGACATTGTCGCTATGAAGAAGATGAAACATTAATCTTTGATGGAGTAGTTTTCCAAACATCAGAAGCTAGTCATGTTTTTATTGAGCAGACAGAACAGACAGGAAAACCTACTTCTGCTGAAAAATGTTACCCACATAATGTTACAGTACAGAACTGTTCATTTACTGCTACTGATGCTGCAGAAAATACTGCAGTAGGCATGAAGTTCCGTTATGGATATAATATTAAGGTTAAAGATACAGAAAGCACAGGATTACATTCTCTTATGCAGAACTATGCTGGTGTGGGTCTTACTATTGAAGATGTTAATATTTCAGGCAAAAGCGGTATTGCACTTGGAACTTCTCAGAATGTAACTGTTAAGAATGCGACCATGGATGTTGCAGGATATGGACTTCGTGTGGATGCACAGATTGCAACTACAGTTACTGTAGAAGATTGTGATATTGAAGCATTTATTCCTGTTGTTGTTCGCAAGGCAGAAAAGGAAGTAGATTTAGTGTTCAACGGAGATAACACCATGGATGCAACAAATACCGACGGAATCTGGTGTGCAATCGGTACTTCAGAATATGAAGAAAACGGTAGCATGCCAACTGCTCCAACTGGCACAATTGATGTCACTTTAAATGATGCAGATTTAGCTGAAGAAGGTATTTATCCTCGAGAAGGTGAAAAGGCTCCAGAAGTCTTTGTAGCTTCTAAACTTACTACAGACATTGCTGATAAAGAATTCATCGTTGGTGAACCTACAGAATTCACATTTACAACAACAGCTAATGACCACGAAGGTGAGATGGTAATCGGTACTTCAAACTTCAGCAATGCTGCTGCCATTGAAAAACTTGAATACTATGAAGTAAGCAATGGCCAGTGGTATGAACTTTCCGGTGACTTTGGTCCTGCAACAGGATTCCCAATGGCTGATGCAACAAGCAAGTTCCGTGTAACATTCAAGACAGCAGGTACTTATACATTTACAGCTTCTATGAAACTTGCAGAAGGTGGTACAGTGCTATGCTCTACAGAAGTAGAATTTACAGTTAAAGAAAAGGAAGTTGCACCACCTCCAACCTACACTCCATCTGTAACAATCCAGAAGCCAGTTATCGAATCTGCTGAAAATGCAACTGTAACTCTCGGAGTTCTCGGTACTACTGCAACTATCGCACCAGCTGAAGGCTACGAAATTGCAGACGTAACTGTAAATGGCGTGTCCAAGGGTGCTGTAACAAGCCTTTCCGGTCTGAAGACTGGTGATGTTATAGTTGTTGAAACTAAGCCAATAAAGACTGAAGCTGAACTTGTTCAGGAAGAACTCAACAGCATGGAAATGGTTGCCCGCTCCAAGAGAACAACTTCTCCAAGCGGCAAGAATTCCATCATGGTTTACTGGTATGATAAGGCTGGTGCTGAACTCGAATTCGACGGTGTAGAAATTTTCAGATCAACCAAGAAGTCCGAAGGCTTCAAGAAAGTTTTCACTTCCAAGACTGACAAGTACTACAACACAGCCATCGAAGAAGGCGTGAAGTACTACTACAGAGTTCGCGGATTCGTAACTGTTGACGGCGAAAAACTCTACACAGACTGGTCACTTAAGGCAATCAGAACTGCTAAATAAATAGTTGAAACGATTGATTTATCAATCTTTTCTTTCTTCGGCCGCCGGTGGCGCACAACACCGGCGGTCAGCTTTTTAGCGGGAGGTGAGAGCTGAGTGGCCAAGAAATATTACAGCGTGGATATTTCCGGGCAGAAATTTCACCGGCTGACGGCTCTTTATCCGACCGACCAGCGGAAGCGGGGCATCGTGGTCTGGCACTGCCGGTGCGACTGCGGACGTGAAATTGACGTTTCATATAACGACCTTGTGTACACCAACATGCGCAGCTGCGGCTGCCGCAAGCAGGAGCACAACCAGGAGCTGCCAGGCTATCTGACCCATGTGGGCGGCACATCAATCGACATTCTCCGCAGCAAAAAACTCCCTTCGGATAATACCTCCGGGAAAAAAGGTGTTTACAAAATACGCGGCAAGTACACCGCCAAGATAGTTTTTCAGAAGAAACAGTATCATCTGGGAAGCTATGAGACATTTGAGGAAGCGGCATCTGTGCGAGCCGAGGCAGAAAGGATGCTCTTTGACGGTGCGGTAGAGTACTACGAGGCGTGGAAGGCAAAGGCAGACAAAGACGCTGAGTGGGCAGAAGCCAACCCGGTGCAGATAAAAGTTGAGAAAGAGGGTCTGGATAGGCTGAAAGTGAAGTTCATACCGGAAATTTAAACCCTGAGGGCAGATTGATTGTTTTCAGGGTTTTTAAATTTCTGTCGAATCGTGCATAAGTTCCGCGCGAATCCTCATAAACGTTGGAAAAAATTTCAGTTTGCGGAAAATTTTCGGATCTGCGAAGGGAATCCCTTTGCAGTTTTCCGCAGAAGGACATGCGCCCCAAAAATATGAAACCCGCAAACCTTTGCAATTACAAGGCTTGCGGGTTATTTGCTGTTATGGTATGCGGAAAATATGCAGGATTCGACACGTGGCTGCGCGGTGCCTTTCCGCAAAGTGGGTTAAACAATGCGGGCTTGCAGGTTTCACGCGGGAAATATGCACGATTCGACAGGATTCGACAACGCCTGGCCGCGCACCGACTTGCACTAAGACAGCTCAGCGTCTTTTTTTTCCTTCAATATCCCAACCACGTTGACGCCTGTCACGCCTCCAAGGATCAGAGCTGCGGCAAGGAACTGCAGAGGCAGGATTTTTTCGTCCAGAACGATGGCACTGGCAACCAGGGTAATAACTGTTGAGAGACCTGCAAATGCTGATCTGCGGGTCGCTCCTATAATTGAAATCGAGTAGTTCATGCACAGAAAAGCAATGATATTGCAGCCGATGGACAGGTAGAGCAGGCAGATGAGGAAGCCCATGTCGCTGAACGGGAGAACTGCGAATTCGGCCAGAGTACCGGCCATTGCGTTTTCCACGATGGCGCCCAGGGTAAAGACTACAGTACCGGAAGCACACATTACATAGGTTCTTTCTGCACTGGTGAATCCGGTGATTTTCTGGGTAGTCAGTGAAAAACCTGCGTCACAGAGGACAGCCACAAACAGACATGTGTATCCGATGATACTTCCGGCTGTGCTTACGCCGCCCACACCTGCTGCAATAACGGCACCGGAAACTGTCATAACCATGAAAAATGCCTGGAGGCGGGAAGGTCTTTCCTTGAGGAAAATCATGCCGCAGATCATTGTCACGATAGGAATTGTTGCAATGATGATTCCGCTTTCGGAAGCTGTGGTGTGCTTGACACCGGCAGATTCGAATATATAATACAGAATTGGCTGGTAAAGGCTCAGTTTGAGAAGGGGGCGGATGTCCTTTCCTTTGAGATGAATATTTAATATGCCCAGTTTTGCGCAGAGAGTCATGGCAGTGATGGCAATCATGTGACGCCATGAAAGCATGGTCAGCAGGGAGACTTCTGTAACAGACAGTCTGATAAATATAAAACTAAGGCCGAAGAGAAACGATGTTAAAATGCACACGAGAATGGCCCGTGCAGTTCTTGGAATTTTCATTTTGCACCTCTTGGAATATTTGATACATGAGCATTATATTCCTGCGGACAATCATTTTCAAGTAGCATAAAAAATGTTTTACTTGTAAGTAAGAAAATGGTATAATTAAAGCCAGTGATTTTTAATAATACTATACGGAGAAGAGGTTTTGATATGGAACACAGATTTATAAACAAAAGATTCTGGAAAGATTCAAGTACTGCTATGAGTTCTTCATATGCGCTTGCAAGACAGTTTGATGATGTTATCAATTTAAGTCTCGGGGATCCGGACCTTATCACTGACAGCCGCATTACCAAGGCTGCAATGGAGGACGCTCTCAACGGACATACCAAATATACAGACTTCAGAGGAGACCCTGAACTGAGAGCTGCAATCCGCGAATACTACCGCGATGGCCTTGGACTTGAAATCAGAGATGAAGAAATCTGCGTTGCAGTTGCAGTTATGGCCATGAACCTGGCACTTCAGGCATGTATCAATGACGGTGACGAAGTAATCATTCCTGCACCTTACTACACACAGTATCCTCAGCAGGTTGAGCTGGCACGCGGAGTACCTGTGATTCTTGATACTTTTGAGGATGAAGATTTCCAGATAAATATGGAAAGACTGGAATCCCTTATTACTGAAAAGACCAAGGCGATTATCATAAACACTCCAAACAATCCTACAGGAAATTGTTTCACTGAAGAAACCATGCGTGGTATTGCAGATATGGCGAAGAAACATGACCTGATTGTAATTTCCGATGAAATCTACACACTTTACTGTTTCGAAAGACCTTTCATGTCCATGCTTCATGTTGAAGGAATGAAAGAGCGTACAATCGTAATCAACAGTTATTCCAAGGACTACACAATGACAGGATGGAGAGTGGGCCAGATTATTGCACCGGACTTCATCATTGATGTAATCCGCCAGATCAGCGAAAAGCTTATCTTCACACTTCCGTCAGTTTCCCAGAGAGCGGCACTTCATGCCCTGAAAAACCGCAAGGCAATTCAGCCTCCAATGAGAGAAGAATACAAGAGCAGAGTTTTCTATGCGGCAGAAAGAATCAACAAGATTCCTAACATGTCAGTGCTGAATCCTAAGGGAACTTTCTACCTGTTTTTCAATATAAAAAAGACCGGGCTGACTTCAGCCGAAGTTTCAGATAAGATTCTCAGAGAAGCTCACGTTCTCACTCTGCCTGGCAGTGCTTTCGGCGCATGTGGTGAAGGCTACATCAGAATGTGCTGCACAGTGGGCATTGACAAGCTGGAAGAAGCATTCAACAGAATTGAGAAAATGGACATTTTCAGGTAATTTACGCAAATCAAAAGCGGGCTTCCCCAGGCCCGCTTTTAATGTTGATTTCATATAGTTTTCAGGAGTTAAGGACGGTTTAGTCATCCCATCTGTAATCTCTGTCGTAGTCGCGTACTGTACCAGTTTTTGCATTGATTTCGAATTCGTATTCGTAGTCGCCTGCGTAGAATTCAATTTCGTAAACTGTTACGCCGTCATCGTAGTCTTTGTAAGCCTTTGTGAAGGTTGCTGCGGAGGAACTTACTCCTGCGTAGTTGAGAGCGATGCTCTTAGCCTTGGAAAGGGTTACTGTACCGGAAGAAGTTGTGCTTCCTGCAGTTGTTTTAACTGTAATGTTTTCGTAGTCGCCGTAAACCTTAGTGTCTAAAGCTTCTCTGTAAGGACGTACTCTGAATTTGTAGGAAGTTCCGCTGTCAAGATTCTTTGCAGTGTAGGAAAGCTTGCTTGTTGTAATCAGGCGGTCCCACTTGCCTGTAGTCTTGTCATAGATGTAAACCTGATACTTGTCGGCTCTCTTTACTGAACTCCAGGAAAGAGTAACTGTATTTTTGGTCTTGGACGATGCTCTCAGATTGTTTACATCGTTAGGTTCTGTCACTGTCTTGAATTCAGAGGAGTAGTTTCCGTATAAAACGCTTCCGTCAGCTCTTACTGCAAAAGGTCTTACCTTGAACTTGTAGATATTTGCAGAAAGGAGATCGTCCACTTCTGCGTAGTTTTCATTTTCTCTTTCTTCAAGAACCCACTTTTTAAGGCTTGTGGAGTAACGCCATACTTCGTAGCCGCTTGCTCCTTCCACCGGGTTCCATTTAAGAGTTACTTCGTCGTTATCTTTAGCCGCTGCAGTTACGCCGGTTGGCTTTGCAAGTGTAACTGCGTTGGAGATGATGTAGTCATCATCGTAAATATCGTCTGCATGTGCTGTAGCAGGAAGTGCTGTGAAAATCAGTGCTGCTGCCAGTGATAAAGCTGCGATTCTTTTTCTTGTTTCAGATAATCTTCTAGTCATTTTGTTTACCCCCTTAAATATCTTTCTTGCTATATTTTCCCTTTTGGAGAAGTTCTTTATTTGTTTTATGGGTTAAATTTAACATGTAAAGATTAAAAGAACATTAAAAACAAAAAATATTTTAAAAAAATAAAATTTCAGCTGCTCCTGCGGAAATCGTTCCAAAACCCTTAGGTCAGCAAATATCAACGATTTACATAAAAAATTTATATTTTGATGGTTTTCAATATGATTCTGAGCGATTTCGCAGACGCTGCAGAAACGATAAACAGGCTTGCGTAGATGAGCAGCTAAGAATTAAACACTGTTTGAGCGATACAAGTTTTAATGAGCGAGTTTGTTTAATTCTCTGCGAATAAAGCAAACTGTTTCAATCGCTTCCAGCGTCGAGGACTTAGTGAAGAATCATATTGCCAACCATCTTTTTTATCTAAATTTTTTGTGAAATTCGTCCCATTTCCTTGGCATTTTTTGCTTTTTGTGCTATGATTAAAGTTGCATTATTATGTACATTATTATACTGGGATAAATATATATTTTTTAGAACGGGAGGAAAACCCAATGAGAATCATTTTAGACGGTATGGGCGGCGACAACGCGCCTGCAGCAGTAGTTGAAGGTGCAGTCCTCGCATCAAAGGAAATTCAGCATGAGATTGCAATTATAGGTCAGGAAGAACTGATCTTTGCAGAATTAAAGAAATATAAGTATGATGAAAATAAAATCACAGTTATTGATGCCAGAGAAGTTATCAGCAATGACGAAGCTCCTGTAAGAGCGGTACGTTCCAAGAAGGATTCTTCAATTGTAAAGGGCATTAATATGGTGAAGAGCGGCGAAGGAGATGTTTTCATTTCCGCAGGCAGTACTGGTGCGCTTCTTTCCGGAGGTCTTTTCCTGCTGGGAAGAATTCAGGGTATTGACCGACCTGCACTGGCTTCTGTATATCCGATCCTGGGCGGCAAGGCGTCACTTCTTCTTGATGCAGGTGCCAACGCAGAATGTAAGCCGAACAACTTACTTGAGTTCGGTATCATGGGCAACATTTATATGGAAAAGGTTCTTGGCAGGGAAAACCCAAGAGTAGGTCTTGTAAACCTGGGTGCTGAAGCTGCAAAGGGAAATACTCTTACCAAGGCTGCTTACGAGCTCCTTGAACAGAGCCATATGAACTTTATCGGCAATGTGGAAGCAAGGGAAGTTCCTAAGGGGGCATGCGACGTAATCGTTGCTGACGGCTTTACAGGAAACGTAATTCTCAAACTTACTGAAGGTCTTGCATGGAACATTCTACAGTTAATCAAGAAGAAGTTCACTGACGGCCTGAAGGCTAAATTCGGTGCAGCACTTCTCATCGACAAGCTGGGTGAACTGAAAAAAGAATTTGACTATTCAGAATACGGCGGAGCACCTATCCTTGGCGTGAAGGGTCCTGTAGTAAAGATGCACGGTTCTTCCAAGGCAGCCGCGGTTAAGAATACAATTTTAAAGGCAATTCCTTTCGTAGAAGAAAAAGTCGTTGAAACAATTCAGAATTCCGTACTTGAAATCGAGGAGATTACTTTAAGTGAATAATACAGAGCTCGAACAGATTATAGGCTATAAATTCATAAATCAGGAATATCTTGACAGGGCGCTGACCCACAGTTCATATAACAGAGAAAAGAATACGAAGCACATGGACAATGAACGTCTTGAGTTTATCGGAGACGGTTTTCTTGATGCAATCGTAGGTTTTGAGCTGTTCAACCGTATGAAAGGTGTGACTGAGGGCAGACTGACCAAGACCAGAGCACTTATTGTGTGTGAAAAGGCTCTGGCTGATGTGGCAAGAACCATCGGCCTTGGAAAATACATGAACATGGGTCACGGCGAGGATGCCGGCGGCGGACGACGCAAAGACTCCATTCTGGCAGACTGCATGGAGGCTGTTATCGGAGCGATTTTCCTGGACGGTGGATTCGATGCAGCAACAAAATTTGTGGTGCATTTTTTCAGGGAAACTATTGATAAGGCAATCGAGGGGAAAATTTTCCTGGATTATAAATCAGAAGTGCAGGAAGTTCTGCAGAGCAGAGGCAAGCCTGTTAATATTGTATATGTTACTGACCGTGAAGAAGGACCGGCTCATGACAAGACTTTCTTCGTACACATGGAGTGCGACGGAAAGGTTTACGGCAGCGGCAGCGGCAAGAGCAAAAAAGAAGCAGAGCAGAATGCTGCAAAAGAAACTTCGGCTACTCTCAGGAGAGGAGATAAAAAATAGATGTATTTTAAGCGTTTAGAAATGCACGGGTTCAAGTCATTCGCTGAACCTGTTGTAATAGAGTTCCACGAAGGTGTGACCTGTATTGTAGGTCCCAACGGAAGCGGAAAGAGTAACATCAGCGATGCCATCAGATGGGTTCTGGGCGAACAAAGCGCCAAGATGCTGAGAGGCGGCAAGATGGAGGAAGTTATTTTCTCCGGTACTGCAAACAGAAAATCCCGTGGCATGGCGGAAGTAACTCTGGTAATCGACAACTCCACAGGAATTCTTCCTATTGACTACAACGAAGTTGCAATCACAAGAAGGATGTACCGTTCCGGTGAAAACCAGTATCTGATAAACAACAATCAGTGCCGTCTCCGTGACATCAGGGAACTGATTATGGACACAGGTATCGGTGTTGACGGTTACTCCCTTATCGGTCAGGGAAAAATTGCTGATATTGTAAGTAACAAGCCGGAAAGCAGAAGAGAAATTTTCGAAGAGGCTGCCGGTGTTGTAATGTATAAGACCAAAAAGGCTGAGGCTGAGCGCAAGCTGGCATCAACCAATGCCAACCTGGAAAGAGTAAACGATATTATAGGAGAAATCGAAGGTCGTATTGATGGTCTGCGCGAAGACAGCATCAAGGCAAAAGAATACCTGGAATTAAAGGAAAAGTACAGAGAACTTGAAATAAATATTACTCTTAAAAACGTTGAAAAGCTGGATATTGCCAACAGTGCAATCAAAGAAGACGTTGAGCATCTCAATGAAAATATTGAAACTCTCAATGCCCAGAAGAAGAGCATGGATGAACAGCTTGCAGGTGACCGTGCCAGAAACGAAAATCTGGAGCAGCTTTCCAACGATGCAAGGGACAAGCTCCTTGTAAAGATTGAGGAAATCAACAGACTGACAAACAAAAGTCAGCTGGACAGCGAAAAACTGGCTGGTATTGACCGTGACTATATCAGAATCACTGAGGAAATACAGTCTCTGGACGAAAAACTTTCAAGAGAAGCTGCCAATGCAGAAGAACTTGAGGAAAACAAGGACAGGGTACTTGAAAATCTTAAGAATGAAGAAACCAGACTCGGTGAAAAGGTTGGTGCATACAATCAGGTGATGAGCCGCTCACTGGAAATCAACGAAGCTGTTGAAAATGCAAAGAACGAAATGTTCAGCCTTCACAGCAAAGTTTCCGCAAAGCGTTCAGAAGCCAAGAGTATGGACAGCTACAGAGAGTCTCTGGCCAAACGCAAGGCACAGCTCCTTTCTGAAGGTGCTGAAATTGAAAAAAACAGCAAAGCTTTCATTGAAGCTGCCCAGAGAGGCAAGCAGCAGAAGGCTGAAACTGAAAATAATATCAAAGAAACTGCAGAAAAGCTGACTGAAGCGAAAAAGCTCCAGGCTGAGATCAATGAAGAACTGCGCAGCCTTTCAAAACAGGGCGAGGATGTGCGTATCAGAGCAGGCCAGCTCTCAGCCCGTAAAAAGACCATTGAAGAAATGGAAAACAACTACGAAGGTTACAACGGTGCGGTTAAATTCGTTATGAAGAGCGGCATCCGCGGTATTGAAGGCGTAGTTGCTGAACTGATGAAGGTTCCTTCCGGATTTGAAATCGCCGTGGAAACTGCACTGGGCGGAAGTCTGCAGAATATTGTCTGCCAGAAGGACGCCAACGCAAAGGAAGCAATCAATGCGCTGAAAAATAACAAGGCCGGAAGACTTACTTTCCTGCCGATGGAATCAGTAAAGGGCAGCATAACGCAGCCTGGAAGCAAGGTTACAGGAGCACCCGGATTTAAGGGCATGGCCTCCGACATTGTGGAATTTGACAGCAAGTACGAAGGTATTTTCCAGTATCTGCTGGGCAAGGTTGCAGTTGTTGAAGATATGGACAGCGCTGTGAGCCTTTCCAAGGTGGCAGGAAACGGCATCAGATTTGTAACCCTGGATGGTGAAATCATCAATGCCAGCGGTGCAATCACAGGCGGTAAGTACAAGAACGCAACAGCAAACCTTCTTGCACGCCGCAGTGAAATCGACAAGTTAAACGGCGAAATTGCCGGACTTAAAAAAGAATATCTCAGAATTGAGGAAAATATAAAAGACAGAACAGAAGATAATCTGGAAACAGCAGAGACTATTGTCAAGCTTGAAGAAAAATTAAGAAATCTACAGATTGAAGCGGCAAACATCAATGCTCAGCTTACTGTTCTTGAAGAAAATACTAAAGAAATCCAGCAGACAGGTGCCAAGCGCGAAAGAGAACTGGCATCTATTGAGCAGGATTCTGAGAAAGCAGAAAAGATGGCATCAGATATTCTGGCTGAAGCAGATGAGGCTGAAAAGCGCATAAAGGTGCTTGACCAGGAAATCAGTGATGGCATGGAAAAGGCTGAAGCAATAAAGGATGAAGTTACTCAGGCCAGTGAAGAGATCACCAGAGCAAGAATTGCCAAGACAGACTGGGACAACAAGCTGGAAGCGGTTGACCAGCTCCTTTCAAGGGTTCAGGATGCTATTGACGACCTGACTGTCCAGATTGATGATAAGAATGATCAGCTGGAAGTTCTGGAAAAGCAGAAGAACAAGATTCTTTTCAGTTCTGAAGATGTGGAAGGTCTGGTTGAAGGCCTTACCAAAGAAAAGACTGAGCTGGAAGATTACATCGCACAGATTGCAGCAGAAAAGTCTGTTCTGGTTGAAGCCCTTGGCAAGATGACTGCAGAATACTCAACTATCGGTGATAAGCTCAACGCATATCAGGATCAGAAGTATCAGCAGGAAATCAAGCTTGCAAAGAATGAAACCCAGCTTGATACAATCAAGGACAAGCTTTGGGAAGAATTCGAAATTTCCTATGTGCAGGCGCTTGAGTTCAGAAAAGATGATTTTGTGCTTACAACTGCTGTCAGGGAAAGCCGTGAAATCAAGAACCGTATAAGACAGCTTGGTGATGTGAACGTGGGCTCCATCAAGGAGTACGAACAGGTAAGTGAAAGATATTCTTTCCTCACCGAGCAGCGCAGCGATATCACAGTTGCCATGGATGAGCTGAAAGCGATTATTGACGACATGGAAAAAACCATCAAGTCACGTTTCAAGGAAAACTTTGACAAGATTGTTGATAACTTTGAAGATATATTCAAGGAACTTTTCGGAGGCGGACATGCAGAACTCCGTCTTGACAATGAGGACAATCCGCTTGAGTCAGGAATCGAAATCATTGCCCAGCCTCCTGGAAAGAAGCTTCAGAACATCAACCTGATGTCAGGGGGCGAAAAGACCATGACTGCAATTGCGCTCATGTTCGCAGTACTTAAGACCAAGCCGACACCGTTCTGCATTCTGGACGAAGTGGAAGCGGCCCTGGACGATGCCAACATCGACAGATTTGCCAAGTATCTGCGCAAGTTCTACGACATTCAGTTCGCTATCGTTACTCACCAGAAAGCGACCATGGAACACGCAGATGTGCTTTACGGCGTGACAATGCCTGAACAGGGTATTTCCAAAGTATTATCACTTCGTTTAGGCGATAAAATTGATCTCTAAAACTTTTTTCGGGCGCGCCTGTGCCTTGGGCTTTTCGCTAAGTCCTCGTCGCAGGAAACATCACAATCCGCGGCTTTATTTGCAGAGAGTCCGGCAAACTCGCCATAATAAACCAGCATTGCTCAGACAGTGCCGAACTCTTAGCTGCTCATATGCGCCGCTTAATCGGATGTTTCAGACTGCTCCTGCGGAAGCCGCTCAAAACCCAAGGCACAGGCGCGTCCTACAAAAAGTTTTATATAAATAAGAAATTCGCCAAAGCGAATTTCAACCATTAAGAAGGAGAAAAGGATGTCATTATTTAAAGAGAAAAAATCTTTCTTCGGACGTCTCGGCGAAAAGATTGCTGATGCAGTAATGTTCCGCGGCGAGGTTGATGAAGATTTAATGGACGAGCTTGAGGAAATCCTCATCACTTCCGACATCGGCATGGACACAACCATGAAGATTATGGAAAAGCTCAGAGAAAAGATAAAAGACGACCGCATCGGTACACCTGAGGCTGTTACTGAAGCGCTTAAAAATATTATGATTGAAGTTGTTGACAAGGGGGATGCCCAGAAGCTGAGCGAAGAAACTCCGCTGGTAATCCTTATGATCGGAATCAACGGCGGCGGTAAGACAACTTCCATCGGCAAGCTGGCTCACAGACTGAAGAGCCAGGGTAAGACAGTTATGCTGGCGGCTGCGGATACTTTCCGTGCGGCGGCGGCAGAACAGCTGGCAATCTGGGGTGAAAGAAACGGTATCAACGTTGTCAAGCATCAGGAAGGTGCAGACCCGTCTGCTGTAATTTTCGACGCTATCCAGTCAGCAAAGGCTAAAAAAATCGATGTTCTTATCTGCGATACAGCAGGAAGACTTCAGAATAAAAAGAATCTTATGAATGAACTGGAAAAGATGAACAAAGTCATTTCCAGAGAGTATCCTGAAGCAACAAGAGAAACTTTGCTGGTTCTCGATGCTACTACAGGAAAGAACGCAGTTTCCCAGGCGCAGGAATTCGGCTCAGTTGCTGACATCACAGGCATTGTGCTGACAAAGCTGGACGGAACTGCAAAGGGTGGCATTGCGATTACTATTGCAGAAGAATTCGACATGCCGATTAAGTTTATAGGGGTTGGCGAAGGTATTGAAGATATGGAAGCTTTCGAACCGGAGCACTTTATAGGAGGAATTTTCAATGAGTAAACCAATTGTTGCCATCGTTGGCAGACCTAACGTAGGCAAATCAACATTTTTTAACAGAATCGTAGGTCGCCGCGTGTCCATCGTTGAAGACACTCCGGGCGTTACCCGCGACAGAATTTATGCAGAAGCAGAGTGGAACTCAGTTCACTTTGCGCTTATCGACACAGGTGGTATTGAACCTTCCAGTGCTGATATCATCCTTTCACAGATGCGTGAACAGGCTCAGATTGCAATGGATATGGCAGATGTAATCCTTTTCATCACAGATGGTAAGGATGGTCTTACACATGCAGACAGAGAAGTTGCAAGCATGCTCATGCGTACAGGCAAAAAGGTAATTCTGGTTGTAAACAAAATCGACAATCCTACTAAATTACCTGATGATTTCTATGATTTCTGGGAACTGGGCCTTGGTGAACCTATTCCGATTTCCGCAGCAAACATGCTCAACTTCGGTGATGTGCTGGACGAAATCGTAGAAAGTTTCCCTAAGGAAGCTTATGATGATGACGAAGAAACAATCAAAATCGCTGTAATCGGTAAGCCGAATGTGGGAAAATCATCACTTATCAACTGCCTTCTTGGTGAAAACAGAGTAATCGTTTCACCGATTGCAGGTACAACAAGAGACAGTATCGACACTCCTTTTGAAAAGGACGGCGAAAAATATATCCTTATCGACACTGCAGGTATCAGAAGAAAGTCCAAGGTAAACGAGGACATCGAAAGATACAGCGTAATCAGAGCAGTTGCTGCCATCGAAAGATGTGACGTGGCTCTTCTGGTAATCGATGCTGCAGAAGGTATCACTGAGCAGGACAAGAAGATTGCAGGTGTTGCACATGAAGCTGGTAAAGGTATCGTAGTAGTTGTAAACAAGTGGGACCTTATCGAAAAAGAAACAAACACAATGAGAGATTTCAAGCGTCTTATTGAAGCTGAACTTCTTTTCATGACTTATGCACCATCTGTTTTCATTTCCGTAAAGGACAAGCAGAGAGTAAACCAGGTTATCGAAATGGCCAAGTATGTTGCAGAAAAGAGAGCAATGCGTGTACCTACAGGTCAGCTTAACAGCCTGATTGCTGATGCTACAATGATGAAACAGCCGCCTTCAGACAAGGGCCGCAGACTTAAGATTTACTATGCAACTCAGGTTGCAGTCAAACCGCCTTTATTCAGCTTCCAGATCAACGACCGTGAGCTGATGCACTTCTCATATGCAAGATATCTTGAAAACCAGATCAGAGAATCATTCGGTTTCGAAGGAACTTCCATCAAGTTCGTATTCAGAGAAAAAGGCGAAAAAGAGGAGTACTAAATGGATGCAGTTTGGAAAATAGTTCTGGCAGTGATTATTGCCTATGCTCTGGGTAATATTTCACCGTCAATCATTCAGGGAAAACTCCATGGAATCGATATTAAAAAAGAGGGCAGCGGCAACGCAGGAACTACCAACACACTTCGTGTACTTGGTAAAAAAGCTGCAGTTATTACCCTTGTAATTGACGTTTTAAAGGGTGTGGCAGCAGTTCTTATCGGTAGTGCCCTGGCAGGGGAGCAGGCAGGATATCTGTGCGCTCTGGCTGTTTTCTGCGGTCACATCTGGCCTGCACTGTACGGTTTCAAAGGCGGCAAAGGTGTGGCAACTGCTTTTGGTGCCCTTCTGGCTGTGAACTGGGCGCTTGGCCTTTCAGCACTGGCAATCGTTGCGCTGGGAGTAATTGTGACAATGAAAATGTCTGTAGGTTCGATTCTGGGTGCAGCAACTTTCCCATTGGTGTGCTGGTTTATAGAACCAGGTTTTATAGCTATAGGTACTGTTATGGCTGTAATTATTCTGGTAAAGCACAGGGCCAATATCGGACGTCTTATGAGAGGTGAAGAACCTAAGATGTCCTTTAAGAAAAAATAAAATAAGGATTTATTGTGTAAAATGGAAAATGTAAAAAAAATAGGGATCATCGGTGCGGGCAGTTTCGGTACTGCTCTGGCCATGATTCTGGCAAACAAAGGACATGAAGTAACTGTCTGGGCGAGAGATTTCATTCAGGTTAATCAGATGATTAAAACCCGCGAAAACTCTCATTACCTGCCGGGAGTAAAGCTTCCTGAAACAATTGAATTCACTTCAGAACTGGGTGAAGCGGCTGCAGATAAGGAATATCTGGTATTTGCGGTGCCTGCACAGAGTTTCAGAGGTGTTTTCGAAAAGGCAGTGCAGTATTTTGATTCTTCAGTTCCGGTTATAAATGTTGCTAAAGGTATTGAAAAAGGAACGCTGATGCGGCTTTCCGAAGTAGCAAAAAGAATTATGCCGGAAGTAAGATATATAGCACTTTCAGGTCCTTCCCATGCAGAAGAAGTGGCAAGAGAAATGCCTACAACCGTGGTAGTTGCAGGATATGATCACGACCTGGCTGTGGACGTGCAGAATCTGTTCAATACAGAAAGATTCAGAGTTTATACCAACGAGGATCTGATGGGCGTGGAACTTGGCGGAGCTCTTAAGAATATTATTGCGCTTGGTGCAGGTATATCCGATGGCATGGGGTTCGGCGACAATGCCAAGGCAGCTATGATGACAAGAGGTATAACTGAAATGACAAGACTTGGTTATGCACTTGGTGCTGATATGGCCACATTTTCAGGTCTTGCAGGTATAGGTGACCTGATTGTAACATGTACAAGTATGCATTCCCGCAACAGACGCTGCGGAATTCTGATAGGACAGGGCATGGAGCCTGATAAAGCAATTGAAGAAATCGGCATGGTTGTCGAAGGTATTTCAACTGCGGAAGCTGCTTTTTCACTTGCAAAAATGTGTAAAGTGGAAATGCCTATTACCGAATGCATTTATAAAGTGATACACGGAGAACTAAGGGCAGACGATGCACTGGGATTCCTTATGGGCCGTGTGACTAAAAACGAAATGAAAATACTTTAATCAATCTGGAGATTATCAATTTGGAAAAGAAATTTCACATTACAACTTTCGGCTGTCAGATGAACGAGCACGATTCTGAAACTCTGGCAGGCATGCTCCTTGAAAAAGGCTATACACAGGCAAAGGAGCGAAAGGACGCAAACATTGTAATTTTCAACACTTGCAGCATCCGCGAAAATGCTGACAAAAGATTCTTCGGCACACTGGGACAGTTAAAAAAGAAGAAGATGGCTGAAAAAGAAAACTTCACTGTATGTGTGTGCGGCTGTATGATGCAGCAGCAGCACATCATCGACACCATCAAGGAAAAGTACCCTTGGGTTGATGTGATTTTCGGTACTCACAATCTTCATGAGCTGCCGGTACTGCTGGACAATTTATACAAGGAAAAGCACAAGCAGCTTTCTGTGTGGGAGGACGGAGGCGAAATCGTTGAAGGCCTGCCTGCTGAAAGACTGTTTAAACATAAGGCTTTCGTAAACATCATGTACGGATGCAACAATTTCTGTACATACTGCATCGTGCCTTACACGAGAGGCCGCGAACGCAGCAGGAAGCCGGAAGATATTATCAGAGAAATCCGGGCACTGGTTGCAGATGGAGTTAAGGAAGTTACTCTGCTGGGCCAGAATGTAAACTCGTACAAAGGTGTAAGTGAAGCCGACGGAAGCCAGTGTGATTTTGCGGACCTGATTTATCAGATAAATGATATCGAAGGTCTGGAAAGAATCCGTTTTATGACCAGCCATCCGAAGGACCTTTCGGACAAGCTGATTCAGGCATACCGCGACTGCAAAAAGCTTTGTCACTATTTCCATCTGCCGGTGCAGGCGGGTTCAAGCAAGGTTCTTAAAGAAATGAACCGCCGCTACACAAGAGAGGCGTATCTGGAACTTGTGCGTAAACTGAGAGAAGTTGACCCGGACATTGCAATTTCAACGGATATTATCGTTGGATTCCCTGGAGAAACTGAGGAAGAGTTTGAAGAAACACTGACTCTGTGCGAAGAAGTCAGATATGATTCAGCATTTACTTTCCTCTATTCAATCCGCAAAGGTACACCTGCTGCAAAATATGAAAATCAGGTACCTGAGGATATCAAGCACGAGCGTTTCAACCGTCTGGTTGATGCGATCAACAGGATTTCTGCAGAAAAGAACGCCGAATATGTGGGCAGAATTGAAAAGGTTCTGGTGGACGGCCCGTCCAAGACCAATTCAAAAACCTACGGCGGCAGAACAGAAACGTTCAAACTGGTGAATTTCAAAGGTTCACCTGAAATGATAGGACAAATTGTAGACGTAAAAATTATCGCTTCGAATACTTTCAGCCTTGAAGGCGAGGTAGTATAAAGAAAGGACTGCAACATATGGATATTTTTTCTGTCATTAAGTTACTGGGTGGTCTTGCAATGTTCCTCTACGGTATGGAGGTCATGGGCGACGGACTGAAAAACATGTCAGGTACGGCACTTAAAAAAGTTCTGGGTAAAGCTACAAGCAATGTGGTAATGGGCGTTATTACAGGTATGCTTGTAACCGCTGTAATCCAGAGTTCCACAGCTACAATTGTTCTGACAGTAGGTCTTATTTCTGCGGGCATTCTCAACCTCAAGCAGGCGGTCAGCATTGTAATGGGTGCAAACATCGGTACAACTGTTACAGCACAGATTATCAGACTGATGGACATTGACTCTGCGGGAAGTATGGTTCTGGAATTCTTCAAGCCTTCAACCCTTGCTCCGATTGCATTGATTGCAGGCATTATCTGCATTATGTTCCTGAAAGATGCCAAATTCAAAACACCCGGTGAAATTGCCATAGGCTTCGGTGTTCTTTTCATGGGCCTTATGACTATGACTGATGCTGTTGATCCACTGGCAGAATCACCTGAGTTTGTGGAACTTATGCAGAAATTCGGTGACCAGCCGCTCCTTGCAATTCTTGTAGGTCTGGTTATTACAGTAATTGTACAGAGTTCATCTGCAACAGTTGGTATGGTGCAGGCTCTGTCTGTTACAGGAACTATGACATTCAACCTGATATATCCTCTGATTATGGGTATCAATCTGGGTACATGTGTTACAACTGCAATGGTTTGTTCCATTGGTTCCTCAAAGGATGCCAAGAGAACAGGTATCGTGCATATCGTGTTTAATGTAATCGGTACACTTCTGTTTATGGCAGTTATGACAATTATCAAGGCAATGGGCGGATTCCCGGACCTCTGGGAAAGCATTTCAGACAGTGGTATGATTGCAAACTTCCAGACACTCTTCAATCTGGCAACAGCTGTTGTACTTGTGCCATTTGCAGGTGTACTTGTTAATATTTCACTTAAGATTATCAAGCCTGAACCATCTGATGCAGAAGACAGAGCTGACCTTGTAGCACCGGACGAAAGACTTTTCCACGTTCCTGCTATGGCTCTGAGTGAAGCTACTAAGGCAATTACTCATATGGGTGAAGTTGCACTCAAGAACCTGAAGCGAAGCCTGAAACTTCTTGAAAAATATGATGAAGGCAGAGTTGATGTAATCAATGACAATGAAGATAATCTGGACCTTTTCACCGATACAATGGACAGCTATCTGGTAAATCTGTCCGGATACGTCGAAACTGAAACGGACAACCAGCACATCAATATCCTTATGCAGACTTCAACCAATTTTGAAAGAGTTGGTGACCACGCAATCAATATTATGGAAGTCGCGCAGAGAATCAATGCAGAAAAGCTTTCGTTTTCACAGGTTGCAGTGGAAGAACTGCATCTTGTCAAGGAAGCGGTTCTTGAAATCACTGACATAACAGTCGAAGCTCTCAGAGAAATGGACAGCGAAAAGGCAAGACTTATTGAACCTCTGGAAGAAGTTATTGACGATGTCGTTGCCAAACTGAAAGAGCGCCATGTAGACAGACTGAAAAAAGGTATCTGCAACACTCCTAACGGTATGGCATTCATCGACGTACTTACAAATCTGGAAAGAGTTGCGGACCAGTGTTCCAATATCGCATTGCTTATTATGTCTCATGATGACCACAGCATGATCGGTAATTACCATAATTACCTCAAGGAGCTTCACAAGGGCGGCGAAGCAAGTTACGATGCTGAGATTGCAAGAAGAAGAGAACAGTACATCACACGTCTTAATGATATCAGTGGAAATTAACATATAGTCACAAATATAAAAAAGTAATATACCCCTCCGGTGCCTCATATATTTTTACAAAAATGCAGGCGCAGACGGAGGGGTTTTTATGTTGAATACATCTATATATGAAGATATCGGCAAAAGAGCCGGAGGAGATATTTACATAGGGGTTGTGGGCCCTGTAAGGACTGGAAAATCAACGTTTATCAAGCGTTTCATGGATATTCTGGTTTTTCCGAATATGACAAATCAGTACGAAAAAACAAGGGTAATGGACGAACTTCCACAGAGTGGAGAAGGAAAGACAATCACCACGACTGAGCCCAAGTTTATTCCGCCGGATTCGGTGCTGGTTTCGGCTAAAAGCGGTGCAGCACTCAATGTCAGACTGGTGGACTGTGTGGGATATATGGTTCCGGGCGTTCTTGGCGATAAAGAAGAAGGCAAGGAAAGAATGGTATCGACCCCCTGGTTTGAAGAAAAAATACCTTTCAGCCGGGCTGCGGAAGTTGGCACTGAAAAAGTAATTACTGAACATTCTGTTGTGGGCGTAGTGGTTACCGCTGATGGAACTTTCGGAGAAATACCGCGGGCAAATTATGTGGAAGCAGAAGAAAAAACTATAGAGCAGCTGAAGTCACTGAAAAAGCCTTTCGTGATAGTACTCAATTCAGCAACACCTCAGAGCAGCCGAAGCAGAGAACTGGCTGGTGAACTGGAAGAAAAATACGGTGTACCGGTGATACTTGCAAATTGTCAGAGAATGACTGAAGAAGATTTTGATAGGCTTTTCGATAAAATTATAAATCAGTTTCCTGCATGTCAGATTAATTTTGTGCTGCCGGGCTACATGGATGCGTTACCTAACTCGCACTGGATTAAAGCGACAATTATCGACAATGTCTGCCGCTGGATGGAAGGATTTGAAACCATCGGCGAGGCTATTTCTACTTGCGGCCAGCTGGCGGACGGGAAAATTATACGTGATATCAAAAATGTCAGAGCTGACATGTCTTCCGGTCTGGTTACCATAGAACCACGGCTGGACGAAAGTCTGTATTACAAAGTAATTGAAGAATTGATGGGAGCTCCTGTGGAGAGTGACAGCCAGCTTTTCATGCTGCTCAGTGAATACTCTCAGGCTAAAACAGCCTATGACAGTATCAAAGGTGCTTTGCAGCAGGTTGAGGCAACAGACTATGGAATTGTGGCACCGAAGCTTTCAGAGATGGTTCTGGAAAAACCGGAGGTTTTCAGGCAGGGAAGCAAATACGGCGTGCGGATGAAAGCCAAAGCACCGTGTCTTCATATTATACGCACAGACATTACAACTGAAGTTTCACCTGTGGTCGGCACAGAAAGCCAGTCCAGGGATCTGGCAGAACTTCTGACACAGCAGTTTGCTGATGAAGATGCGGATATCTGGGAAACCAATCTTTTTGGCAAGACTCTTAAGGAAATGGTTACAGAGCAGATGGCCGCCAAGGTTGACAATGTGCCGGATGTGCTCAGGGGAAAAGTTCAGAAATCTCTTCAGCGCATAAGTGACGAGGGCAAAGACTATTTTATCTGCATAATACTGTAAATTAAGCAGAAACTATACCTATGGAAAAGAACAGGGATAGTGGAAAAAAATATATAATAACAGTTGGGGTAATTACTTCTTTTATTACCACTTTTATGGGCAGCGGGCTGAATCTTTCCATCCCGGCAATGGAGGAAGAATTCGGTGTAAGTACTCAGAGTGTGGGGTGGGTAGTTACAATATATATGATTACATGTGCAGCACTTGCAGTTCCTTTCGGACGGATGGCCGACAAGCTTCAGAGAAGAAAAATCCTCCTTACAGGATTATTTCTCTTTACGGCAGGGTCGGGTCTGGCGGTTATTTCCCGGGAAATGTGGGTGCTTCTTGCGTTCCGTTTTGTGCAGGCAGCAGGTGCTGCAATGATTTTCAGTACAAATGTGGCAATGATGACTGCTGCCGCTGAAGAAAACCAGCGGGGAAGAATTGCTGGCTATGCTGCCAGTGCAAATTATGTTGGTCTGGCGGCAGGTCCGGTGATAGGCGGCATGCTGAGCTATAATTTCGGATGGAGAGCAATCTTTATTGTGACTGCTATTGTCAGCAGCGGAGCTCTTATACTGGGTGCGTTAAAGATTCCGGAGCAGAGGTCCGGCAGCACGCAAACGACACCGGTAAAAAAACTGGTAAAAAACAGGGCTTATGTCTGTGCCAATATTGCGGCAATGATCAATTACGGAGCAAATTATATCATAAGTTATATTATGTCCATATATCTGCAGTCTGTACGCGGGTTGACCTCACAGTGTGCAGGTTTTGTGATGATTACGGGTACGGTGGTCATGGCGGCACTTGCACCTGTATCCGGCAGACTTTCGGACAAGGTGTGTCCGCAGAAACTTTCTGCGGCAGGAATGGCTGTGTGCGGCATATCCCTGGGTCTTCTGGCATGCCTGAATGCAGACAGCAGGCTTATAAGAATAATGATTATACTTGCACTTTCAGGACTTGGGTTTTCCATGTTTTCTTCACCAAACACCAATGCGGTTATGTCATCTGTGGAAAGGGAAGATTACGGTTTTGCTTCATCAGTACTTGCAACAATGAGGTCACTTGGCAACACTCTCAGCATGGCGGTTGTAACTGTGGTAACAGGAATATATATGGGGGACGGAAACCTTAAATCGGCGGAACCGCAGGTGATTATGAATACCATGCACACTGCATATTTTGTGTTTACAATATTGTGTATACTTGGAATTTTTGTGGCTATGAGACGCAAAATATGATATAATATATAAACCTATGGGAAAAAAGGAGTACACAATATGGAAAATAAATTACAATATTATGTAAGAGTTTTTAAGGGTGCCAGCTTCGAGAAATTTTTCAAGGTGCTGGACAATGCACATACAAGATCAGGGAAGAACAAGGTGGTTCTTTTCTGTGATATTCTCAACTGCATGGTAAGATACGGCTGCGGTTATAACGATTATGTAACTTTCGAGTTCTGGAATCTGAAGCATCATCAGAGAGATACTTATCTGACACGTTTCAGAAGCAAGAAGCTGATGATGTTTATGAACGACCACAGCTATGCTCATATTTTCAACAACAAGAACGAATTCAACGAAGTTTTCAAAGATTACATCGGCAGAGAATGTATCGACCTTGAAACTGCATCTGAAGAAGATGTTGTGAAATTTTTTGAATCAAGACAGAAAATTTTCGCCAAGATGAAAGACCTTTCCTGCGGTATCGGATGCGAACTTCTTAAGACTGAAGATTTCGCAGATGCAGAAGCTTTCGTAAAATATGTGAAGGAAAAAGGTTTTGCTACTATCGAAGATGTTATCGAAAATCATCCGGATGTTGCCAAGCTTTATCCTCACTCAGTAAACACAATCAGAATTATCACTATGCTTGATGCCCTGGGCGAACCGCACTGCCTCTTTGCAGTTTTCAAAATGGGTAAGGACGGCAGAATCGTTGATAATTACGGCCTTCATGGACCTGTGGACATGGAAACAGGGGAGTTCCTTTTCCCTGCTCACTCCGGTGATACTACTGCAGGAATGCACTATACCAAGCATCCTAATACCGGCGTTGAGCTTCTTGGCTACAAGGTTCCTTACGTAAAGGAAGCAGTTGAAATGGCCAAGAGGGCAGCCAAGGTTGTGCCTCAGATGAGATATGTTGGCTGGGACGTGGCAATCACACCAAACGGCCCTGCAATTATTGAGGGCAACAATTACTGCGCTCACGATTTCTGGCAGCTGCCTGGTCAGACACCTGGCGGAATCGGAATTATACCAAAGATTAAGGAGGTCGCTCCTGAATGGAAATTTTAAGATACTATATTGCGCTCTGGGCAGCCAAACTGTCCATCGTAGCGCTGAAAATAACCAAACATAACGGCACAAACTTTCCGGGAGTTCTGGCACTTAAAATCTGCCCGAGATTCCTCAAGTATGCTGCCAAGCCTGAAAAAATCATTGCAGTGACAGGTACCAACGGCAAGACAACCACAAGCAACATGCTGCTGGACATGCTTACCATGGACGGCCACAACGTACTTAACAACAAGATGGGTTCCAACATCAACTCCGGAATTGCTTCCAGCCTGATTTACGGTTCCACAATTTTCGGCAAGTGCAAGCACAAAGTTGGTCTTTTCGAAATTGACGAAAGATCTGCAGTCCGTGTTTTCCCTTATATGAAGCCGGACTATATGCTTATCACAAACCTTTCCCGTGACTCAATCATGAGAAACGGCCATCCTGAATATATTGGTGACATTCTGACCAAATATATCCCGAAGGAAACCAAGCTGGTTGTAAACGCTGACTGCCTGATTTCCTGCGGAATTGCACCTGAAAACGAAAGAGTGTACTTCGGCATCGAAGAAATGGAAGGTGACATCAAAGAATGCATCAACCTTATCAACGATATTCAGATCTGTCCTGACTGCCATAACAAGCTGGAATATGAATACTTAAGATATAACCACATCGGCAAGGCATACTGCCCTGTATGCGGATTCAAAGCTCCTGAGTACGATTACGCAGGCGTCAATGTAAACGTGGCGGATATGACAATCGACGTAAAGGACGCAGAAGGAACCGGCCACTACAAACTGCTAAACGAAAGCGTTTTCAACATTTATAACGTTGTATCAGCAGTGGCACTTCTCCGTCAGATGGGCTACTCCCACGAAAAAATTGAGTCTTTCTTTGAAAAGCTCAATATCGTAGGTTCCAGACTTCACGAAGAAAAAATAGGGGACAAGACCCTCATAAAGCTTCTTGCCAAGGAAAAGAATGCTTTCGCAACATCCAGAGTTTTTGACTATATTTCAACACTTCCGGGCGACAAGGAAATCATCCTTATGAACAGCTGCCAGGGGGACATGAAGCACTGGTCCGAAAACACATGCTGGCTCTATGACTGCGACTTTGAGTTCCTCAACCAGGACTGCATCAAGAATATCGTCCTCTGCGGACCGAGAAGACTTGACCACAAGCTGAGACTGCTCCTTGCGGGAGTTCCTGAAGAAAAGCTCAGCTACAGCGAAAAGGAAATCGATGCGCCTGACCAGCTGAAGCTTTTTGAAAATGACAATGTATATGTACTTTACGGAACAGACTCCATCGGCCTTGGCAACAGAGTTGCTGCCAAAGTGCGTGAACTTATGAAGGGAGGGAGAGACTAATGGACAAGACTATCAGAATTGAAGTGCTTTTTCCTGAAATCGCCAACCTTTACGGAGACCTGGAAAATATATCATACTTAAAAAAATCCTGCCCTGAAATCGAAGTGGCAGAAACACATCTTGTGGGTGAGCCTTGTTTCATGGAAAAAACACCGGACCTGATTTACATGGGAACTCTCACCGAAAGAGGCCAGAGACTGGCAGTGGAAAAACTTGCCCAGTACAAGGCGAAAATTGTCGAAATGATTGAAGCAGGAGTACATTTCCTCGTAACAGGCAATGCTCTTGAAGTTTTCGGAGGCAAAATTACTGACACAAACGGCAGCGAAGACTGCGGTCTGGAAATTTTCCCGATTCATGCAAAGAGGGACATGATGAAGAGATTCAATTCTCTTTATCTTGCGAAATTTGTCGACGGCGAAACTGCGATGGACATCGTAGGCTACAAGAGCCAGTTCACCCATTCATACTGGGATGGTGAAGCCGGCGAAGGTGTATTCGACACAGTACGCGGACCTGGACTCAATCCTGAAATTACTAAGGAAGGTGTCCGCAGAAATAACTTCCTCGGAACTTACGTTATCGGTCCTGTACTGGTACTCAATCCGCCATTTGCAAAATGGCTGCTCAAAGAAATCGGTGCAGGCGACGTGGAGCTGGCCTTTGAAAAAGAGGCAATGGAAGCTTACGAAGCAAGAGTAAAGGAATATTCAGACGAAAATACAGGATTCTATTACTAAACACAGCATATAAACTGAAATGAGCAATATAAAGTTAAGCGATTATTTAGGAGACAAAAAACTTTATAAAGATATGGCAAGGATTGCAGTACCGATTTCACTGCAGTCCTTGATTACTGTGGGCATAAATCTGATGGATACAATCATGCTCAGCAGCATGGGGGATGCCCAGCTTTCTGCATCATCACTGGCCGGGCAGTTCATCAATGTATTCCATATTTTCTGCATGGGAATCGGTATGGGAGCATCAGTACTGACTTCTAGATACTGGGGCATGCAGGAAATGCACTCTCTGAAGCAGGCAATTACAATAATGCTCAGGTTCTGCCTGGCTTTTGTGGCGGTATTTACAGCAGCGACAATTATAGCGCCGGCAGGAATTATGCAGATTTATACTAAAGATGCAGAAATCATTCACTACGGGGTGATTTATCTTAAGTGGATGGTACCGACATATTTCTGCCTGGGATTTGCACAGACAGTTACCATAGTGCTGCGAAGCATCGGCCAGGTAAAGATACCGCTGATGTGTTCCATCGGAGCGTTTTTTGTAAATGTGTTCTTTAACTGGGTGTTTATCTTCGGCCATCTTGGCGCACCGAGAATGGAAATCGCAGGGGCAGCTCTGGGCACGCTCATAGCCAGAGTATTTGAAATATCATTTATCTGCGGATATTTCTTCATAATTGATAAAAAAGTGGGGTACAGACTGGGTGATGTGACCATGAAGTGCAGAACCCTTATCAAAGAATACATAAGAATCAGTATCCCTGTGCTCATCAGCGACGGACTGCTGGCTCTGGGAAACAATGCAGTTTCAATGGTTATGGGTCATATCAGCCAGGCTTTCGTAGCTGCAAATTCAGTAACCATGGTTGTCCAGCAGCTGAGCACAGTGCTGACTCAGGGCATATCCAACGCCAGTGGTATTATTACAGGTCATACCATGGGACGGGGCGAATACGACAAAGCCCAGAAACAGGGGTACGCTTTCCTGTTCATGGGCTTGTTTATCGGTCTCTTCGCAGCGGCATTTATCTTCGTAATACGCGGACCGATTATCAACTATTATCAGGTATCAGCAGAAGCCAAGGAAATTTCATGGAGCCTGATGGACGCAATTCTGTTCATTATAATTTTTCGCTCCATGAACGGTATCCTTACCAAAGGGGTGCTCCGCGCAGGCGGCGATACCAAGTTCCTCATGGCAGGAGATATCCTTTTCCTGTGGGTTGCATCCATTCCACTCGGAGCTCTGGCAGGGCTTGTGTGGCATATGCCGGCTTTCTGGATATATACTTTCCTGAAAATTGATGAAATTATCAAGTGTATCTGGTGCATCTGGCGTCTTAAAAGCGGCAAGTGGCTCAAGAAAATCGATGCATCCAAAGCCTGATTTACATTGGTATAATCAGCTCAGTGCCGATAAGCATATTATAGGGGTCTATGTCAGGATTGGCATTCATCAGACTGTCCAGACGGATGCTGTAGTGCTTGGCAATTAAGTACAGAGTGTCACCGGCTGCCACCGTGTGGGTTTTATGGGGCGCAGGTTCCTGATTGCATGGAAGCTGGTCTTCGGTACCCGGAATGCAGATACGTGTGCCGATCTGAAGGTTATAAGGGTTGTCGATGCCATTGACCTTCATGAGAATGCTTACCGGCAGATCGTATTTTTCGGCGATGGAGTAAAGGGTGTCGCCCTCATTTACGGTGTAGACATCGATACATACAAGGTTTTTGCTCATAAAAAAACCACCTTTCGTTCATATAGAGTTTATAATATTGTATTAGACTGAGAATGAAAATGTGCAGGTATATACGGAATTTTTAATATATAATTTGAAAGGACTGGAAATGGGAGACAAGTTAAGAAGACTTTTCAGAAATATGGACATGTCGATGGTCATAATCGTGATCATTCTGCTGGCCAATAATTTTTTAAACAACTCCATGAGCTTCGGCGAATGGATGTACAGCAAAGCAGTTATTCTGCCGGCGATTTTTATCGGGCTGACTTTCCATGAGGCTGCTCACGGCTTCGCGTCACACTGGCTGGGCGACCCGACTCCGGGCATGCAGGGCAGACTTACACTGAATCCTCTGAAACATATTGACCCGGTGGGTTTTATCTGCCTTATGTTTGCAGGCTTCGGCTGGGGCGTACCTGTTCAGATTGACCCCAGATACTATAAACACAGAAGAAGCGGCGAGATGATTGTAGGCCTTGCCGGTGTTACGACAAATTTCGCAATCGCGCTGATATTTTCTTTCGTGGCAAAGTACATGGCCGAAAACATGAGCTGGGAATTCTATGAAGGAATCGGCGGAATTCTCTTCGATATTGTGATTTATATGGTCGGAATCAATATCGTGCTGATGATTTTCAACCTGCTGCCTGTGCCGCCACTGGACGGCTTCGGCGTGCTGACACAGATTTTCAAGCTGGACCGTTATGACTGGTACTGGCCGCTGTACAGCAAAGGTTCATTCATTCTGATGATTATGATTATTTTTGACATTACCGATTTAATAATCGACCCGCTGTATGGGTTCTTCCTGGAACTGCTGCTGTGGTAAGATTGACTTCCCCTCGTATTGAGGGGATTTTTTATTTGAGAACAGTATTGACAAATATATCGGCCAGCGATATAATAAGGCTAACGATATATCGGTAGCCGATATAAAACCAGGAGGGTAAGATGAACGAAAATATTGCTCTTACAGAATCTACATACTATATTCTGCTTTCGCTCTACAGACCGCAGCACGGGTACGGCATCATGCAGCAGACGGAGCAGCTTTCCGGCGGCAGAATCAGGCTGGCGGCAGGGACCCTTTACGGTGCGCTGAATTCGCTTACCGAAAAAGGGTGGATTGTGCCGCTGCCGGTACAGGAAGAAAGCAGAAAAAAAGAATATAAACTGACCGAAACAGGGCTTGTGGTGCTTAAGAACGAACTTGCCCGTCTGCAGCAGCTTGTGGAAAACGGTCGTCAGGTATTAGAGGAGGAATTATGATGGAACGTAAAACAATCAGAAAATGGTTTTGGGTCTGGGAATTCGATAAAGAAGAACAATGGCTCAACACGATGGCCCAATCCGGCTGGGTACTGGATTCAGTGGGTTTCTGCAAATATAATTTCGTTAAGTGTGAGCCGGGTGAGTACACAGTACGCCTGGAAATGCACGACCCGGACGATGAATACATAGCATTTATGGAAGAAACAGGCGCAGAGTACATAGGCCGCATGGTTAAGTGGATATTCTTCAGAAAGAAAGCTCTGGACGGACCGTTCGAGATTTTTTCGGATATTGATTCAAGAATCAGTCAGCTTGATAAAATCAGCAAATTAACAGCATCCCTCGGTTTCGCAAATCTGGCCATAGGACTGGCGAATTCCTTTAACCCGGTAACTAATGTAGGCTGGGTGAACCTGATCGTATGTGCGGTACTCATGTATGGCCTTGGCCGCATCCACAGCAAGAAAGAAGTGTTGGAGAAGGAGAGGATGGTAAGGGAATAACATGCAAAAAGAAAGACGGAGTAATTCTGGATGAAGACTCCGTCTTATTTATTTTGACTAACTTGTAAAGATAATAAAATGCAATAAGCAATTCGTTGGAATTTATGTCCAAAGGATATGCAATTTTATATAAAACTTCAAACTAAAATGGTCTGATGACATTAGGTACTTAGATAGAATTGAGGTGTGAACGGCTGATATGAGCTTTTTCAATAAGCATAGGCTGAGAAAGCTATCTCACCTTTCCAATTCCGGCAAATGTAAATCCACCTAATTGAAACGATCTCTGTTTTGAATTCGATTTTTTGCTAAGTGCTAAAAATTTTTTACAATATATTATTTTTTCCAGATTTTTTGAGGAAACATTTCTTCTATTAAAGATATAAAGACCTCTGATAATTCATATTTCGCCACTTTGGAAGGATATATTAATTCCTCTTGCTTATAAATTAAATCTTTATATGTCATAATAATTTCAGCAAAATGAGTACCATTATTTACATTCCCATCATTGTATTCTTCAATATAATCAAGATAATCTTGCCAATTAATCTGACGATATTTTTCTTCTAAAATGTTTTCTAATGCTGATAATTGTTGAATATTGTCATTATAATTGTTTATACATTGTGCCATATTTTCTAAACAGTTAAAAAAGTGAAAAATACTGTTAGCAGAGAACAAGGCGTTGATAAGTGATCTATATATTTCGGATTTTGTACCAAATGCAGGACTTCGTCGTTCTGTGCCTGTAATAGACTTGAGAACTTTTATAGATTCACTATTTAAACCAATTAGATTATATATTTCAGTTTCTAATCTGCTGCCTTCCGAATAGTTTTCTTCACCAAGTAAATATCCTAATTCACAATCAAAAATATCACATAATTTAAATAATGTATCAATTGGTGGTACTAGCTCGCCCTTTTCGTATTTTGAAACTTGATTATTCGATACTCCTAATTTGTCAGAAAGATTTTGCTGTGTCCAATTTCTTCTTTTTCGTTCTAAACGGATTATTTCTCCTACAAGGGAAGTTGAATATTTCATAAGCCCTCCTTTTAATCTTAAAAAGTGAATATTTTTTTATAGAATCTCTTTTAAAATTAATTTAAGCATAGTATAATTGTTATAAGCTTAAAAGTCAATACATTGCATTTTAAAAGGAGGATTTGAATGATTATTTTAGGAATTAATAGGATTTTGGGATGGGTACAAATCACTACTGGTCATGCCAGATATACATGCCCAACCAAGGAAATAGATGGTGAACTGTTCTTTAGATTTAAAAAAGAATGGCACAAAGTTGATGATTATATACTTGATTATACTCATGAGTTAGTATATGAAGGCAAAAATGTTATATCTCGTATATACAGAAAGGAGCACTAGATGCACACAACTGACTACACAAACTACTTGCTCGAAAAAAATGATGAAATCATCATCGACACATCATCTTTGATGGAAGTGGATTTTATGAGCATTTTCATCGACAGGGCAGAAGATACACTTACATACTTGGGCAAGAAGATCACGGTGCCTGCTTCTGTGCAGCGTGAACTTGAAAACCATATTTCAGGGGACAATGAAGAAAAAAAGCAGAAAGCAATCGAAGTGTTTAGGCTCATGGATAATTTTTATTATCTTTTCAATCTTGACCCTAAAGGTATTGGAGAACCAGAATATATCTTCGCTGATACGGACTTGCTGGCACGTTTACTGCTGAACAAGTCTGACCGGACACAGCTACTGATTGTTAATGACAGAAATCTTGGTAAAGATGCTTTTCATTTGAACAAGCAGTCGTCAAATTATGGCAAAACAATTATGGTTGCATTTCTGAACTACAACGGATACCTTTGCAGATGTGATTGTACTAAAAAGGTTGATGAAACCATTGAAGTGACTGAACAGCCAGCAATTCAGTATATTGAAAAAGAACGGATTGTTTATGTGGATGCAGACAAGCCACAGAAAGCAAAGAAGAAAGAACTCTGGAAACTTCCGGCAACTTTTGCAGGTGGTTTTATCAGTGGATATATTGTAAAAGAATATGCTGTACCATTCATTAAACGGGCAATAGCATAGAAGAAAGGAGCGAGATTATGAACTTATCATTTTGGGCAGGAGTTGCGGTAACTATTATTGCAATTGTCGGTTATCGTGAGTATCAGGAAATTAAAAATATGGAAACCGTTGAATATGGGTATCCGTGTTTTGATAGTGAGGGTAATACGAATACTTTGGAAGCGTTGGAGCGTGAAATCAAGAAAGAACTGGAGGAAACAGGGGATGAATAAAAGAGATATTAATCACTTTATCGAAGAAATGGAAATGATCGGCGATGAATGGACACCTGAGCAAGTCGAAGAGGTGTATGGTGACTGCACATTGGAAGATGCTTTATCTGACAGAAAAGCTGATGTTGGAACTTTCTTTAATATAATTGAAAAGGTACTTAACCGAGATTAATTGTAAAAATATCCGGCACTCAGTCTGCCTTTTCAGGCCAGTGAGTGCCGGGTTTCTGATACAGTAATTATTTGTTTTTCCACACTTTCATCCACTCAAGTGCCATGTCCACAAACATGTATACCACGAATGCAAGGGCGAAGCAACCGATGGTCATAAGAAGATGACCTTTGCGGAAGTTCATTGCAGAAATAATCGTGGATACCAGCAGGCAGCGGAAAAACACGGACTGCCAGTTTGCGAAATAATTTTTTATAAATTCTAAGAAATTCAATTTTTTATTTCCTTTCTGATTGAGGATTGTCAGAGTTACGATTGTGTTTTAAGTTTTTAATCAATTCAAACAATATATCAACAGCACAATATGTGGCGAAACAGACAATGAAGCAGATTGCATTTTCTCCAAAAGTATGCATCCATGCAGGAGAAGGAGGCAGTATGGTAAAAACTAATGAAACTGTAATTGCACGCCACAGCAGACCGTAATTGTCATACAGATAATCTTTCACAAACTCAGTAAACTTCATAAATCTCACCATCCTTTCTTTTGCAATATTTTACCATAATAAAGCAAGGTTGTCCACATATTAACAAATTTCACCTATCCTTCACTAAATTGTTAGCACTCTCTCAAAAAGAGTGCTAATTTTCTCTTTACTTTTTGTTCAAACAGGTATAATATATAAATTGCAAAATGGAAAACTATTTTTGGATTATGAGTAGGAGGCATTAAATTGAACATCGAAAAATACACACAGAATGCACAGCAGGCAGTGATGGACTGCCAGAACATAGCAATTTCCAGCGGTCATCAGATGCTGGACGGGGAGCACCTGCACATGGCACTTCTCAGCCAGAAGGACGGGCTGATTCCTAAGCTTCTTAAGTTTATGAACGTGCAGCCGGAGCAGGTGACAGCGGATGTGGAAGCAGAACTGGCGAAACTGCCTAAGGTTTCAGGTCAGGCTGCGGACAGCATGTACTCTTCGAGAAGACTTTCCCAGCTTCTTATGAGGGCAGAGCAGATTGCTGAAGAATTCAAGGATGAGTATGTGAGCGTTGAGCACATGTACATGGCGCTGCTGGAAGAAAGGGGAACTGCCAGCGCCAAGGTTTTCGGCAAGTACGGCATTACTAAGAACGGTTTCCTGGAGGCTCTTTCCAAGGTAAGAGGCAACCAGAGGGTGACCAGCCAGAATCCGGAGGACAATTACGACGCTCTCAATAAATATGGCCGTGATCTGGTGGAAATGGCCAGAGAAGGTAAGCTGGATCCTGTAATCGGCCGTGACGCTGAAATCAGACATGCAGTGCAGATTCTTTCCCGCAGGACTAAGAATAATCCGGTGCTCATCGGCGAGCCGGGTGTTGGTAAGACTGCAGTTGTGGAAGGTCTGGCCCAGAGAATTCTCAACGGCGACGTGCCGGAAGGTCTGAAGGACAAGACAATTTTTGCACTGGATATGGGCGCACTTATCGCCGGTGCCAAGTTCAGGGGTGAATTTGAGGAGCGTCTCAAGGCGGTTCTCAATGAAGTAGAAAAGTCCGAGGGAAGAATTATTCTTTTCATCGACGAAATACACAATATTGTAGGTGCCGGCAGAACCGAAGGTTCCATGGACGCGGGCAACCTGCTTAAACCTAAACTTGCAAGGGGCGAGCTCCATTGTATCGGCGCCACAACCCTTGACGAATACCGAAAATATATCGAAAAGGACGCTGCACTGGAAAGAAGATTCCAGAAGGTGCTTGTTGATCAGCCTACAGTAGAGGACACAATTTCAATCCTCAGAGGCCTTAAAGAACGCTTTGAAATCCACCACGGCGTGCGTATCACAGACGGTGCCCTTATCGCCTGTGCCACACTTTCTGACCGCTACATCAGCGACAGATTCCTTCCGGACAAGGCCATCGACCTGATGGACGAAGCGGCAGCACGTATAAGAACTGAAATTGACAGCATGCCTGCAGAGCTTGACGAAATTTCACGTAAGATTATGCAGCTGGAAATTGAAAAGCAGGCTCTCGGCAAGGAAACTGATAAAGCATCCGCAGCCCGCCTGCAGACTCTGGAAAAAGAACTGGCCGCACTCAAGGAAGAAGACAAGTCCATGCGCGCCCAGTGGGAAAACGAAAAGAAGGCGATAAGCCAGGTCAAGGAAATCAAGCAGCAGATTGAGGATGTAAAACACCAGATTGAACAGGCAGAGCGAAGCTACGACCTGGAAAAGCTGGCACAGCTCAAGTATGGTACTTTACCTGAACTTGAAAAGAAACTGGCAGCAGGCAAGGAAGCGGCAGAAGCGGCCAAGGAGAGCGAAACACGCCTTCTGAAGGAAGAAGTAACAGAAGAAGAAATAGCAGAAGTTATTTCTGGCTGGACAGGTATTCCTGTAGCGAAACTTGTCGAAACCGAACGCGAAAAACTGCTCAGATTGCCTGAAATTCTCCACAAGAGGGTAATCGGTCAGGAAGAGGGCGTTCAGGCGGTTTCAGAGGCAATTCTGAGAGCCAGAGCAGGTCTTAAGGACGAAAACAGACCGATAGGGTCATTTATTTTCCTCGGTCCGACAGGTGTTGGTAAGACTGAGCTTGCCAAGGCTCTTTCCGAAGCACTTTTCGACACCGAAAAGAACATGATCAGAATCGATATGTCCGAGTACATGGAAAAGCACTCAGTTTCCAGACTGGTTGGTGCGCCTCCGGGATATGTGGGCTACGATGAAGGCGGCCAGCTGACAGAGGCAGTGCGCCGCAAACCATACAGCGTGGTGCTCTTTGACGAAATTGAAAAGGCACATCCTGATGTTTTCAATATTCTGCTCCAGCTTCTTGACGACGGCAGACTGACAGACAATCAGGGCAGAACCGTTGATTTCAAAAATACAATTATTATCATGACTTCCAATATCGGCAGCAGCCAGCTTATTGAAAACATGACAGAAGACGGAACAATTCCTGAGGATGTAAAGGAAAATGTCAGCGGCCAGCTGAAAAACTACTTCAGACCGGAATTCCTTAACCGTATTGATGATATCATCGTTTTCGGCGCCCTTACAATCGCTCAGGTAAGCAGAATAATCGAACTTTCCATGGCATCCCTCAGAGGAAGACTGGCAGACAGGGATATCAATCTGGTTCTTACAAGTCCAGCCAAGGAATTCATTGCCCGCGAGGCATACGATCCTCAGTATGGTGCGAGACCGGTTAAACGCTACCTGCAGAAGCATGTGGAAACTGAAATCGCTTCTATGATTATCAGGGGTGACCTGGTGGACGGCGATGTTGTAACAATTGATTCTGACGGAGAAACATTGATTTTCAGCGTATAATATGATAAAATATCCTTTTAATGAGACTATTGAAAGAGGTCATTAGGAGGATATTTTTTTATGGGTATATTCGAGATAATTATGATTGGCATCGGGCTGTCCATGGATGCTTTTGCGGCTGCAATCTGCAAAGGTCTCAACATGCGCAGACTCAGTGGCAGAAACATGATTATTATCGGCCTTTTCTTCGGCGGATTTCAGGCAGGAATGCCGCTGCTGGGATGGGCACTGGGGAAAAATTTTGAAGAATACATAGTAAGTGTAGACCACTGGATTGCTTTTGCACTGCTGGGTTTCATCGGCGGCAAGATGATCTGGGATGTTATAAAAGGTGATGATGACTGCGGCTGCTGCGGCTGCGAAGATGAACTGGACATCAGGGAAATCTTTACGCTTGCAGTTGCTACGAGCATAGATGCTCTGGCGGTGGGTATTTCATTCGCTTTCCTCCGCGTAAATATCGGCCTTGCGGTGAGTGCAATCGGTATTACGACATTTACACTTTCCGCACTGGGAGTCGCAATCGGCCACAAGTTCGGCGCGAAATACGAAAAAAAAGCCACCCTTGCAGGCGGCATAATTTTAATAGCAATCGGTACGAAGATTCTGCTGGAACACCTGGGAATTATCGGATAAAACAGGCTTATTTCCTGCGCATCATTGATTTAAATGCGTGAATCTGGGCTGCCTCAGCACCTGCTTCAGGATTGCGGGCACGGAAAGCCTCGAAAATCGCCCGGTGTTCTTCCAGCACCGTAGTCAGGTAATTCAGCGGATACTTTATATCAAGATTTGCGTAGCGGATTATGAAGTCGTACTTGAGAAGGGCGGATTCCATTTCAGTGTTGTGGCTGGCATTGTAGATGATTGCCTCGAAACCACGGTTGATTTTCTGCATTTTTTCAAGGTCTTCAGTGGCCGTGTAGAATTCCATGAAAGCGAAGGTTTCTTCCAGCATTTCATATTCGTCTTTGGTGATGCGTTCAATGGCCCATTTTACACACTGCGGGTAGAGGAGACTTTTCATGTAGAAAATATCATCTACATCACGTTCAGTTATTCCCACGACGAAAGCTCCACGATTCGGAATCAGTTCTATGAGTCCGCTGGCTGCCAGTCTTCCGAGAATTTCCCGGACAGGAGTGCGGCTCATGCCGAATTTTTCGCAAAGGTCCTGTTCCACGATACGCTGGCCACGGCGCAGATTACCGGTGAGAATGTCGATGGCAATGTATTCTTCTGCTTTCTGGGCAGGGGATTTGGTATCTTCGTAGTCATTGTTTAAGAAGTCCAGACTGAGCATGGCAGATTCTCCTTCCAAATAAAGATTGTATACAATTTTACCATTTATCATAGAAAAAATCAAGAAAGAGGTAGTGTAATTGATTGAGAAAGAAAAAATAAAAGAAGTGCTTGATATTCTTGAAGATACTTATCCGGAAGCTGAGTGTGCCCTGGATCATCAGGATGTATTTCAGCTTATTGTAGCGGTGGCTCTGTCGGCGCAGACTACTGACAAGTCAGTTAATCTGGTGACACCGGCCTTGTTTGCCCGGTATCCTGATGCAGAGGCTCTGGCAGCAGCTGACCCTGAAGATGTGGCTGAATACATCAAGCGCATCGGAATGTACAAGACCAAGGCAAAGAACATTGTGGGCATGGCTCAGAAACTGGTAAGTGAACACGGCGGAAAGGTCCCTGAGGACTACGACAGCCTGGTAGCACTGCCGGGAGTGGGCCGCAAAACTGCAAACGTGGTGCTTTCTGTAGGTTTCGGACACCAGCGAATCGCTGTGGATACCCATGTTTTCCGCGTGGCAAACAGAATCGGTCTTGTAAAGGCGAAAGATGTTCTGAAAACAGAGCTTTCACTTATGGAGAGGGTTCCTGAAGAAAGATGGTCCAGAACCCATCACAGTCTCATATTCCATGGACGTCAGTGCTGCGATGCCCGTAAACCAAAGTGCGATGAGTGCCCGATAAACACATACTGTGAATACATACACGGAACTGCCGGGGAGGCTGCAGATGAAAATAAGTAATGAAACTCCGGCGCAGATTTTCAGGAATATGCTGCTGGCGGCTTCTGGTCTGTTCTCCTTTGGATTCGGCGTGTATCTTACCATTCAGGCAAATATCGGAGTGGCACCCTGGGATACACTGATGCTGGGCGTGTCGCAGGTTACAGATATAAGTTACGGCAATATTTCAGTGATGATGTCGGTTGTGATAATCTGCATCGACCTGCTTATGAAAGAGCGTATCGGTCTGGGAACCATTCTTGACGCGATTATCGTAGGCAAGACAGTAGACCTGTTCAACTGGCTGAATCTGTTACCCCTACTTGAAAACACAGCGGCCGGAATTGCTGTGATGCTTGTGGCCGAGCTGATTATGGGCTTTGCGGTATATGTGTATATGAGAGCAGGTCTTTGCTGCGGACCAAGAGATTCCCTGACTATGGGAATAGGCAGAAGGCTGAAAAAAGTGCCTATAGGCTGGGTAAACAACATGATACTTGTTGTTGTCCTTTTCTTTGGCTGGAAGCTTGGAGGTCCGATTGGTATCGGTACGCTGATTGCGGCAGTTGCTTCAGGAATAATGATGCAGCTTGCATTTAATGTTATGAAATTTGAGCCGAAGGATGTTATACATCAGGGCTTTTTTGAAAGTATAAAAGTGCTGACCGGAAAAGGCAGCAGGGAGGAGTAAAAAATGATTAAATTCGACGAAGTAAACACACAGTTAATTGAAAATTTCAGAGGCGGAGATGGTATTACACAGGCTAAGCTCCTCGTTGATGAAAACAACAAAATCATGCTTGGCAGACTGGCCAAGGGATGCTCCATCGGCGAACACAGCCATGACACAGGCAGCGAAATCATCTATGTAATCTCCGGTGAAGCAAAGTTCACTCTTGATGGTGAAGTTGAAATCGGCAAGCCTGGCGATTGCCACTACTGCAGAATGGGCAGCAGACACTCCACTGCCAACAATGGTGAAGAAGATCTGGTTTTCTTCGCTGTAATCCCTGAACACTGCAAATAATATTTAACGGAGGAAATAAGGCAATTATGAATACATTAGAAAGTGCAAAAAATCTTATAGACTTTATTGAAAAAGCACCGTCATCATATCACAGCGTGCTGGCATCAATATCAGAACTGGAAGCAGCAGGATTCAGTCCGCTGGAACTTGCTGAGCCATGGGATGTTGAGCCGGGAAAATCATACTATATCAATGTTTACGGAACTTCACTTTTTGCATTCACTGTGGGTAATGAGCCAAAGGGCAGACTCCACATGGCAGCGGCTCACACAGACTATCCTTGTTTTAAACTGAAACCATCACCCGAACTGAGTGAAAAGCATTATGCGCGCCTTAACACTACGAGCTACGGCGGTGTGATTTTAAATACCTGGATGGACAGACCTTTATCAATTGCCGGAAAGGTTATGACAAAATCCGACAATGTATTTAAGCCTGAGGCGCATATTATCGACATAAAACGACCAGTTCTGACAATTCCGAACCTTGCAATCCACATGAACAGGGAAATTAATAAAGGCGTGGAACTTAACAAACAGACCGACATGCTCCCGCTGGCTGCAATGGTAACTGAACAGCTGGAAAAGGATGATTTTTTCATCAGATTCCTGGCTGCAGAAACAGGTGTAAAGGCTGAAGACATTCTGGATTTCGACCTGACTTTATATGCTGCTGAAAAAGGCTGCATTACAGGAATAAACGAAGAGTTTATTTCTTCGCCAAGAATCGACAACCAGACATCTGTAGTTTCCTGCCTTAAGGGAATCATCGGAGCCGGTGTGCCGGAGGCAGGCATAAACTTCATAGCTTGCTTCGACAATGAAGAAATCGGAAGCGCAACCAAGCAGGGGGCAGATTCAACACTGCTGAACCTGGTACTTGATAAGCTTTATGACAGCCTGGGCGTGGACAAAATGACTGCCCGTGACCTGATGCTTTCAGGATTTTTCCTGTCACTGGACGTGGCTCATGCAATTCATCCTTGCCACAGCGAAAAGTCTGACGTAACAAACATTCCGCTTCTCAATGCAGGTATTACAATCAAGGCTGATGCCAGCCAGAAGTATGCAACTGATACTGAGGCGATTGCGGCAGTCCGTCAGCTTTGCGAAAAGGCAGGAGTTCCATATCAGATGTTTGTGAACCGTTCTGACGTGGGCGGCGGCAGCACACTGGGTTCAATCAATTCCAGCCATCTGCCGATGTTTACCGCAGACCTGGGAGTTCCTATGCTTGCGATGCATTCAGCCCGCGAACTCATGGGCAGCAAAGATCAGAAAGCAATGGACGACCTTGCTGAGGCTTTCTTCAGAGAATAATAATTACCATAAAAAAACCACCGGTATCCGGTGGTTTTCGTTTGCTTAAATTGTTTAAGTATTGAATTATGCAGCAGCTGCTACAGCTGTGATGTGTGGGTTAACACCTTCATACCAGTAGAGGAAACCTTCCAGGTCGATAACATCGCCGATGTTGAGTGCTTCTACAGCGTTGTAAACATCAGTTGTGTTGTCGCAGAGGTAGGATTCTACGCAGAAGTTGTAAGTTGCGCCGTTAACGGAAACGTTGAAGTAAAGGTCGTTGCCGTCTGTACCGGAACCATCCCAGTTGTAAAGGAATGCAACTTCGTTGCCGTTTGCATCAACAGAAGGTTCAACAGTCATACCCTTGAAGGATACGAACTTGTTCATCTGAGCTTCAAGTTCTGCAGTTCCGAGAAGGGAAGTTACGTCAGTAGGTTCTGCAACCCAAGTGTCGCCTTCAACGATTTCGAAAGTACAGTCAACGATTTCAACTTCGCCAGCCCATGCTGTCTTGTAACCATTTACTTTGATCTTTGTTCCTGGAACAAGCTTGTCGTAGTCTTCCTGGGAGCAAGCCATTTCATACATGAAGTAGCCACCTTCGCCGTCCTGAGCGTAAACTGTAGCTTTGTCTTCCCACCAGGACTGCTTAGCCTGAACGAAAGCTTCGATAGTAACTTCAGTTTCAAGTTCTGCAGCTGCGTATTCAGCGTATGTCATAACGCCTTCAGATTTAGCGTTAGGGTCAACTGCTGCAGGTTCGTCTCCGCCAGTGCTGCCGCATGCAGCGAGTGCGAAAACCATTACAAGAACTAATAATAAAGATAAAGTTTTCTTCATTTTTTTCTCTCTCCTTTTGAATTCTGCTTTATAAAGCAATTTTTACAACAAAGATATTATACATCAATTTCCGGGGAAATCAATGGTTTTACTGTGTTTTCTTTTTGAAGAACCGGACAAGGATATATGTTATTATGCAGAACCATGTAGCTGCCAGTGCGCCCAGAAGGGCCTTTGCTGTTGCAGGCAGCGGGCCAAGGTCCTTGTCAGAACCTCCTGATACGGAAGCACCCTGGTCAAGACGGTAGAGCGCCTCGGTTTCGTCATAAAGCTTGTCTATGAATTCTTCGTTTACAGTCTGTTTACGTTTCACTGACTTGGTTGTGGTTTCAATGAGCTGGCCTGCAGCATCACGCAGGGATGCAGAACCGTTGAAAACAGGTGTTACGAAAGTATTGCCTGTGTTGTCAAGGAGCAGACGGGCCGCCTTGATTTTTACATCGTAATAGAGCTGGTTGTCTTCGCCGCCGCGGGACATGTAGTCCTGATATTCTGCGGTGGACTGAGCCTTGGAAGTTACAGGCACGTAACCTTCAGTCTGAGCATAGGCAATCTGGACTTTGTCAGTAAGCATGTACTGGGCAAAGAGCCAGGAGGCCAGGACTTCCTGCGGGTCGTTTTTGTTGAAAACACACATTGAAGGTCCCTGGGAAATCATCTTCGGATTCTGCGGATCAAACTGAGGAATTGTCATAACTTCAGTTTCAAATTCTACAAGTTTATCTTCGCTGATGTCCGAAAGAGGAGCGTCAGTACCCATCCATGTTGCACCGGCCGTGGAGTCAACTGCGAAGATGCACTGGCCTGCATTGAGGAAGTTGGCCGGATAACTGGAAATCTTGAAGGTTGAAAATGCTCCTGTGGCTGCATGGTCTGCGATGGTATAAAGCAGCTCTTTAGTCTGGTCATTGAAAAGAAGTATTTCGCCGTCTTCTGTAGAGTAACCGGCATCTTTCTGACGGAGCATCTGAATCATCATGTTGTCAGTGGACTTGTAGATAAAAGGAATCATTACTTTCTGGCCGTTGACCTTGTAAGTTCCGTCTTCATTCTTTGCAGTTGCAGCTTCAGCTACTTCCCATACGAAGTCCCAGGTAAGGGTTTCAGGAAGCTGGTATCCCAGCTTTTCCACGAAAGTTTTATTGACATAGCAGGCTTCAGTGGAGCGCATGTAAGGTATAGCATAGTAATTTCCGTTGAACTCACACTCAGAAAGGAACTGAGGAATGATTTCATCCTGGGAAGGGGCGTCGAAGGCAACTTTACTGCCGCCAAGGCCGTATTCAGGGTCTGCAAAAAGTCCGTCCAGAGGAACCACGCTGTTGGTACCTGTCAGGTAAGTTGCAATGTGGTCAGGGTAGGTTATGCAGACATTGGGAGTAGTTCCTGTTGCAATATTGGTGATTACGTCATTGTAGATTTTGCCGTAATCAGTGTAAAGACGCAGGTTTACCTTGATGTTAGGGTAGAGGGCCTGGAAATCTTCGATGGCCTGCTCGTAAATCATGGTCTGTGTCTTGTTGGTGTCGTTCTTGGCCCAGAAAGTTATTTCATAGTCGCGGGAAGTATCGAATTCATCTGGAATGACGAATTCTTCAAGTCCCTTGGAACCGTGGCATCCAGTCAGTGAGAGAATCATAACAAGGGCAAGCAGCAGGGCAGAAATACGTTTCATCATCCTTTGGTACCTCCTCTCGCAACGCCCTCCATGATTTTTTTATGGAAAATCAGGAAGATGATAATAAGCGGCACGGAGATTACTACCACGGCGGCCATCATTGCCGGAATGTTTTCACGGCCGAATCCGTTTTCACGGATTTCCTGGATACCGTTGGAAACAAGGAAGTATGCTTCATCGTCGGTGATCAGGCGAGGCCATACGTAGGAGTTCCAGCATTCAATCACTTTGAGGATAGTGATTGTGATGATAGTCGGACGGCAGATAGGAATCATGACCTTGGTAAGGTATTTGAAATCGGATGTTCCGTCCACCTTGGCTGCGTAGTAAAGCTCATCAGGAATCTGGGCGAAGTTTTCGCGCAGCAGGTAAATATAGAATACTGACGTTACTGAAGGAAGTATGAGACCCATGAAGGTGTTTCTCAGATCCAGTTCAGTAATTGTCACAAAGTTTGTAATAACAACCAGTTCGCTTGGAATCATCATGAGAGCAAGGAACAGGGTGAAGACCAGATCTTTGCCGCGGAAATCGAGGCGGGCAAAGGCGAAGGCCGCAAGCACTGTAACCACCAGCATGACAGCGGTAGTTACCACGGTGAAAATCACCGTATTGAGGAAATAGTCTGCCAGAGGAACTGTTGTGAAAGCATCCACATAGTTCTGCAGTGTAGGCGTCAGCGTGAAAAACTTAGGAATGTATTCCGAGTTGTACGCATTGTAGCTTTTTACGGAGGTCAGTAACATCCAGTAAAAAGGAAAGAGCACGATTACCGCCCAGATGGTCAGCAGTATGTAGGTAACAGTACTGATGGACCGGCTGCGGAGTCTTGCAGACTTTTCAATTTTTTTGTAGTCGGTTTGTGTTGACATGATATTAAGACCTCGTTTTTAGGAGTAGTGTACGTGTTTTTTGCTGATGAGCAGGTTTATGCAGGTTATGGTCAGTACGATGGCAAAAAGTATGATTGCAGCTGCGGAAGCATATGACGGGTAACCGCCGCTGTTTCCGTAAAGCATATCGTAAACATAACCTACAATGGTATTCATTTCGGCCGCATTCAGGTCCGTACCGAAGAGTGCGACTGCATCGCTGTATGCTTTGAAAGCACCGATAAACCCTGTGATAATCAGGTAGAACAGGGATGGTGAAATCATCGGCAGGGTGATGCGGGTAAACATGCGCATTCTTGATGTTCCGTCAATGCGGGCTGCGTTGTAGTAATCCTGCTTCACAGAGGCGAGAGCGCTTGTAAGGATGAGGATTTTGAAAGGCATTACAACCCACACTGTATAGAAACAGAGTACGAACATCTTGGCCCAGTAAGGTCCGTCGATGAAGTCAACAGGCGCCATGCCGAAAATATTCAGTATCAGGTTAATTAGCCCGTCACTGTAAGGTGTTTTCTTGAAAAGTATCATGAAAACCAGACCTACAGCCAGTGTGTTTGTAACATAAGGCAGGAAGTATACTGTCTGGTAAAGTTCCTTCAGCGGTCTGATTGAGTTGAGACCTACTGAAATAAGAAGGGCAAGTCCTGTGGAAACAGGCACTGTGAAAATTACCAGAATGAAAGTATTCTTTACAGCCTGCAGGAAATACGGGTCGTGAAGCACGTAGGAATAGTTGTAAAGACCCACGCCGAAATATGTCTGGGACGCTGAATTGTATCCTTCTTCAAAGGAGTATATAAACACGTCGATGAGAGGATAAACCATGAAACATCCCAGAAAGAGTATAGCCGGCAGAAGGTAGAGCCAGGCTTTGTTGTTTCGATTGTCCATAATTTATTCTCCTGTTATTCTGCGGTAAATTCAATGCGCTGTCCTGTTTCAACGCTGAAAATGTGTACCTTGTGAGGCTTGATGGCGAATTTTACAGTATCGCCGGTGATTTCAACATGGTTTTCAGAACTGATAATCGAACGGATTTCCACATTCTGTGACTCAGGGTGAGTTGATACAACTGTAATATCGCGGCCCATGACTTCAACTTCAGTAAGGTTGAGAGTGAGCGCACCATCATCACTGAGAACGAAACCTTCTGGTCTGATACCGATTGTAACAGGCTGGTCAGCCAGCGACGTACCGTCAGCAGACTTCACATTCAGAATTTTGTCAGTACCGATAAAGAGACTGCCATTTTCGATGCGTCCGCTGAAAACATTGATTGGCGGTGTGCCCAGGAACTTGGCAACAAAGAGATTCACAGGATTGTCGTAAACTTCCTGCGGCTTGCCGATCTGCTGGATTCTGCCTGTTTCCATAACCACGATGATGTCGGAAATACTCATGGCTTCTTCCTGGTCATGGGTTACGAAAATCGTTGTGATGCCTGTTTCCTTCTGGATTCTGCGGATTTCCTCGCGTGTCTGAAGACGGAGGCGGGCATCCAGGTTGGAAAGAGGTTCATCAAGAAGGAGCACGCGGGGCATCTTTACGAGAGCACGGGCGATTGCCACACGCTGCTGCTGTCCACCGGAAAGTTCACTCGGTTTACGGTCCATAAGCTCGTCAATCTGAACCAGCTTGGCAGCTTCCAGTGCCTTGGCTTCCATAACTTCCTTTGAAAGCTTGTCCTTGCCTCTGAGATTTTCAAGAGGGAACATGATGTTTTTCTTTACAGTAAGATGAGGGTAGAGAGCATAGTTCTGGAAGACCATTCCTACACCGCGGTTTTCGGCAGGAAGGTCAGTAACATCATCCTCACCAAAGAGAATCTGACCGCTTGTAGGCTTCTGAAGCCCGCAGAGCAGGTTGAGAGCAGTACTCTTACCGCAGCCGGATGGTCCAAGCAGGCCGATAAGCTTACCATCGGGAATTTCAAAATTAAAATCATTGACCGCAATCACATCCTCACGGACTTTTTTATTGCGGCTGGGGAATTTCTTTGTAAGATTCTTTAAAGTTATTTTCATAATAAAATTCTTCCTTGTTTCTTTAATTTTCAAAGATAAAAATTACATGATAATTTTAGACCAGACAGGTGATTTAGTCAAGGATTGGGGAGTAAGTTTATTGAAATCAGGGCGGGTTTATGGTATTATTATTAGATTAAAATACTTATTTTTTAAGGAGTTTTTATGCATAATTATCTGGACAAAGCAGTAAGCAGACTCCAGGCTCAGCTGAAGGCGATTAATGATGAAGCTGCGTCATGGAAAACAGAAAACGAAGAAAAATTAAATAATATAATAAGTTCACAGACATCAGATAATTCCAGTCAGCTGAAAGAACTGAACCAGCAGCTGGAGGACTTTGCCCAGAAAAAGAGTACAATAAGAAAGTACTATGCAGCATATTTTGAGGATGCTTCACCTGGCGTACAGAAAAGTACTGCCTGCCAACCTGTGCCTGTAAACATGGGGCTTTATAAAAATCAGCTTATGAACCCAAATCATGTTCAGGCCGCAGATAACATTATTACAATGGCCCGCAGCAATCTTGAGTATATAAGAATACAGGAAGAAGAGTTAAAATCCAGTATTGAAGCACTGCAGTCAGGTGCTGACAATGCTAAAAAAGAACTGGGAATGCTGGATACAGAACTCAGAAACAAGTTCGGAAAAAAATACTGTGACCTGCTGACATCTGAAGATGTATTGCAAATTTCAGAGCAGTGCAGGAACGCTGTACAGATATCTGATAATATTGTATGGGACTCTTTTACATATGAACCGCCAGCAGAATCAGCCAGTGAAGTGATGGTTGGTTTTGCTGAAAGAAAGATTGTTATTCCTGAATATGTTAAAGATGATATTGATCTGAAGAACGATAAACTGGAGGTACCCGTGTATCTTCCGGTAAATTCTTTTAATATGCTGATAAATTATCATACCAGCCAGTCAACCGCTACGAAAGAAGGGGTACGTACTCTGACAGGAAATATCCTGAGGACAATGGCACCTGGCACCATGCGCATTTATCCGATAGATCTGGAAACATTCAATGGAACAGCATTAGGTGGCCTCAACAGACTTTCAGGTCCTGCACCTGCATTTATGGCTCCTGTGCCAACAAACGAAGCACAGGTTTTAAAAGTTTTTACAGAAATATATAAAGATGCGGTGAAGATATCTCAGAAAGTAACCGGTTACCGCAGCATTTATGAATACAATGCAGAAGCCCTGGAAGACGAAAAAATTCCGGGAAAGATTATAGTTTTATACGGTTTTCCGGAACGTGTCACAAAAAATGAACTGGAATATCTGGAGAGAATTTATTACATGGCTGAACAGTGCGGTATCTCCATAATTGCTGTTCATAATTCCAGTTATGATTCATCAGTTTCATCAGCACATAATTTCTTTAAGAATATGAAGAATAACGCGCTCGTGATTGATTGTACTGAAGAAGGACAGTTTATTACATGTGATAACGGTGAAAAAGCTCCTTTCAGATGGCTTCAGGGCCTGCATAATTTAACCGATGATACTGTTGAAGCAGTTCGCCAGGCATATGGGGCTGCAGCACCGGAAAGCGAACAGGGCAGCAAAAAAATTGCAGATTATTTCAGCAGAATCAATCATACACGTGGAAACCGCCGACTTAATCTGGTATTCGGCGTGGATGAAGATGAAAATATAAAAAAGTTCGACTTTGAAGAAATGAATTTTGCGGCATACATCTCAGGTTCTGCCGGCTGCGGCAAATCAACCCTGATGCATACGCTTATTACAGGAATTCTCCTCAACTATCATCCAGAAGACATTGAACTGTGGCTTGTGGATTTCAAAATGACAGAATTTCAGCTTTATGCAAAGCACATGCCGCCTCATGTTAAAAGAGTAATTCTTGAATCATCCGAAGAAGTGGTTCTGGATCTGATTGATGAACTTACTGAAATTCTTGAAAAGAGAACTAAATTATTCAGTAAATATGGGTTTAAGGATATACTTTATCTGCCTGAAGAATTCCGTATGAAGCACCTGCCGCTGATTATAGTCATGGTAGATGAATTTGCAACGATGACTCAGATTATACGTAATGCTCCGGCTTCGGGAAATCTTTCCTATGCAGAAAAACTGGAAAATCTCATGGCCAAGGGACGTGCGCTGGGTTTCAGATTTATTTTTGCAGACCAGGCTTATGAAGCAGGCGTTCACGGACTTACAACCAAGGCAAAGAACCAGATCGGACAACGTTTTGCCATGTCCAATGTGAGCCATGAAGAAATGCGCGGTACACTCGCATTGCCTCCGGAAGCAAATACAGAGCAGGTAAAACAGTGGATAGCAACTCTGCCTCCACACTATACTTTGACTTCTGAGAAAGAGGCTATTGAAGGCACACTGGAAAATATAGTCCGCGTACACCGCAGCAAAGTAGCCTTTGTACCAACAGAACGGATTACAGAAATAATCAATCAGTTAAAGGAAATGTATTCTCCGGTTGCGACTTCGGGACAGCTGACAGATAATACCTACATGGATAAGCAGCCTATTGTTGTAGATGGCCAGAGAGTTTACTCATACAAGGAGAGTGAACCGGGAATTAAAGAGTGGGATGCATCTCAGGATTATCCTGAGGAAATACTGCGTCTTTACATGGGCAGGCCTTGTGCACTGCGTAAGGAATCGCCGGTAGAACTCAAACCTGCACCTGGTGAAAACCTGCTTCTTGTTGCAGAAACACCTGACATGGTGGCTTCAGAAGTAATGTCCGCTGTACGCAGTGTTATTTCAGGAGGCACAAGGGTTACTATTCTTGCCGACCATCTGGACCCATTCTACCGCATGTTCAGGCACCGCTGGGAAAAATATAACTGCCTGACTGATATGGAAGACATATGTACAAAAATCAGCCAGCTACGTCAGAAAGTTGAAAAAAACCAGGCAGGAAACGAGCTCATCGTTATGCTCGGCGTATATAACCTCTTTCAGCAGTGGGAAGAACTGCCTGAACGCAAAACTGAAACGGCAGATTTATATAGCAGTAATAATTTCGTCAAACCTGTAAAAATGACCGCAGAACCATCACCGCTGGTAAGTCTTTTCAGCGATATGATGGAAGAACCCGCCGATGATGGTGAGTTTGAAAGATTATTTGAACAGGAAGAAACACATCATCAGGAAGTACAGAAAGAACTTAGCTATAATGCAATAGACGATTTCAAATGGCTTCTTACCAAGGCTCCTGCCAAAGGATATCATTTTATGGCAGTTCTCAGCCAATACACTGAATACCGTGAGATGAAATGGTCCGACAAGATGTTCAGACATCTGATTTATCAGTGGCTGGCAAAAGATGAACTGGCAGATATAATCGGTTATGGACGCAGTGCACGTATTCCAGCTGGTGCACTTCGGTATGTAAATAAAAAAGATGCTTTTTCACTAAGACCTTATCTGTGGAGCGGGCTTACAATAAACGGCTGGACTATGGATAAGGAAGGAAATGTATCAGAAGCCGCTAACGAAGATGATGAATTTATTTAAACTCAGAAATATAAGGAGGAAATAACATGACAGAAAGACCAGTAACGCAGGAAGCTTTGGAAGCAATGATTGAGAGACTAGAAGATTTTATGAAAGACACAGAAAATGTTATTAATACATTACAGAAGGCTGCAAATGAATGTGCAGACAATATGAATGGCGACATTGTAGGTGCCAAGGCTATTATAAGCGTGAATAAGAGCATAGGTAATTACCACCAGACTTATAACGATGCAGCAGAGCTTCATGAAAAAATGAAGTCTAAACTGACGAACTTGCTTGAAATGAAAGAAATCATGGAAGGTGACTATTAAAGGAGGATAAGAAGTATGGCTAATAATGAAAATATCTGGAATATTTCCCGTGAGGCAGTTGATGAAATCAACAAGCTTGAAAGAAGTCTGACAGATTCTATGGAAACTATGGACCGCGCTTTTATAAGTCTTAATAATTGCTTTGTATGTAAGGTAGATGGTCTTGGAATTTATTGCGATGATATAAAAGAAACATTGGACAATATAAAAAAATATAACGAAGAAAGTAAAGGATCAATCGGAAATCTCATGCAGAGAATGGAACAATACAGAAACAGAATTTCAATGGAACTTTCAAAACGTGGTTTATAGACTGGGGACAGGAGACAAAAATGAAGAGAAGAATATCTCTTATCAGAAATCCCGGCAATGGGGATGTTCTGGAAAATAAACAAATTATAGTTAAACTGGATGGCTGGAAAGTAGGTCAGTTTTTACAGGGTCAGCGTCTTGTTTTTGATGCTGATGAAAAGGTACATACTTTGACAGTATCATATAAAGGGGAACTGAGTCTGGAACTGAATTATCAGATACCTGCAGGTAATGATGATATGATTCTGGCGTTGCTTTGCGAAGGCAATCAATACACATTAAAGCAGGTGCCTCACAGAGAACTTACCATCCGCAGAGATGATGCTAACCCAAATCTGGGACTGAGTCTTCAAATTGATGGAAGAGTTCATCCTGCTGCACCGCGCCTGGATGCCGGTGGATGGCTTACTATATGTATTGATACAGCAAATCATACTCTGAATCTGCAGGGATACGGGATTATGTGGAATCAGAAAGCACGCAGTATTAAAGTTCCGGCAGGAACAGGTAATGAGGAATACTTTGTAACCGTAAATGCAGATAAGACTGTAACAGTAAAGAAAAAGCAACCGGTGCAGGAAAAGAATGAAAAGAAGCCTCAGAATCCGAGCAATAATATTTTGCCGGGCGGACTTAGTGACAATAAACTAAGAAATGCATTAGATCTCCAGCTTATGTCAGAAGGAGACAAACTGTTTGATTTACTTTATAAGAATCGTGTGGACTTTCTGCGTGTGGAAGTTGGAAGCGATGCGATTTCCTTCAACTATCCGGACGGAACAGGTTTCAGAACAGGACAGACAATTTTCTATACGGGACTTGCAGATAAAGCAGCTCCGTCTATTACAGAGAAGCGAATTGTTATTGACAGTCAGCAAGATCGGAACACGATACTTAATTTTATACGCAATTATATAAACAGCGATGAACGTCCTGAATCCGTAATGGAAGGCAAGGACATCTATCGTAATCCAGAGTTTGACCGGAAGGTTATTAAAAAAGCTGAGGATATTTATGGCTCGTCCACTACATATCATCTTAAAATGGAAATCAAGGCTCTGCTCAATCCGGAACATGGTGAAGTTTATCAGTTGCTGAAAAATTCAGAAAAAAATGGAGTTTTCAGAGTAGGATTCGGTGCGGTGGACGATTGTATTGTTTTCGATGCTTACAGTACTAACAGTTCTAATAACCCTGCATACATTAAGGAGATTTTGTATAAAGATATTAACAAAGATGCCGATTCGCTTCGCCAGATGGCAAAAATGACAGGCGGCAACTTCCCGGAAGAAGTCAATCCGTTTGAATTTCTGGAAACATGGGAAAAAGAGAGTCTTATCAATGAAATACTTCAGCAGTTTATCAACAGTGATCAGTGTCCTGGTGTGTATTATGATGACCATGCAATCTGGCTTGACCCTGATTATAGCATTGATGTAGCAGACTCAGCCACCATGTCCTTCCTGAAAGGTGATTATCTCAGACCACTTTTTTATCTGCCGAACGGAATTCTCTGCAATGCAATGTGCGATCAGAATCCGCCTGCAGAATATATTGATGTAGCGGTAGGAACTGCAGGAATCAGTTTTCATGGACATTTCCGCGGAATGTCTGCAGGAGAAATAAGGACCGTATACACTGTTTTATGGGAAGATATCAACGATGAAACAGTTCTTCTTGCTGCAGAAAAAATGAAGGGTATCAAGGGTCACGGCCCGGTAATTACCCGTCTGGATTCTCAGAAGGACAGGGATGCAGTTATTCAGGTTATCCGGGAATATATAGAAGAGGAAGTAACGGTTGCATACATGGAAGGAAACCGTATTTATCTCAGACCGGAAGTTAATGAAAGACCGGAACATCCGGATATGAACTATTCACTGACATCCAGCGTTCTGTGGTATGAAATGCTGGACCGTTTCGGTGAGAAGTCAGAATTTGCAGAAAGAACAAAGGAAACTCCGGCAACTTGTTTCGTGACAGCAGAAGCTGACAGGCTGCGCATAAATATGATGTTCGAGGATGAAGCCGGAACTACAGAAGTTGTTGAAATCAAGTACAGCGACTGTACATTTGATAAGATGCCATCCTCATGGGAACAGCTTAAAATTACAGACTGGCAGAACCGTTTTGACCGTCTGGACGATCCGGAAGACCAGAAAGAACTTGTAGATTATCTTATGTGGATGATGGACGTGTTCCGCCACATTATTATCGAAGGCAACTCTTTCCGCACCCGTCGCAAGGGCGAAGAAATCATTGAAGTGGAACAGACTCTTACAGGCAGAATGATGGCACGTAAGGTTGTCAAACTCTTTGACCTTGATGGTGAGTTTATCGACATTATGCGCCACTCCAACATTAAGTTCTGCCATATTGCCGGATATAAGGATTACCTTGCCTTTATTTTCAACAATACCGACGGAAAGGTTATCAAGACAATTTACCGTGATTTCACAGAACTGGTGGATGAAGAGTTCCTCAGCGGCGAAGACTGTTTTGACCATCTGACCTGCGGATATGAAAAGGACGAACTTTCATATTTCCTGGGTAAAGCAGTGGGTGAACTGCCGTACATGAGGACACGTTCAGATAATCATCTGGATTCCAACATTCTTTTCCTCAACAGGGATATGGTTCCTGGACTTGATGAACCATATATACCAGAGTCAGCGGAAGTCCAGCCTGATATTGAGCCCGATACACAGCCTGATGTACAGACTGAATGGTCCGTGGAAAGTGCGCCGACAACTCTTGCTGTAATTGCAGAACTTAACCAGCAGTTCGGCGAAGGCGGAGGACTGGCACGCTTTATGAAGGATATGGGCCTTAATAAGGCAGAACTTATGACCGGTTCACACGAAATAGTTATAGGCTTCTGGAAAGATGATTCCTGCACCAGCAGAATTTCCATGCAGTACGCCCAGTATGCTTCCGGAGAAGAAGGATCATATCAGATGCTGGATGAAGAAAACCGCAGAACACTTCAGAATTGTATTCAGGCAGCAGTGCCGTATTTTACATACAGAGAGGACGGAAGATAACCATGTCAAGATGGAGATATTTTACTATTTACAGAGAAGCTGACTATTATGACGGGGATCTTCAGGTAATTATGGATGGAGCCAGCCAGGAAAATCTTCACCGCCGTTCCCGCTACGCACTGCGTCTGGATCTGAATGCTCACACAATCAAAGTTAAATTTCCTGGATTTTTAGGTGCATCTGTTACTCTCAGGGCTCCGGCAGGGGATGATGATGTGTATTATGATCTGGGGGTTAATCAGAACCAGGAAATTCTGGCAAGAGGCTGGGGCGAAACCAACCCGGCATATCACGCAATGATATGGCCGGCACCGGCTTCCAGCCTGCAGGAACTTGGAATTGTACCTGCAAAGCTGCGTGAAGAACTTAAGATTCTGCTTAATTCTGCGAACGGAAGTCTCTACCGTAAAATGAGAGATTCCAGCATTAATAATGTTATCGTGAAAGCAGACGGCGGAGCGATTTTCTTTAAAACCATGTCCGGAGATAATACTCTGGAAAGAATATATTACAACGAAATCGGAGATGATTCGGTTACATCTGATATCCAGCATGTCTGGATCAGAAGAGAAGGGGAAGCTAAGCTTATCCGCCAGTTTATCTGCGATTTTGTGGAAAGCAGCAAATATCCGGGACTGCATATGTACAATGATATGCTTAACATGGACCCTTCTGCATCTGTTTCTGCACAGCAGAATTACGGAACTTCCGGACCATCAACGGCAACCAGAAAGGTGGTTCTTACCAGAACACCTGAGAATAACGATGTAGCCATAGAAATGTACCATGGGCAGACCAGGCTGGGAACACTGCAGAAACCAGGGCAGTACACACTGCAGCTGACTCCGCAGTATACCAAGTATGGTGATCTTTACATGGATGAGCTTATGTTCATTGAAACGAAGACATATACCAGCAAGAAGTTCGTTATCATGGAAGGAAATGAAGATATAAATCTTGAAGTTGAATTTTCCAATTCCGGATTCATCTCTCTCCGCAGCAAAGTAAAACGCTGGCATGTGACACCTGACGGTCAGAGCATTCTGGTATCCTGGATTAATCCGGAAAAACTGATCAGCCAGCTTAAGCGGCTGCTTTACCCGGTAAGCGGTTACTTGTACAAATACATTTATGAAAAGGATGCATATCTTCTTCCGAAAGTCAGTCTTGGAGATATAGTTATTGAAAATAATGGAGAGTTTGCGGCTTACATCAGCGCAAAAGATTTCGCATGGGGCTTTGAAGGAGATGGGACCGGTATTTCTGTCAATTCGGAAGATGATGCAGAAGAAATAATGGGGATAATCCGTCAGTTTGTCAACAGTGATGCATGCCCTGGTTTACGTACCGTTACTCCTACATCCAACCTGATCTGTAAGGATCCTGCTTCCGCAGTAAAACCATCTGTTTTTACATCTGCAGGAGAATACGCAGAAACTACCAAACGTGTGAAGAATGCTATTAAGGAAAACTTCAGCATTTCGGGCGGAAAACTTTTTGATATGCTGATGAGCGGCAAGGCGGATCATATTGAAGTGAGCGTTTTGCGCCAAATGGTTGAACTGTCGGCACATTATACAGGAACCGACGAACTGGACTACGATGATGTACTAACAGTAAATTTTGAGCAGGAGTTCATTAAGGCCTTGGAAGACAATGCAATTTGTTCAAAACTCCGTGGAGATGACCTTTACACTTCTCTTGATGAAGTCTGGGAACGCAATTATCTTATGGACTCAATCCGCAACATGATAAACGATGAATCCACTTTCGGTGTTTACATGAAAGATGACCGGATTTACCTTGATCCGGAGGCACAGAACAGACCGGAATACCCAGATATTAACGACTCTATGACTACTTCACTTCTGTGGATTATGGTTAATAACGAGTTCGGCGAAGAAACAGATTTTGAGGAAAGAATCAAGGACCATCCGGCAACATGCTATGTGTCTGCAGATGAAGACCGTCTCCGCATTACTGTTATGGAAGAATCCGATGGCGGTCAGACACGTACTGTTGAATTCCCTTACGCAGAATGTACTTATGACAAGTTCCCTGAAGGCGTTGGCTGGGAAACAATGCGTATGGAACTGTGGCAGAACCGCTACGAACGCCTTGCCCGTGAGGAAGACCGTGCAGAGCTGGAAGATTATCTGATGTATTTCATCGGATGCATTCCGCACGTTATTGTGGAGGGTAATTCCTTCCGCAGCCGCCGTCCTGGAGAAGAACTGATTGAAGTGGAACAGACCCTGACTGCCAAAGTAATGGGACAGAATGCTGCCAAGCTGTTTGATCTTAACGGTCAGTTTGTGGATATTCTCCGCCATTCAGACATGGATTACTGTCAGATTGCTGTCTACAACGATTACATCAAATTCTTATTTATTGACAGAGAGAATGATGATATCGCAGAAAGCATTAAAAAGGATTATACTGAGCTGGCAGATGCAGATTTCCTCAGTGGGGAAGGCTGTTTCAGCCGCCTGACATGTCAGTACGAAACAGACCAGCTGGCCGAATGTATAGGCAAGGCAGTATGCAAACTTCCATATTTTAAGTGCGGACACTATTCCATGGGAGAACCTGATTATGCAAGAATCTATCTGAATACGGATATGGTGCCTGTAATTGATGAAGCGTTTATGCCGGCATCTGATGAAACTGATGTACCTGAGGAGCATGTTGAGATTGAGATTGCTGCAGAGCCTGAACTGGAAGTTACACCAGAGCCAGAACCTGAAAAGGTTATCGACAATGGACCCGCTTTCAGTGTCCACGCGTCTCCTACTACATGGGCAATAGTTGCTGCTCTGAACCTGCAGTTTGCAGAAGGGGGAGGGCTTAACCAGTATATGAAGGCAAGTGGTTTCAGCGGTGCTGATATGACTACATCAGCATACGAAATCGGCATCGGTTTCTGGAAAAACGGTGAATGTTCGACCAGATTGTTTATGCAGTATGATCAGTTTAATAAAGGTATTCCTGGTGAGTTCAATTCTCTTGGAGATGAAGACCAGAAAACCTTACAGACAGTAATCCGCACAGCAGTGCCGTATTTTGATATATAGTAGTTTAAGGACATCCTGACGCACGGGATGTCCTGTTTTATATGTAAATTAAAAGTGCCGGAATCGGCAAAAATGATAGACTGGTATGCGAAAATAATTGGATTTATTGCCGATAATATGTTATACTGTACATTAGATAAGTGTAAAATTTGATTTACAACGGAGGAAAGCAGATGCGATACCTTTCAGTTACCGAAACAGCAAAACAGTGGAATATTTCAGAGCGCAGCGTCAGAAACTACTGTGCACTTGGGCGTGTGCCAGGTGCATTTCTTACCGGCAAGACTTGGAATATTCCTGAAAATGCAGGAAAACCGAAGCGTTCCAACAAGAAGAAGGAACAGCCAGTTACATTGCTGGATATTCTGAAAGAGCAGAAAGCAAGCAAATATTCCGGTGGCATTTACCATAAGACACAGATTGATCTGACATACAATTCCAACCATATCGAGGGCAGCCGCCTGACACATGAACAGACAAGATATATCTTTGAAACCAACACCATTGGTGTGGAAAATGAAGTGCTCAATGTGGACGATGTGATCGAAACAGCAAATCATTTCCGCTGCATTGATATAATTATCGACAATGCAAAGGCAGGGCTGACAGAGAAGTTTATCAAGGAGCTTCATCTGATTCTGAAAAACGGAACCAGTGATTCCAGAAAAGATTGGTTTGCTGTGGGAGATTATAAAAGGATGCCCAATGAAGTCGGTAGTATGGATACAGCTCTTCCGGAAGAAGTTGCCGATAAAATGAAAGCTCTGCTGACAGCGTATAATGCCAAAGAAGAAAAGACCTTCGAAGATATTCTGGATTTTCATGTGAAGTTCGAGCGAATCCATCCGTTTCAGGACGGTAATGGCCGAGTAGGCAGACTGATCATGTTCAAAGAATGTCTGAAATATAATATTGTTCCGTTCATTATCGAAGATAATCTGAAAATGTTCTATTACCGTGGTTTGAAAGAGTGGGATAAAGAAAAAGGTTATTTGACAGACACATGTCTGACAGCACAGGATAAATATAAAGCATATTTAGATTATTTTAGGATCGCTTATTAAAAGTGATTTTCGAAGTGTAATAGATTAGAAAAGAAATACAGGATTATAACTGGGAATGACCAGCTAGCTTGTATTTCTTTTTATATTGTCCGTTTTTTGGGACACCTACCTTGTATAATATATAATAAAGAAAGGATATAGTGATTCGTCCGAAACAGAAGCACTTTTATATTTTGAAAACAATCCGTGTGAGATGACATACATAGATAGCACGGGCAGAACATGGGATAATGTGTATTTTGACGAGTGAAGACATGATATTTTTCAGTGAAAAAACTATTATAAGACTGGTTAATCTGCAAGAAAGGGAGTGACATAATGTACGACAATTTTGGTGGTCCGGGATTTGACTGGAACGGAAATGGCAGACATGATGCTTTTGATGATTACATTAGTATGGAGTTTACAGGTGGCAGTAAAAACATGGCAGAAAAGCAGAAAAAGAAATCCGGTGGTATAGTCATATATGACGCAAGCAAAGACAGTGATGGGGTGGCAATTTTTAAGGCATTGCTAGTTTGTACATTCTGCATTGGAGGGATCTTTTTACCGGCATCTGTAGGTGCTGGGCCATTAGGCATGGCTATGTGTATGCTTGGCGCTGTAGGGCTTAGTATTGCAGTTTTAAAAATTTAATGGTTGTGTAGTATAATATTTAAAAGTTTAAAAAGGAGAATGGCTATGGATTCTTTTGATTTTAATAATATTGCTAATCATATTATGGGAATCTGGTTATAAAAAAAAATATATACTTTTTTAATCTAAAGGGGTATAATATACTAAAGTATATGAATGGAGGTGTATCCCATGTGTTCACAGAATGAATTGAATATTTTGATGACGAAGATTGCAGAGATATACCGACAGGTATATGGTGAGAACATTTTTAAGATTTTACTTTATGGGTCATATGCTCGTGGTACACAGGATGCAGAATCAGATGTGGATGTTGTTGCAATTGTACGTGGCAACAGAGCTGATCTGCAGAAAAAGCTGCGCGAAGTATGGACGCTTTCTTCTGATCTGGAGCTTGAGTACGAAACTGTATTATCACCAACGGTAATTCCGTTTGATGAGTATGAAGAATACCGTGAAGTATTGCCGTACTACCGTAATATCGATAGAGAGGGGGTAAGTATTGTTGCATAATAATAAAACAGAACTTGCCTTATATCGTCTGGATATGGCTAAAGAGCGTCTGGAGTCTGCAAAGCTGCTTTTAGATAATAACAGTTATAAAGATTCCATTGGAAGATCGTATTATGCAATCTTTACAGCAGCAAGAGCATTACTTGCTATGGATGGAGAAGACTTTGCAAGACATGCAGGTGTAATATCTTATTTTCAAAAAACATATATCAAATCCGGAGTTTTTGATGTGAAATACTCCAGATATATCAGTGAAGCTTTTCAAATAAGAAATAACACTGACTATGCAGATTTTTATATTGTATCACGTGAAGATGCGGAAGAGCAGTATCAGAGAGCTGTAGAGTTTTATGATACAATCGGTGAATATCTTCAGAAACAGATTCATGAATAGAGTATTTTGAGGCAGGGGAATATTACCCTGCTTTTTTAATGTAAACTATAAGTTAATTTTTTTGTTTTTTTCTTTTATAGAACTGTATTACTGATAAAAGTGTACGAAAAAAGATATAAAATTTGTTTCTATGCTGTAATGAAAATACTGTAATAATATATTGAATAAAAAAGAATTTGAACTGGAAATCAGTCAGTTCTTTTTTTAATAGATGCATTAATTTAATAATAGGAGCATTATCGCTATCAGGTGTACGTTCAACGGCCTGGGATGGAGCGGGATGCTCTTTTTATTTGTGGTTGCTAACCTTAAGATTGCAAATCAGCAGCATGATGTGATATAATTATTTATCTATGACAAATTACGAAAGGTTATAACAGACATGATAAAAGTAATGATGGTCTGCCATGGCAACATCTGCAGATCAACTATGGCCGAGTTTGTACTCAAGGACATGGTAAAGAAGCAGCACATTGAGGACAAGTTCATAATCGATTCATCTGCAACCAGCCGTGAGGAGATTGGCAACGGCGTCCACCATGGAACACGCCGCAAGCTTGCTGAAATGGGCGTTCCATGTGGTGAGCACAGGGCTGTGCAGATTACTAAAAAGGATTACGATAATTACGACTATATCCTCATCATGGATGCAAATAACCGCCGCAATCTTATGCGCATCATCGGCGCGGATACTGAGGGCAAGGTCCATGGGCTCCTTGACTTTTCCGGAAGACCGAGAGACATTGCGGATCCGTGGTACACAGGCAACTTTGATGTGACTTATGACGATGTGGTGGAAGGCTGCGAGACTTTTCTGGAGCATCTGCGCGAGACAGGGCGCATATAGACAGGCAGTGACGGGCAAGACATATATAAAGGAAGATAAATTTTTATGGACAATAACAATGCTGCCAGAGCAGCAAAGATAAAACTTATCACTGCCATGGTTACTTTCGGGACCATCGGCATATTCGTCAAATACATTCCGCTGCCTTCAAGCATAATTGCTCTTGGCAGAGGTTTTGTGGCAACTCTTTTCCTGCTGCTGGTTATGAAGCTGGGAAAGAACCCTATATCAAAAGAGGCTGTAAAGCGCAATCTGGTGCTGCTACTTGTCAGCGGCGGCCTTATCGGCTTCAACTGGATTCTGCTTTTCGAAGCATATAATTACACTACCGTTGCGGTGGCGACACTTTGTTACTACCTGGCGCCGATTTTCGTCATAATTGCTTCACCGTTCGTGCTTGGTGAAAAGCTGACTGCGAAAAAAGGCCTTTGCGTGGCGGCGGCGCTGCTGGGGATGGTGCTGGTTTCCGGCGTTATCCAGAGCGGAAGTGCGGCAGACTTCAGCCTGACTGGTGTGGCTTTCGGAGTGGGGGCAGGTGCTCTTTATGCCTGCATCATACTCATGAACAAAAAACTTAAGGACATCAATTCCTACGATACTACTGTTATGCAGCTGGCGGCGGCTACAATTGTACTCATTCCATACTGCCTGCTGACAGTACCTGTATCATCACTCAGTGCAGGACCTGTGGCACTGGGACTGCTGCTCTTTGTGGGTATTGTACATACAGGAATTGCCTATGTGCTTTATTTCGGGTCAATGAAAGACCTGAAGGCGCAGACTGTGGCGATTTTCAGTTATATCGACCCCATACTGGCGGTGCTTCTTTCGGCTTTCCTGCTGAGAGAAAGTATGGACATGCTCAGCGTAATCGGAGCGGTGCTTATTTTAGGCTCAACATTTGTCAGCGAAATGCTTGATAAAAAATAAAAAGGAGGGCGCCCGAGGTATCAGCGGCGCGACTTAAAAATGAAACATGCAGTAACTTATGAACTAATCAAACAGGACAGCCGCACACGCGCACGTCGCGGCGTAGTCCACACACCACATGGTGACATCCAGACACCGGTGTTCATGCCGGTTGGTACTCAGGCCACAGTTAAGGCCATGAGACCTGAAGAAGTGAAGGAAATGGGCGCAGAGATCATCCTTTCAAACACTTATCATCTTTATCTGAGACCTGGCCACGAGCTTGTAAAAGAGGCCGGCGGTCTTCACAAGTTTATGAACTGGGACAGAGCGATTCTCACAGACAGCGGCGGATTCCAGGTTTTCTCCCTGGGAAAGATGCGCAAAATCACTGAAGAAGGCGTTAAGTTCCGTTCACACATCGACGGTTCTGCTCACATGCTCACACCGGAAAAGGCTATCGAAATCCAGAACTGCCTTGGTTCCGACATTATGATGGCTTTCGACGAGTGCATCCCTTATCCTGCGGACAGACGCTATGTAAAGGACTCTCTTGAAAGAACCACACGCTGGCTCAAGCGCTGCAAAGATTACCATCAGGACTGGGAACGCCAGTCACTTTTCGGCATCATGCAGGGCGGCATGTACAAGGATCTGCGTAAATTGAGTGCAGAGCAGATTGTGGAAATGGACCTGCCTGGTTACTCAATCGGCGGCCTTTCCGTAGGTGAACCCAAGGAAATTATGCTGGACATCCTGGACGACTGTGCAGACTATCTTCCTAAAGAAAAGCCACGCTACCTTATGGGCGTAGGAAGCCCTGACTATCTGTTTGAGGGTGTAGAGCGCGGTATTGACATGTTCGACTGCGTGCTGCCTACAAGAATTGCACGTCACGGCCTCTGCATGACATCCCACGGCAGAGTTAATATCAAAAACGCACAGTATGAGCGCGACTGGTCACCTCTGGACCCTGAATGTGACTGCTACACATGCAGAAACTACTCCAAGGCATACCTGCGCCATTTATATAAGTCAGACGAAATGCTTTCTGCAATGCTGCTGACAAACCACAACCTCCACTTCCTGGTGAACATGATGAAAAACATCCGCAAAGCCATCGAAGAGGACAGATTCTCAGAATACAAGAAGGAGTTTTATGATAAGTATGGCAGATTTTAAGGAACTTTGCCCGCACAGCGAGTTTTGCGGGGGCTGCATCTATCAGGGAACACCTTACGAAGAGCAGCTTAAGGAAAAAGAAAGGGAAGTTCTCAGACTTCTGGAAGAAAAGGGTGCCAAGGCAGAAAAAATCGATTCAATCGAAGGCTGCCCGAGCCAGTACTGTTACCGCAACAAGATGGAGTACACTTTTGGTGACTTCGTCAAGGATGGCGGTACCACACTGGGCATGCACCGCAAAAAGAACTTTATGTCCATCGTGACTGTTGACCAGTGCCAGCTTGTGGACCCGGACTTCAACATTATCCTCAGCGCAGTGCTGGATTTCGTCAATGAAAAGGGTTACAAGTTCTATCACAAGAGAACTCACAGGGGTCTCATGCGTAATCTGATCATCAGAAAAGGTGTACGCACAGGAGAACTTCTTGTAAATATCGTCACAACCAGCGAAGAAGGCTTCGACGAGGCTGGATTTACCGAAAGACTTTTATCGTTAACTCTTGACAATAAGATTGTGGGAATTCTCCGTACATTCAACGACAGCCTGGCAGACGCTGTAATCCCGGAACGGTTGGAAACACTGTATGGCAGGGATTATTACACTGAAAAAATCCTGGGACTTGACTTCAAGGTAAGTGCATTTTCGTTCTTCCAGACCAACGTGGAAGCGGTGGAAAGACTTTATTCAGAGGCTCTGGACCTTATCAGTTCATTTGAGGGCAAGAAAGTCTTCGACCTTTATTGCGGCACCGGCACAATCACTCAGGTTCTGGCACTGAAGGCCAAGGAAGTTCTGGGAATCGAGCTGGTAGAGGAAGCTGTGGAAGCGGCCAAGGCGAATGCGGCTCTTAACGGGCTGACAAACTGCGACTTTATCGCCGGGGATGTTTTCGAAGTTCTTAATACAGTTACTGAGCAGCCTGACGTAATCGTAGTTGACCCGCCACGTGTGGGCATCCAGCCGAAGGCTCTTGACAAAATCATCGGCTATGGTGTGAAGGAAATCGTATATATTTCCTGCAACCCTAAGACTCTGGCAGAAAACCTGCGCTACATGGACTACTACGGTTACAAGTGCAAATACCTGAAGCCTTTTGATAATTTCCCTATGACCAAGCACACAGAATGTATCGCACTGCTGGAAAAGGAGGCATAGTGCCATGAGATTAAGAAATTTTCTGATTGTCGTAAAGGACATTGAAAAATCAAAGCAGTTTTACCGCGAACTTTTCGGCCTGATTCCCGTGACTGACTATGACGGCAACGTGATTCTCACAGAAGGTCTGGTCCTTCAGGACGAAGCAATCTGGAAAGGATTTCTGGGCAGGGATATTATCCCTGAAAACAACTCCTGCGAACTCTACTTTGAGGAATCCAATATAGAAGAATTTGCCGACAAACTTGAGAGGCTATACCCATCAGTAAAATATGTCAACAAACTTATGACTCATAGCTGGGGCCAGAAAGTAATCCGCTTTTATGACCCGGATGGAAATCTCATTGAAGTCGGAACACCGATGTAGAAAAGGAGAGCCATTATGAGTGATCAGTTAAATTACAACAGTGAAGTCCAGTCAGAATTTCTGGAAATCAGAGCACCGTATTACAATGCAATTAACCCTTCAACAATCACTTTTGAGAATGAAAAGATAAAGGTTTTCGTAAATTCCCTGGGTCATATTGAGTTTTTTGATATGGAGGACAATTCTCTGGGATCTGTGGATGTACCTGTGTCTGACGACCCATCTGAAAAAGCACATTCTGCGCAGTACGGCACTGTAAGATACATGTCAGACGGAAGCAAGGTGGTTTTTAAACTGCCTGTGTACGACTGGATAGACTATTATCCCAACTGTGACGGCGAATCCGACCGCTGGAACAGAATAACCGTCCGTTGGTTTGATGTAGTCTTTGACTGCAGCACACGCCAGATTAATGTGAAATATGATAAACCGGGAATTGTAATTCTTGACGGTTACGCAGTAAATCCCGGAGACCTTTCATGGGAACCCCTTGAAAAACTGGGCAGACTCACAGTTTACGACCGTACTTCCTATGAAGAATCTGACCTTATTGCCGAAAGAATAGGTGACGCAGAAATAGCCATTCTAAGCAAAACTCCGATCAGCAAGGCGACCATTGACAAGTGCCCGAACCTTAAGGCAATCGCTGTCCTTGCAACAGGCTATAATGTAGTAGACTGCGCAGCTGCGAAGGAAAGGGGCATTGCAGTTATGAACGTGCCGTCATACGGAACGCAGATTGTGGCACAGTATGCTGTAAGCCATCTTCTTGAAATCTGCGCCAATGTTTCCAGGCATGACAAGGCTGTGAAGGCCGGAGCCTGGGAAAACTGCCCGGACTGGTGTTTCTGGGAAAAGCCTGTAATTGAACTTGCAGGCAAGACTGCTGGTATTATCGGACTTGGCAGAATCGGAAGAGCAACTGCGGGCATCCTGAAAGCCCTCGGAATGAACGTTCTGGGCAGCAGCGCCCACAGGTTCGATGAAGCAGAAACAGGCGTAAAATGGGCCGAACCGGATGAAATTTTCAGCCAGTCTGATGTGATTTTCCTTCACTGCCCGATGACACCTGAAACTGCAGGCATCATCAACCGTGATACTATTGCAAAGATGAAAGACGGCGTTATCATCATCAACAACAGCCGTGGTCAGCTCATTATTGAGCAGGATCTTGCAGATGCACTTAACTGCGGCAAGGTTTATGCAGCAGGCCTTGATGTTGTATCCTCAGAACCAATCAAAGGAGACAATGCGCTGCTTACTGCAAAAAACTGTTTTATAACACCGCACATTTCATGGGCTGCAACTGAAGCACGCCAGAGACTTGTAAACATTACCGTAGATAATGTGAAAAGCTGGGCGGAAGGAAGACCGCAGAACGTAGTAAATAAATAATTCAGACTGACAGAGCCGGTATACCTTAAGGTGTGCCGGTTTTTTGAATGTGTAAAAAAGGTTACATTGTTTTCTGTAAAATTTTGGTGATGAAAGGATAAAGGTATGGCGAATTTTCGCCCTGGATTCTTGTAAAATTATTTTTACTCGTAGTATAATATAGGTGTATTTAAGGGTAAGAGATTTTGTGTGAGTATTCAGGGAAGGAGTGAATGCTATGCCACCAAGAGGAATGAACAGAAGCTTCCTCACAGAGGAAGAAAAGGCAAACCGCCCGAAGGTGACTTTGCCATTGTTAAAGAGAGTTTTTTCATATCTGCTGCCGTACTGGAAGCAGATGACAGCAGTTCTGGCCTGTATCGTACTTTCATCGGTACTGAGCCTGCTGCCGTCGGTCCTTACAGGCCGCATCATTGACGAGGGCCTTATCGGGCGCGACATGAGGATGCTGGTGATGCTGATAAGCGCATCACTGGGAGTGACACTGGGAGCGAATCTTATCAGAGTAGCCGAAAGTTATCTTAATAACTGGATTGCCCAGCACATCACTTTCGATATGCGCAACAAAATGTACCGTCATCTGCAGCAGATGCCCCAGAGCTTTTTTACCAGCAACAACCAGGGTGATATTATCACCCGCATGACCAGTGATATTTCAGGTGTGGAACGAGTTGTGACAAGTACTTTTACATCGGTTATTTCCAACGTGATTACACTGGTCAGCGCAGTAATAATCATGTTCCGTGAAAACTGGGTTCTGGCTGCGGCCGGAGCACTGGTAATTCCGCTTTTTGCAATTCCGACACGATGGGCCGGCAAGACCCGCTGGACTCTCACAAGAGATGCTCAGGAGTGCAGCGATGAAATCAACGGTATCCTGAACGAAACACTTTCTGTCAGCGGACAGCTTCTGGTGAAGCTTTTCGGCAAAGAAGATTACGAATATGACCGTTACCGTAATGCAAATCATAGTATAATCAGTCTGCGCATTAAAGAAAGCATGGCAGGCCGCTGGTTTATGGTAGTTATAAACACTTTTTCCAGTGTTGGACCAATGATTCTTTATCTGATTGGCGGTATGCTTATGATGAAGTATAACGCAGATCTGACAGTAGGGGATATTACCATACTTGTAGCTTTGCTGGGCAAAATGTACGGTCCTGTCAATTCGCTTCTCAATATTCAGGTTGAATGGATACGCTCCATGGCGCTGTTTACGAGAATTTTTGAGTATTTCGACATGCCGGTTGAAATTTCCAGTCCGGAAAACCCTGTGGTCCCTGAATCAGCAGCACAAGGCCGTGTGGAATTCCGTAACGTGAGCTTCAGCTATGACGGTCAGCGAAGGATTCTGGATAATATAAATTTCACATTGGAAAGCGGAAAGAGCATAGCAATTGTAGGCGCTTCAGGCTCAGGCAAGAGTTCCCTCGTAAATCTGATACCGCGGCTTTATGATGTGACCGGCGGCAGTGTATACTTTGATGGTAATGATGTACGTGACCTTGATCTGAAGTACCTGCGTGATAATATAGGTATTGTCAGCCAGGAAACTTATCTTTTCAACGGAACTATCCGCGAAAATCTGCTTTATGCAAAACCTGATGCAACAGGTGAGGAACTGGCAGAAGCCTGCAAAAAGGCAAATATTTCTGACTTCATCTGCCGGCAGGAAAAGGGCATAGATACCATGGTCGGCAACAGAGGTCTTAAATTATCCGGCGGGGAAAAGCAGAGAATTTCAATTGCCAGAGCTCTTCTTAAAGACCCGGCACTGCTTATTTTCGATGAGGCAACTGCATCTCTGGACTCCATATCAGAACATAAAATCCAGGAAGCCATGGAGCCTGTTATAAAATCCAGAACCAGTATAATCATTGCGCACAGACTTTCAACAATCCTGGCAGCCGATGAGATTCTGGTCATAAAGGACGGACGAATCGCAGAAAGAGGTACTCATTCAGAGCTTGTAAAAAAGGGCGGTGTCTATACCGAATTATATGAAACTCAGTTCAGAGGCGCGCTGGAAGCAGCGTAGCCTTTTTTGTTGACATAGCGTTAAGATTTTGTTAATATTATGCTAAGAAAGTGCAAAGACGGTCTTGCGCCGCAGCGACTCAAGGGGAGGGCCACTATTATGACGCAAGAGAAAAAAGAATATATACGAAAAATGATTGTAAAAAAGCCTTTTGGTCATTTACATAATAAAGTAAACAGGCGTGAACGTACCTTGGACGGCAGCCATATTATGGGTCGTCTTTTTGCTGTGCTTATGATGGCAGCAGGCCTTATAATTCTGGTTCATCCGGATCATATTTACAGAATTTTGTCAGAGGTCCTTGGGATTTCAATGTTTTTCCTCGGACTGTATTATATTGTGTGCGGAATTATTGAGGCAGAGCACCGCAGCCATGAGACAAAAGTGATTGCAAACGGCATAGTACTGGTGATTTTCGGAGTTCTGCTGTTTGTGAATTATACTAACACCGATGCGATTATTGGTGCAATCTGGGGTGTTTTTGGTGTGTTCAATGCAGCAGAAGAACTGAATCATTCACTTTACAGTCTGGGACATAAGGAACCATATGTGGGGAAAATGATTTATGCAGGAATCGAACTTATGCTGGGAATCATGCTCCTTGTGGGTCTTCCGCATGCAGTACATCATCATATACCTATACTCGGCATTGAAATGATGCTGATGGGCTGGCAGATTTTCCACGAAAGTGAAAAAGAAGAACATGAAAATATGAATAATTAGAGTGAAGACCTCCAAGAATATTGAGAGAATCAATTTTCGGGAGGTTTTTTTAATGACAGAATTCAGTACAAGCCAGACAAAAGCTAACCTTATGAAGGCTTTTGCAGGAGAAAGTATGGCAAGAAACCGATATGAATTTGCCGCTTCACAGGCAAAAAAACAGAATCTTTATGTGATTGAGGCGGTATTTAAGTTTACGGCAGACCAGGAAAAAGAGCATGGTGAGATTTTTTATAATCATTTAAAAGATCTGGCAGGTGAAAAACTGATGGTGAAAGGCGATTATCCTGTGGCACCCTCTGACACAGTGGTTCAGCTTCTCAGAGCGGCACAGCAGGCCGAAAGAGAAGAATACGAGGATATTTATCAGCAGTTCGGGGACAAAGCGTCACAGGAAGGTTTTATGGTAGTGGCAGAGTCCTTTTACAAAATTGCAGATATTGAAAAGACCCATGGCGAACGGTTCGGAAGATTTGCAGACCTGATGGAACAGGGAAAACTGTTCGTTTCAGATGTTGAGTGTAAATGGATGTGTCTGAACTGCGGCCATGTACACGAATCTTCAACTGCTCCGGTTGCATGTCCTGTGTGTCACCATAACCAGGGATATTTCGTCCGGCTGGAACTGGCTCCGTGGACGGGCAGAAATTAAAAAGAGAGGTCATTGTGACCTCTCTTATAGTCCTAAATTCTCATCTATGATAATTATTTCCATTTCAATATCGTTCATTTTTCTGTACTGAATGAGCAGGCCGTTGCAGATTCTGTCAGGGCTGCTGCAGTCATAGCACCTGTCACCTTTTACAGCGCAAGGTGTTTTAAGTTTCAGTCTGCGTGCATTAAGGGGCGCAGCAACATTCCGCACTCTTGAAACTGCATCTTCAAGAGTATCTGTTATTTTATTGCTTCCGATAACGAAGAAAACTTTTTCATGTCCGAAAAGGGAACCGGCCACACGGTTTCCTGTACCGTCAAGATTGACGATTATTCCGTCTGATGTTACTGCATTTGCTGATGTAAAAAAATATTTTGTGGTAAGAGCATTTTTTGCAGTTTCAGTAAAATGACCTTCAGGCGCAACGGCGGGGTCTATTACTGTATTTTTCACAGAAAGTCTTTTGTTAAGCTCCATTGCCTCCAATGTAAGGGAATCACCGAAACCTATAATTTCGCCGTCGAATAGACTTTCAATATATGAGGCAGCAGCTTCTTTTGATTCAAATATCTTTACTTCATATCCTTTAGAACAGAATGATTTTTTTATATCTTCCAGTATGTATTCCATATTTCTATTCCTCCGCTTTCATCTAAATATACCACAGGCCGTGTAAAAAGAAAAGAACCTGAAGGAGTATTGTCCTTTCAAAAAAACATCTTTATGTCAATTTGCAACTTGACATATAGCACATTTTGTAGTAAATTTTTAATGCGAATACTACATATAGTGGTATTATTATGTGTTTAATTGTATTTTTATATGTATAAATTATGGAAAGGAATGATCCCAATGGACAGCATTAAGAAAATCGTCAAGAGAGACGGAAGAACCGTACCTTTTGATGTAAACAAAATCGCAGACGCAATTTTCAAAGCGGCTCAGGTTCTGGGCGGCCGTGACAGAGACATGTCCGTTTATCTTGCAAGACAGGTCGAACTTTATTTACTCGAAATCTGCCACAACCAGATTCCTACTGTAGAACAGATTCAGGACGCGGTTGAAAAAGTACTTATTGAAGCAGGCCACGCACGTACTGCCAAGGAATACATCCTTTACAGAGCAGAACGTACCAGAGTCAGAGACATGAACACCAAGCTCATGAAGGTGTACGAAGACCTGACTTTCAAGGACGCTAAGGAAAACGAAGTCAAGAGAGAAAATGCAAACATTGACGGAAACACTGCAATGGGTACAATGCTCAAGTACGGTTCCGAAGGTGCCAAGGAATTCTACAAGATGTATGTAATCGACCCTAAACATGTAAAAGCACATGAAGAAGGGGATATTCACATCCACGACATGGACTTCTATACACTTACAATGACATGCTGCCAGATCGACCTTGTTGAACTTTTAAAAGACGGTTTCTCCACAGGCCATGGCCATTTAAGAGAACCTAACGATATCGAATCCTACGCAGCACTTGCCTGCATTGCAATCCAGTCCAACCAGAATGACCAGCACGGCGGTCAGTCCGTACCTAACTTTGACTACGGTATGGCACCGGGCGTACGTAAAGCATACAAGAGACTTTACTGGACAAACCTTGGCAAGATGCTTGATTTCCTCAACGATGTTGAAAACGGTGTAGAAATCATCAAGGCTATGGGCAAGAAGATTGAAGAAGAAACAGGTCTTTGCCCATGCATGGGAGACGACTCCGAATACAAGAAGATTGAATTTGAAGAATTAAAGAAACTGGTTTCCGAAGAAGACGCAAAGAAGGCACAGGACAAGAGTACTGCCTTTGCAGACAAGGAAATCAGAAGAAAGACTTACCAGGCTATGGAAGCTTTCATCCACAACTTAAATACAATGCACTCCAGAGCAGGCGCACAGGTACCTTTCAGCTCCATCAACTACGGTACTGATACAACTCCTGAAGGCCGTCTGGTAATTGAATGTGTAATGAAGGCTACAGAAGCAGGTCTCGGCTTCGGCGAAACTCCGATCTTCCCGATCCAGATTTTCAAGGTTAAGGAAGGCGTAAGCTACAATCCTGGCGATCCTAACTACGACCTGTTCCAGCTTGCATGCAAAGTATCTGCAAAGAGACTGTTCCCTAACTTCTCTTTCCTGGATGCTCCGTTCAACAAGCAGTACTACATTGAAGGCCGCCCTGAAACAGAATGTGCTTACATGGGCTGCCGTACAAGAGTAATCGGTAATACCTACGACCCTAACAGAGAAATCGTTTACGGAAGAGGTAACCTGAGCTTCACATCCATCAACCTTCCAAGACTTGCTATCAGAGCAAAGGGCGACATCGACCTTTTCTTCGAAAGTCTTGACAGAGTAATTGACATTGCTATTGACCAGCTTTATGACAGATACAAGATTCAGTCACAGAAGAAAGTAAGAAACTTCCCGTTCCTCATGGGACAGGGCATCTGGCTCGACTCCGAAAAGCTTGGTCCTGACGATACAATCGAAGAAGTAATCAAGCACGGTACCCTTACTGTAGGTTTCATCGGTCTTGCTGAGTGTCTCAAGGCACTTACTGGCAAGCACCACGGCGAATGCAAGGAATCCCAGAACCTTGGTATCGAAATCGTTGGTTACATGAGAAAGAGAATGGACGAGCAGGCTCGTAAGACCGGTCTCAACTGGTCCCTGATTGCAACTCCTGCAGAAGGACTTTCCGGCAGATTCGTAAGAATTGACCGCAAGAAATTCGGTGAAATCCCTGGCGTAACAGACAGAGATTACTATACAAACAGCTTCCATGTTCCTGTTTACTACGACATCAACGCCTTTGACAAGATCAAGCTGGAAGCACCTTATCACGAACTGACCAACGGCGGTCACATTTCCTACATCGAACTTGACGGCGACCCTCTGAAAAATCTGGACGCTTTCGAAAAGGTTGTAAGATGTATGAAGGAATCCGGTATCGGTTATGGTTCCATCAACCACCCTGTAGACAGAGACCCATGCTGCGGCTACACAGGCATTATCGACAACGAATGCCCTCAGTGCGGACGTAAAGAAGGGGAAGGTGATGTTGGTTTCGAAAGAATCAGAAGAATCACCGGCTACCTGGTAGGCACAATGGATCACTGGAACAACGCAAAGAGAGCCGAAGAACATGACCGTGTAAAACATGGCATGGGCGAAGGCGGAATGGAACAGTTATAGGAGAATTATAATGGACGGCACTATCAGAATTGCCGGCGTTGTAAGAGAATCAATAGTTGACGGTCCCGGACTGCGCTTTACAGTGTTCTGTCAGGGATGCCCGCACGGATGCAAGGGTTGCCACAATGTGGCAACCCATGATTTTTCGCAGGGGTATGACTGTGAACTGGACAAAATTCTCAATGCAATCGACCAGAACCCGCTGCTGGACGGGGTAACTTTCAGCGGAGGAGAACCGCTGTGCCAGCCGGAAGCTTTCTATAAGCTGGCTGTGGAAGTTAAAAAGAGAAATCTCAATATTATGACATACACAGGCTATACTTACGAAGAACTGCAGAAAATGGGGCAGAAAGACCACTGGGTTGCAGATCTTCTCAGCCTTACAGACCTGCTCGTGGACGGACGCTTCGTGGAAGCAGAAAGAGACCTGACACTGCTTTTCCGCGGCAGCAGAAACCAGAGAGTAATAGACATGAACCTGACCAGAGAGCGCGGAGAAGTGGTGCTGGCAGAGAAATATATTTAGCAGAATACAAAACGCTGAAAGAATCTTAGAGTTCCTTCAGCGTTTTTTCGATTTCATATAAAAGTTGTGCTGCGTTCTGGGCGGTTGGCTCTATACATGCGTCACAGCAGTTGAAACGGATGGAATCAAGGGCTGCCTGCACCTGCATAATCTTCATTTTAAGTTCCGGGTCCCCGCTGGTCATAACCGGCTGATAAAGGTTGTTGAACTGCATCTGCATGGAATTGATGTCGAACATAGAAGCCTCCTTATCGTATCGGATAATATATATTGATTGTATCACAGAACAGTGGAAATATTCAATCTAACTTTTTTTCGACTTTTTTCGACAAAAATCTAAAAAAACTATTGACAAATTCAAAAACACTGCTATAATTTAACTTACAAAAGCGATAAAGCATTAACATAGATTAGTCGTTACAGTAAAAGTTAATTGGTTTATAGCTTGAAATCAGAATTTAACTAAAGAAAGAGGTGAGTCCGAAAGACATGATATTTGAACAAGTGAATAATCTGTAGTGCCGGTTGTGAAGAGAAAGGACCTTGAGATAGTTGAAGATGTGAGGTCATAGAGTAGGTAGAGACAACCGGCATTTACATTTTTTGCGATAGATTGTATAATGGTGCAAGAGGAGGTATGGCGTATGAGAAACAATTATTACAGAATATTTAAAATTATCGTTTTACTCATTCTCCTTGGAATTATTGCTTACCAGTTGTTTAAAGGGGAAGAGGGGGCAGAAAACAGCAATCTTCTGAGACACGTTTTCCGCATTGTAAGACATTTGTAGGGGCGGAACACAGGTAAAATAGCCTTTCCGGCCGTCTGAAAAAAATTTTGTAAAATATGAAAAAAAAGCTTGAAACCATACAACAGTTTGTGTTATACTAACTGTTGTTCGAGTGCGGACAACTATTTTTACGAAAATAATCATGTAAATATGCTACGGCTTAAATATACTAAAGGAGGTGCGGTAGATGTCAAGAAAATGCGAAATTTGCGGTAAGGGACAGGTATCCGGAAACAACGTTTCTCACTCAATGAGACACACAAGAAGAAAATGGAACGCTAACATTCAGACTGTAAGAGTTGTTGAAGAAAACGGAACAGTTAGAAGAGCTAACGTATGCACAAAGTGCATCAAATCCAACAAAGTGAACCGTGCCATTTAATTAAAAAAATGAAATGAAGAGAACCTTTGCTTTGTCATGGGTTCTTTTTTTCTACCCGAAAAAGAATTCTAATCACAAGGAGGAAAGAACAATGAACAACACAGCAATCGGTACAAAGTGTGTACAAGGCGGCTACCAGGCAGGAAACGGTGAGCCACGCCAGATTCCGATTATCCAGAGTACAACATTCAAGTATGCAACAGGCGAAGCAATGGGCAAGCTTTTTGACCTTGAAGCAAGCGGTTACTTCTACTCAAGACTCCAGAACCCTACATGCGATACTGTAGCGGCTAAGATCTGCGAACTGGAAGGCGGCACAGCAGCAATGCTTACATCTTCCGGTATGGCAGCAAATTTCCTTGCTACTTTCAATATTGCAGGCTGCGGCGACCACATCGTATCCTCAGCATCAATCTACGGCGGAACATTCAACCTTTTCTCAGTTACAATGAAGAGAATGGGCATCGATGTTACTTTTGTTGACCCTGACTGCACAGAAGAAGAACTCAACGCAGCGTTCAGAGAAAACACCAAGTTAGTATTCGGTGAAACCATTGCAAATCCTGCACTTAACGTGCTCGATATTGAAAAGTTTGCAAAGGCAGCCCACGCTCACGGATGCCCGCTGATCATCGACAATACTTTCCCTACACCAGTAAACTGCAGACCTTTCGAATGGGGCGCTGACATCGTTACTCACTCCACAACCAAGTACATGGACGGTCACGGAAGTGCAGTAGGCGGCGCAATCATCGATAGCGGCAAATTTGACTGGACCAAGTACGCAGACAAATTCCCTGGTCTCTGCACACCTGATGCAAGCTACCATGGAGTTACATATACAGAAAGATTCGGCCTTGAAGGCGCTTACATCACAAAGGCTACAGCACAGCTCATGAGAGACCTGGGCGTTACACCTGCTCCGCAGAGTGCATTCCTGCTCAACCTTGGCCTTGAAAGCCTTCACGTAAGAATGAAGAGACACTGCGAAAACGGCCTTGCAGTAGCTAAGTTTCTTGAAAACCATCCTAAGGTTGAATGGGTAACTTTCCCTAAACTTGAATCCGACAAGTACTATGAACTGGCAGAAAAGTATCTTCCGAACGGAGGATGCGGCGTAGTTTCCTTCGGCGTAAAGGGTGGAAGAGAAGCTGCAGCAACTTTCATGGCAAACCTGAAGATGATTGCAATTGAAACACATGTGGCAGATGCACGTTCATGCTGCCTGCACCCAGCAACAACAACTCACCGTCAGATGACAGACGAAGAACTTATCGCTGCAGGCGTTGGTCCTGACCTTGTAAGAGTTTCCTGTGGCCTTGAAGACGCAGCAGACCTTATTGCAGATATCGAACAGGCACTGGCAGCAGTAAAATAAACGAAAATTTTAGCAGACATTTGGAGGACAAAAATGCCTATTAAAATTCCTAATGACCTTCCTGCGGTAAAAACCCTTGCGGAAGAAAATATTTTCGTCATGACCGAAACCCGTGCCATGACTCAGGACATCAGACCGCTGAGAATCCTCATGCTCAACCTGATGCCTAAAAAAATCGAGACAGAAACCCAGATTTCAAGAATTCTTGGTAATACACCGCTTCAGATTGAACTGACTCTCATGCGCGTAAAATCCCACGAGTCACATAACGTTACACAGGATCATCTGCTTTCTTTCTACAAAACTTTCGATGATGTAAAGAACGAAAAGTTCGACGGAATGATTCTTACAGGTGCGCCTGTTGAACAGATGCCTTTTGAGGAAGTTGACTACTGGGAGGAACTCTGTGAAATCATGGAATGGTCCAAGACCAATGTACACAGCGTTTTTCACATCTGCTGGGGTGCTCAGGCAGGACTTTATTACCACTTCGGAATCAACAAGCAGCCTCTGCCAGCAAAAATGTTCGGTGTGTTCCCGCATATCTGCGAGCACCCGCATAATATGCTGCTGAGAGGCTTTGACAGCACTTTTAACGTGCCTCATTCCAGACATACGACAGTTGCAAGGGAAGACATCGAAAAGGTGCCTGAACTTAAAATTCTGGCTTCTTCAGAGGAAGCAGGCGTGTACCTGGTTGCTAAAAAAGGCGGCCGCCAGATTTTTGTAATGGGCCATTCAGAATACGACCCTATGACTCTGGACGCTGAATACCGCCGTGACGTCAACGCAGGTCTGCCGATTGAACCTCCGGTAAATTACTACAAGGACAATAATCCTGACAACCCACCGGTTGTAAGCTGGAAAGCCCACGGCAACATGCTCTACATCAACTGGCTCAACTACTTCGTATATCAGTCAACACCATACGACCTGAATACGCTGGAAAGCCACTAAAATCAGACACAAACCGCTCTGTGCAGTGCATGGGGCGGTTTTTTGTGTACAGCAAAAAGTGCCGGGCAAACCGGCACTTTTATCGTTTGAGCAGGGTGAAGCCGCAGATTATGAGCAAAAGTCCGAGCAGGATGATCCAGGCTTTAGGAGGAAGGAAAAATGCGCAGATTGTGACCGCGCCAAAAACCAGTAAAATGAAACCGATGTCCTTGGTTTCTTTGTATATGTCGAAACATCGCTTTTTGCGGAAATTGTTGTTGTTCATAGTTACTCACCCCATATAATCTATGAAAACTGCTGGGAAAGTGTGCGGATTTGTGGTAAAATATTTTTATAAACCCGAAAGGAGAACTGATATGTCCCTTGAACGTGAGGCTTCATACGGAGCAATTAAAATAAATGATAATATTTTTGCGAGAATAATTCTGGATGCAGTGGCGCTGACCGATGGAAAGGTGCTTTGCTCCACTGAAAAAGGCAAGTATCCCGGCGGTTTTGACCAGAGAGTTTCTGTGGGCGAACTGCTGCCCCATATCAGAATAAATGAGACTGATGAAGAATATGTGCTGGAATTTTATATAATAATGTCCTTTGGTGCCAGCATTAAGGATAACTGTGTTCTGATGCTCGACTATATTGAGGAGCAGATGAAGGCCATGTTTCCGGACAAAAAAGGCAGAATCCTGCTCAAAATTACCGGCGTAAAATCCAAAAAAATTGCCCCTAGAGATATTCAGATTGTGAGAAAATATGAACCTTAAAGACAGTGTAACCGCTATAAAGGGCGTCGGTGCCAAAAGAGCGGAGCTACTTGAAAAACTCAATATAAGGACTGTTGAAGATCTGCTCATGTGCTTTCCGCGCAGGTATGAGGACCGGCGGAAGGCTGTGACTATCATGGAGGCACCTTTTAATCAGGATGTGCTTCTTGAAGTGAAGGTTGTGCGCAAGCAGATCGTTGGCGGCAGGATGAAGCTTCTCAAAGTGCTGGTAGAGGATAATACCGGTAATCTTGAGATGCTATTTTTTAATGCAAAGTTTCTGGCCAATCTGTTCAGGCCGGGGGATGAGCTGACGTTGTTTGGCAAAATTACTCTTAACAAAAATCGACGCCAGATGTCACATCCAGAATTCCACAAGACAGGTTCTGAGGATGATATCCGCGGACTGTTTCCTGTGTATCCGCTGACTGAGGGCCTGTCTCAGCATCAGATGCGGACAATGCAGATGGCAGTGCGCAGCGCAGCGTGGCAGATGGAAGAGTGGCTGCCGGAAGAAATCGTTGAAAAATACAGGCTCTGCGACCCGGCATACGCTATAGAAAACATACACTTTCCGCTGGCTGAAGAGTCGGTGAAACAGGGAAGGTACAGACTTGTTTTTGAGGAGCTTCTGACTCTGCAGACCGGACTTTTTTATATAAAAAACAACAAGGAGCGCGGCGAAAAAGGTGTGGCTGCGGACCCTGCAGTTTCTGTACAGCCTTTCCTTGACAGACTGCCGTTTAAACTTACTGAAGGGCAGGCAAGAGCCTACGCCCAGATTGAAAAGGACCTTATCAGCGAAAAACCTATGAACCGTCTGGTTCAGGGGGACGTAGGTTCCGGCAAAACCGCTGTAGCTCAGCTGGCAATGTACAAGACCGTAAAAAGCGGTTTTCAGGCAGTTATGATGGCACCTACTGAACTGCTCGCCAAGCAGCATATTGCCACCTTAAAACGTGATTTTGAGCCTCTGGGGGTAAGATGCAGACTGCTTTCCAGCAGTACCAAGGCCAAGGAAAGGGCAGAGATTCTCACCGCACTGGAAGCCGGCGAAATTGATGTACTTGTAGGCACTCATGCAATTATCCAGCCTGATGTGATATTCAGAAATTTAGGTCTTGTAATTACCGACGAGCAGCACCGTTTCGGCGTAAACCAGCGCACTCTGCTGGCAGGAAAAGGACAGAATCCAAACATCCTGGTCATGACCGCAACGCCTATTCCGCGTACTCTGGCAGTAATTCTTTACGGTGACCTGGATATTTCAATAATTGATACGCTGCCGGCTGGCCGCAAACCTATCAGGACATTCCTGCGGTATCAGGACAGCCGGAAAAAAATATATGATTTTGTGGAAACTCAGGTGAAGGAAGGCCGTCAGGCTTATGTTGTCGCGCCTCTCATCGAAGAGTCGGAAGTCATCGACTGCAAGTCAGCTGACGAAATACACAAAGAACTCTGCGCACAGTATCCGGGGCTCAGAATCGGCCTTGTACACGGCGCCATGAAGCAGGCTGAAAAAGATGCCGTTATGGAAGCTTTCGCGGGCGGGCAGATTGATGTGCTGGTTTCAACAGTAGTTATTGAAGTTGGCATAGACGTTGGAAATGCAACAGTTATGGTCATCGAAAACTGCGAGCGTTTCGGACTTGCCCAGCTCCACCAGCTCCGCGGCAGAGTAGGAAGAAGCGGTCATCAGTCATACTGTATCCTTATCAGCGGGTCTGACGGAGAAGTTGCACGCAAACGTAACGAAATCATGTGTTCCACAGAAGACGGTTTCACAATCGCAGAAGAAGACCTGAAACTCCGCGGCCCGGGCGAGCTCTTCGGCACACGCCAGCATGGCCTGCCGGAACTGAACATCAGCGACCTGGTACAGCATGTGGACATTCTGGATAAGGTGCGATTCGTGGCCCGAGATATAATTGATGCTGACCCCAAGCTTGAAGCACCGCAGCATCAGGTGCTGAAGGAGAGGGTCAAGAGAATGTTCGGTGAAAAGATTGAACTGAGACTGTAAGTATAAAAGAGTTTAAAACGCGATACACAGAAAAGAGGTTAATTATGAAATTCAAAATGATTCACGAAAATTACAATGTAGCAAACCTTGAAAAGTCAATGGCTTTCTATGAAAAAGCCCTGGGACTGCACGAAGTAAGCCGAAAAACCGGAGATGGTTTTATCATCGTTTACATGGGAGACGCTGATGGCTATTTCCAGCTGGAACTCACTCAGCTTGACGACCATCCGCAGCCTTATGATCTGGGTGAAGTTGAATTCCATCTGGCTTTTGAAGCAGATGATTTTGAGGCGGCTCATAAACTTCACGAAGAAATGGGTTGCATCTGCTTTGAAAACCCTTCCATGGGAATCTATTTCATCACTGACCCGGACGGCTACTGGCTTGAAATTTTACCGCCAAGGAAATAAAGTTTGTGAAGTTATTTAACAAAAAAAGAATACACTGCAGAAGAGTACGCAAGGATTCGTACAGAGGCAGACGAGTGGAATGTAGAAATTACAGATGATATTCTGATTGTAGAAGACGGACATTTTGCCGGAATTATGATGAAATCATCAGGTAGTTCATATAACAATCTGTATATTGCGTTTGCTAAAAAATATATCGACAAAAAAGCAGTATCATGTGCCCGCAAGGGGGATTCTTTCTACAGTGATGACCATGAACGCTGGGATATTGATAATTTTTATCTGAGGAAAAAAGCAGACAATCTGGGGGAATAGCGTATATCAATTCAGGGAGGAATACACATGTTTACCTATCGCTTATGTAACGAAAATGACAAAGGCTGCTGGATTGCCATGAACAGAGAATTCATGGCTGAAGAAATCCAGGACGACGGTCTGTGGAATAACACAGGGCAAACCGGTGATGAGCAGTTTGCTAATACTTTTACCGAGGCACTGGAATCGGAAGAAATGATCAGCCTTATGATTTTTGAAGAAGATGGAAAGCCTGTTGGTTTTGCCAATCTGATGACCATTTACAGCATATGGACTCACGGCAAAGCTCTGATTCTGGACGATTTATACCTTTGTCCTGAGGTACGCGGCAAAGGTTACGGCAGGCAGACCCTGGCATATATCGAACAGTTTGCAAAGGAACGCCGCTGCAAGCGCCTGCAGTTCCAGTCAGAAGTGACGAATCCAAACGCCATGGAATTCTATATTGCACAGGGTTACAGTCCGGCTGACATGAAGTTCTATGTAAAGTATTTTCAGGAGAAAGAGTAATGAAGTTTGTAATGTCATACAGCTGCGGCAAGGACAGCACTCTTGCTTTGCACAAAATGATTGAACTGGGGCACGAGCCAGTGGCTCTGATTACTATGGTCAACGAGGATTCCGACCGTGCTTTTTTTCATGGTGCAGATTTAAAAATGATAAAAGCATATTCAGAAGCTCTCGGTATCCCGGTTCTGATTACAAAATCATCCGGAGAACATTATCATCTGGCAATGGAAAAGAGCCTGAAAGAAGCAGTTCTGCTCGGTGCAGAGGCTGCCTGTTTCGGCGATATCGACATTGAAGGCAACAGGGCCTGGAGCGAAGAAAGATGCAGCAATGCAGGACTTCCGGCAGTATTTCCGCTATGGCACAAAGACCGTGCAGAGAATGTTTGCGAGCTTGTCGGCCTTGGCTACAAATGCCTTATCAAGTCAATAAACAATACTTTACTTCCGGAAGAACTTCTGGGGAAAATAATTGATGCAGAAGTAATCGGAACTATGAAAAACTGCGGCATTGACATCTGCGGCGAAAATGGCGAGTACCATACACTGGTAGTGGACGGGCCTGTCTTTCATAAACCGCTGGAATTCAGTACGGGCCAGATATTGAAATTCGGAGACTTTTCAGTTATAGAAGTAAATGTATAATCACTTCGTAGCCATGTGTTTTAAATGCATGGCTGTTTTAATTTTTGAAAATTGTTCCAAATGTAGTCGTGTGCGACTATTTCTCGCCTATATTGTAAAAAACTATTGAAATTAATTTTTAATTAACTTAGGCTTATTACAGGACGTCCAGACAATATGATTTTTACTGCTTTACAGGAGGAACTTTTGATGAAGAAAGTTTTAGATACTTATTCAAGTAAAAACGATATAAATATAAAACAGATTGTAGCCTATAAAGATAACATACTTGAAATTGAAGAGTACAGAGATGGGTTTACAAAGGACGATACCATGAACGTAATGAGTGTAACAAAATCTGTAACATCATTGCTGATAGGTATTGCCATTGACCAAAGTCTGATAAAAAGTGTGGATGACTTTGTGATGGACTATTACAAGGGAACTTACACTCCTAAAAGAGGAGAGAAAACTATATACGAAGTTACAAT
>JAFSCP010000041.1 GCA_017436705.1 Bacillota bacterium
GTTATAATATGTTCTGATTGAAGCCAGCTTTCTGTTTACGGTAGACTTGCTTCTTCCTGCCTGCTTGAGACTCATCAGGTATGCGACCACTTCTGAATTGGACGCTTCACTGAGGCGTGAAACTCCGCGCACACCGATGAAAGCTTCAAAATGCTTTATGTCCCTTATGTAGGCCTGGACAGTGTTTCCGGCCATTTTTTTCTCTTCAATGAGATATGATTCGTAATGCGCGATACCCAATTTAATCACTTCCTGTTAAAATTCTGCTTTTCTTTACTTTAAGAGTAGCTTTTTAAGTATATTACTTTTTGAACAATATTTCAATGAAAATTTCAGTATTTTTGTCGAATTATGTAAACTTTTTTTGCTCAATGCCCCGGAAGCCATGAATATACTTCACTAAGGAATTTTTACAGGAGAAAACAGATATGAAACTGAATGAAAAAATCGTGTTTATTATGCTCTTCACAGCTGCCGTAGGAATATGTTCCGGAGCTTTTTTTGAAGTGTCCATGACAGGCAGCGGCAAAGAACAGCTTCAGACCATACTTGCAGGCCAGCTTGCTTCAGGCAGCGGCGGCGGAAACTTCTGGTCATGCTTTTTCAGTTCCGCCAGAATTACATTGCCTGCCATTGCAGCAGCCTTTGCTGCGCCATATATTTACATAACCATACCGGTTCTGCCGGTCTGGCTTTTTATCAAAAGCATGGCGCTGGGTTTTTCTGCTGCCATGACTCTGGAAGCAGCCGGCCTGGCGGGCATGAGCCACATCGCCACAAGGCTCATGCCCCCGAACATGGTTCTGCTGCCCGCCCTGGCAGTGCTGGCGGCGGCGGCAGCCCAGGCCGGCTGCACCAGTCTTCTGGGCATTCTTTACTCTGGCAGCACCAACGCCCGGCGCAAAAGAAAAGCCCTGCATTCCGATGCAAGGCCCTATTTTATCATATATTTTATTGGCACAGCTGCCGCAGTTATTTCCTGCCTTCTGGAAGCTTTCCTTCTTCAGCTAAACTTCTGACCATCATGATTGCCACGATAGTCTTGGCATCCCGGATTTCGGCTCTCATGACCATCTGATAAAGCTCGTCGATATCCATTTCAAGAATATCCAGAGCTTCATTTTCATCCGGGCAGGTTTCGCCTGCCGTCAGTCCTGTACAAAGATACAGGTACAGAACCTCTTCAGAATATCCTACAGAAGGATAAAACTCAGTCATATACTCAACCTTTGAAGGTGTATAACCGGTTTCTTCCTTCAGTTCGCGGCGTGCTGTCTCCAGCGGCGTTTCGCCCGCATCAATCTTGCCTGCGGGCACCTCAAGCATCACACGCTCTGCCGGCTTCCGGTACTGACGGACCATAACCATCTTCCCTTCGTCAGTAACCGCTGCAAGGACAGCGCCTCCGTTATGCTCGATTATTTCTCTGTATGAAGTACCGTTTTCCACAGTAACCTTATCACGGCGCAGATTGATAATGGCGCCTTCATATATTCTCTGAGTCTCTAAAGTCTTTTCCTCGAATGTCATGTTCTGCCCTTTCCTGTCTGCAACTATTCAGTAATTTTCCTGATATCGTCCATGTACTGGCTGTAGTCTTCACCTGCTCTTCTCAGTCTGAGCACTTCAAGAAGAGAGGCGAAGGTCTTTTTGTTCACCGGGAATACTTTCAGTGCAATTGCTCCGATAAGGAAACAGATGCTTGGAACCAGTACATACATTGCACCGATGAGCCATGATGCGCTGGCAGGCTGCATTGCAAGTTCAGGATCGAAACCTGCAAAGTCGAGAAGAATACCGAAAATCTGAACCATAACGGCTGTAATAATTGTACCGAAAACTGATACCAGTGACATGATATCGCCTTCTCTTCTCTTGTAGTTTACATATTCGTCAACTTCTACTACATCGTAGAATATAGAAGTACTTACCTGCCAGAAACCGTTCTGAACCACAGAGAACAGAGCGATGTAAATAACTGAACCTACCACGCTGTTCGGCATCAGGATAAAAATTGCCACACCAACGATACCGCCTGCAAAAAGTGCAGTCATCTGCTGCTGAGCCTTACCCATCTTAAGGGCCATCTTGTTGATCAGCGGAGTAGTCAGCGCAAAGATAATGATCTGGAATGCATACATGTATGATGAATATGTATTTCCAAGTCCCAGTGAGTACTGAAGGTAGTAAATTGTACCTACGTTATATAATGAAAACGCACATGTGAATGCTGCCTTGTAAATCATCAGGATTCTCATGGCTTTCAGCTTTACCAGTGAAAGGTAGCTTGTAAGGATGCTCTTTACCACATTGGTCTTCTTTACGATCTGACTCTTGTCGATTACAAGGCTCTTGCCTCTTGTAAAGTAAACGCACAGTGACCAGAACAGACAGCAGCATACACCCATGAAGATACTGATTACTCTCCAGCCTGCACTCTCATTATTTTTGAATAAGTCAAGGAGAAGCAGCGGAGTGATATATCCCAGCGCATTGCCTACGATACCGAAGGCTCTTGAAATTGTTCTCAGCTTGGTTCTTTCGTCATAGCCCGGAGCAATTTCTGCACCGAGTGCATTATATGGAATTTCATAGCAGCAGAAAAATACTCTGAAAAGAATTGCGGCTGCAAGATAATATACAATCTTTACAGGCATTGCTGCTTCGATATTGTTATAGAACAAAATCATTGAAAGAGGTACGCCTATAGCCGCCAGCATCATAAAAGGTCTTCTTCTGCCCATCTTTGATGTGCAGTTGTCTGACCAGCTGCCGACCATTGTGCCGAAGCAGGCTTCAACTACCAGCGCAATTGAAGAAATCGCCCCTGCAGCTGATCCGCTCAGTCCTACACAGTTTGTAAGGAATACAACCAGGTAAGCTGACATAAAGTTGTAAGATGTCCCCATACCAATGGTGGAAATACCATAACCTAACATAAAAAATACCATCCTTAAAATTCATTAAGTTTCTTGCTATTGTTACATTCTGCTCCTTTTTCTTCCAGTTGTCAACGGAAATAATTGAACAAAAACAGACGAATTTTTAGCGGAATAAATCAGATGACGGAAATCCGTCTTGCATATTCTTTTGTCCACTGCTGTCCCGGCAAAAAAGAGGCTCTGGTTCTTAGCAAAGTAAAGAAAAGACGGTAATCCGTCAATATTGCCGGATTACCGTCTTTTTATACCGTACTTTTCCATCTTATACTGCAGACTGGTGCGCGGAATCCTGAGGAATTTTGCAGCATCTACAATCTTCCATCCGCTCTTTTTGAGTGCGTCCAGTATAAGTTTCTTTTCATATGTCTCCAGTGCTTCCGTAAGAGAAATATCCTGAATGTAAGTATGCTGAACAAAGGATTCGCCAGCCTCTTCAGGCTCAGTCAGATATGCAGGCAGGTGACCCAGATCAATTTTTTCATTGTCTTCAGCCACATTCATGGCAAACTCAATGACATGCTCAAGTTCACGCACATTGCCGCGCCACATTCTGCTGCCCAGGAATTTTGCTGTTTCATCAGTTATTCCGCTTATCTGTTTGCTGAACTGTTCATTATATTTTTCAATGAAATTATGCACAAGAACACCCATATCTTCCATTCTTTCTCTCAGCGGAGGAATCTGGATATTGATTGTGTTCAGTCTGTAGAGCAGGTCTTCTCTCATCTGGCCGCTTCTTAAAATTTCACTGACAGGTCGGTTTACTGAAGCAATTATGCGTACATCAAGCTTTACAGGCTTTGATGAGCCCAGCGGGGTAACTTCCTTTTCCTGAAGGACACGCAGAAGCTTGGCCTGGAGCATAATCGGCATGGAGTTCATTTCATCAAGATAAATAGTTCCTCCATTAGCCTCTTCAAACATCCCTTTCTTGTTTTCAGCTCCTGTAAAGGCCCCTTTCTGGGAACCGAAAAGAAGCCCTTCCAGAATGCTTTCCGGCAGCGCAGCACAGTTTATTGCAATAAAAGGCTTGTCCCTGCGGTCTCCGGCATTGTGAATTGCCGAGACCACAAGTTCTTTGCCCGTGCCGGTTTCACCACAGACCATTACAGATGAGGTACTGTCTGCAATCTTGATAATAGTTCTCTTGATGTCCTGCATTGCAGGGCTTTCGCCTATTATATCATCTATGGTATACTGACTGCGGCCGCCACCGTTTCCAGCTTTTGACGGCACTTTTTGTTTTTCTGTTTTAAGCTTTTTTTCGATGTGGGTAATGTCACGTGAAAGTTCCACCGCCCCCAGCGTCTTTCCGCGTGCAATAATCGGGAAAGTTATATTATTAGTAACTGAGACTTTTCCTTCATGGGTGGTTACGCTCTGTGCCTCAAAGTGAGTCACCTTTCCCTTGTTCAGTGCCTGAAGAAGAGAACTGTCTTCATGACTTAAGGACGGAAAAATATCCAGCAGATTCTTGCCCACCGACCATTCATTGTGAAGCTTGTTTTCTTCATCTGAATATCTTGGGTTGAATCTTTGCTTTACAATTACCGTACCCTTGACATCGATTATAGTAACCGAATCTATGTAGTTGAAATTCTCAAGGAGCCACTTGAGAGACTCATTAGTGTTTTTCATGGTAAAAATTATTCAAAGAATACGCCTTCTCTTAAATCATCTGTGTCGTCAAATACAAATTTGTGGAATCCTGTAATTCTTGCCTTTGCAGAAATTTCAGTGATATATTCCTTGCGTCCGTTGTTTTCTACGATGCCCTTTACTGTACCGATGAAGTTTACATCGCAGATACCTTCATGTACGAAAGGCTGGTCAACTTCAAGGAGTCCGTTTTCGCAGAGCCATGCCAGCTTAGCACTTGTACCTGTGCCGCCTGGGGATCTGTCAGGGCAGCCGCCGCCGGAGCTGTGCATTACTCTCAGGTCAGCATCCTGCGCCTTCGGAGTTGTGTACCACTGTACTAAGTTTACTGGTTTGCCCATGTCTGCAAGCACCTGTCTTACCTTCTTGGAAAGAGCTTTTACGTCCTGAACGTATGCAGGTTCAAGCTTGAGACCGAATGGTTCCAGGTTCATGATTGCGAATACATTTCCGCCATATGCAAGGTTTACAGGTACATCTGTGTGACCGTCAACATCGATTCTTACTTCATTTTCGATAACGTAAGCGTTTACGTTTCTGATTGTTGTATATTCAACATAGTCGTCCTTGAAAGTATTCTTGATCTTTACAAGGCCTGCAGGTGTTTCAATGATATATTCATCTTTATGTTCAGGAGGCACCAGGCCGATTTCCTGAAGAGCTGTACCTACGCCGAGGGAAGCATGTCCGCACATATCCAGGTACTGAACGTCGTCCATGTAGAAAATACCGAAATCTGCATCAGGATGACAAGGAGGAACTACTGCAGCAAGAAGCATACCAGCATGACCTCTTGGTTCATAAGTAAGTCTTGTTCTGATGTAGTCGTAGTGTTCCTTGAAATAGTCTCTCTTTTCTCTTACAGTGTTGCCTACAAGTTTAGGAATACCGCTGAGAATGATTCGGGTAGGTTCGCCCGCTGTCTGTGTGTCAACTGTGTCGATCATTTCTTTAAATCTCATTTTTTAAATCCTCCGTTTATTACTTAGATTGTTATAACTGAATTATTATGACAATAATTAAAGCAAAAATCATGCCACATTTACAAAAAAGCGGCAGTTGCTGCCGCTTTATGTATTTTTATATATTATACTATTTTTTTTATCTTGGCTCAACTATAAGTTTGATTGCTGTGCGTTCTTCTCCTTCAATATCAATATCTGTGAAAGCCGGTACGCACACCAGGTCAATTCCACCTGGCGCCACAAAACCTCTGGCAATTGCAATTGACTTGACTGCCTGGTTCAGCGCTCCTGCACCGATAGCCTGAATTTCTGCTCCTCCTTTTTCTCTTAAAACACCTGCCAGCGCTCCTGCAACTGAGTTAGGATTGGACTTTGCTGATACTTTTAAAATTTCCATTGTTGTTCCTCCTGTTAAATTTTTTCTCTGAAATTTTTTATACCCACACAACCTTTCCGGTTAAGGCTAACCTAATTATAACCCACATTTACATGTAAAATGGCAACTTTCTGTCGATAAGTTTCGCCAAAAAACTATTTTTTTCACAAAATTTTCACATTTTTTCTTAAAAACACTTGCATTTTTGTTTAAACTCTTGTACAATTAAATCGTGGTTATCCCCCCTGATAACCTCATAATCTCAAATCCAAAATACCCCTTTTGAACAAAGTAGACTGCTCCCCTGCAGTCTATTTTGTTTTTAAAACCAGGAGGTCAGATGTGAAAACCATCGTATATAATCATCAGCTTGAATATTTTTCTTCCGGACTTTTCGAAAATTACTTCAGCGGCATGCGCCTTGGTGTATTCGATATCGAAACCCTCGGGTTAAACGCTTCTCAGTGCCAGGTGGTTCTGGCCGGTATAATGGAGGTCGGATCTGACGGAAGCGCCGTGCAGACCCAGTACTTTATTGAATCCCTTGAAGAAGAGCCTCTGCTGCTCTCAGTTCTCGAGGAGGAGCTTAACAAGTTCGACGTGATACTGACATATAACGGAAGGCATTTCGACGTGCCTTTTATCACTAAAAGAGGCCAGGCGCTCTGCAGCCAGGACTATCGTATCTGTCCGTATAATCTGGATCTTTACCTTATTATCAACGGTCACTGTGATTTCAAACATTACCTGCCTAACCTGCGCCAGTGCAGTGTGGAGGAATATATGGGCGTTGCCCTTTCCCGTGCAGACGAAATCTCCGGTAAGGAAAGCATCCAGCTTTACTATGACTATCTTGAATGTGCTGTACCTGAACAGAAACAGGCGCTGGAATCAAAAATACTGCTTCATAACCATGACGACCTGGTGCAGCTTTACAGAATACTGCCGGCAGTCCAGCAGACCAATCTGCACAGCGCCATGAACGCTCTTGGCTTCCCTGTAAAAGGGCGCTTCGGCTGGCCTGATCTTTTTGCCCGTACCATACGTGTCAGCCCAAAGGAACTGACGGTATCCGGCGAATACTGCGGCCCTGGAATAAACTATACATCTTATAGCAGCCATGAGCAGCCATACCAGTGTACTTTTGCATCTGACGGGACATTTGCCTTCAGTTTTCCTGCAGAAAACATCAAAGGCAGCCGAATAATCAATGCCCGCATGTTTCTTGATGATACCAGTCCGCTGGAACATCTTGGCGGCTATGTGAACGGTTTCCTGATTTTAGAAGAAAAAAACAAAAGGAACTTTTCAGAAATCAATACGATAACTAAAAAGCTCCTTGAACATTTCATGGAAATTACTCCGGTATAATATATTGAGAATAAAGTCTGCTCTGCAGGCTTTATTTTTAGTTTTGGGACAGTTTAAGCTGCATTACCGAGGGTTTGTCGATTGTTGCCGATTACCGTCGTCAAAACTTAAATTTCATAATCCACGCAAAGTCTTGTTTCGATGAAAGGTCTGATATACGTATTCGCCACAGCATTGTGATCAGGGTTTTTATGATATGCATGCAGGGCCTCTTCATCCACAAAAGTTGTATCCAGCATTGCGTCCGCATTTGATGTGTCAATGTCTGCGATGTTCACTCTGATTTCTGTCATTCCTGGAATTCTGCCTGCAAGACCTTCCAGGTTTTCCTTGATGAGCTTTACCTTTTCTGCTTTTTCCTCAGCAGGCATTTCTTTAAGTTTCCAGATGATAATATGTTTGATCATTATGTTTCTCCTTTCATGTGCTTCGCTCTGCCCTGTCGTGACTCCACCGGGAATCGACCGGATGCTTCGCTCCGCCCTGCCGTGACTCCACTCATGTGCTTCGCTCCGCCCCGTCGTAACTCCACCGGGAATCGACCGGATGCTTCGCTCCGCTCTGCCGTGACTCCACCGGGAATCGACCGGATGCTTCGCTCCGCTCGCCTCCTGCGTCCTCGGCTCCCCTTACGGTCGCCTGCGGACCGTTCGCTGTTCGAAGCACCACAGGTGCTTCTCACTGACGCTCACGCCCTCACGGGTCCGATTCCCTGCATACAGTTTCGAATAATCAAAAAGGGTAGGTTAAAACCTACCCTTTTGATTATTGGTGACTCCACCGGGAATCGAACCCGGGTTACCGCCGTGAAAGGGCGGTGTCTTGACCGCTTGACCATGGAGCCGTATCACACTTCCTTAATTATACACATTTCCGGGAGTTTTGCAAGTATTTTCTATGGTTTCCGGATAAAAAATATGATACACTTAATATGACTATAATAACAGGAGCTTGATAAACATGAAAATACTAGTTTTAAACGGCAGCCCCAAGGGCGCTTACAGCGTAACTCTTCAGACCATAAAATATCTTGAGATTCTTCACCCGGAGCATACTTTTGAAGTACTAAATGTGGGCCAGAAAATAAAATCACTGGAAAAAGATTTTTCACCGGCAAAAGAAGCTGTTCAGGCAGCTGATCTGCTCATCTTCTCTTACCCGGTTTATACATTTATTGCACCATGCCAGCTTCACCGTTTCATTGAGCTGCTCAAGGCATCCGGTCTCGACCTGACCGGCAAATTTGCAACCCAGCTTTCCACATCCAAACATTTCTACGACGTAACTGCTCACCGCTATGTTCAGGACAATATCCAGGACATGGGCATGAAATATATACGCGGACTTTCTGCTGATATGGACGATCTGACCACTGACCAGGGGCGTAAAGAAGCCGAAAACTTCTTCGGCTTCGTATGCTGGAGCATTGAAAATGATGCATATGAATCAGCACCTGCATCGCTGCCTGCACCTGCTCACAGACCAGTGGCAGTACCCGCTGCAGCTGATACCGCTAAAACCGGTGACGTTGTAATCATCACCGACTGCCGTCCTGAAGACAAACAGCTTGCTTCCATGATTGAGCGTTTCCAGGCTGTCCTCAGCCGCAGAAGCCGGGTGGTAAACATCCGCGAATATCCTTTCAAAGGTGGATGCCTTGGCTGTTTCAACTGCGCAGTTGACGGAAAGTGTATATACAAAGACGGTTTCGACGATTTTCTCAGAGAAAATCTGCAGACCGGCGAAGCCATGGTCTACGCATTCTCAATCAGCGACCACTCCATGGGTTCAGTTTTCAAAATGTACGACGATCGCCAGTTCTGCAACGGCCACCGCACCGTGACTATGGGTATGCCGTTGGGATACCTTATCAGCGGAGATTACAGCCGCGAATTCAATCTTCAGATGATTGTTGAAGGCCGTGCAGAAGTAGGCCACAATTTCCTGGCCGGTGTTGCCACTGACGAAAAAGACCCTGACGGTGAAATTGACCGCCTCGCCCAGACCCTTTCCTACAGTCTCGATAAAGGTTACGTACCGCCACAGAATTTCTACGGAATCGGCGGCATGAAAATTTTCCGCGACCTTATCTGGACAATGCAGGGCATGATGCGTGCAGACCACAAGTTCTATAAATCCCACGGCCAGTACGACTTCCCTCAGAAAAACCGGGGCCGCATGATGGCCATGTACCTTGTCGGTGCAATGCTTGCCAACCCTAAAATCAAGAGCAAGATGGGCAATAAAATGAACGAAGGCATGCTGATGCCATACAAAAAAGCCATGGAAATCGCCGAAAAGCGCATGAAAAATAAATAGCCATAAAAAAATAACCGGACCGGGCGCCAGCAGCACCTGATCCGGCTTTTTTAGGCTTATAGGACAAAAAGCGTTGATGGACTAATCCCAATTTACAGGATAATCTGCACTGTGATGTAGCTCTCCCCATACGACTGCATCACCCCAGTAAGGAATAGAATCCTCTATCTTTTCACGCTTTGTCATTTTCACATAGATGTCATTAATACTTTTGTCAGTAGGCATCGTTTCTAATATTTCAGACACTGAAAGCGGTTTCGGCGAGTGCATGTAGCACCACCAGAAAACCGCTTTTATTCTTCTCTCAACAGAAAGCCCTCTGTGCTCACGCAGCATCTCTCTTAATCTTGAATTGACCCCACCTTCAATTCTGTTATTTGTGGAA